>CAZJAR010000169.1:0-2505 GCA_964543785.1 uncultured Synergistaceae bacterium | reverse complement strand
AGAGTAGGAACAGATGCTAGTTCGATGTTAACAGCTGGACGTTTTGGTAAAGGTAGTGAAGAATATGGACAGACATTGCCAGCAGTACTCGAACCCAATGGTATGAATTTTTGGACTCCTCAAACCAGAGATACCGAACTAAAATGTATCAGTCCTTATTATTATCAAGATTCTTTATTCCAAGGTTTCCGCAACTCACACTGGATTGTAGGAGGATGTACGCAAGATTATGGTTCTATGACCCTTTTTCCTGCAACAGAAATAGTAAACTGTCTTCCGACCAAGAGATCCACTCCATTTAAACACGAGAATGAAGTTGCAACTCCGGCATATTATTCTGTTTACTTGCACCAGTCGCGTATTCAGGCTGAAATGACTGCTCTATCGCGCAGTGCTATTTTTCGTTTTACTTATCCAGTCGATGCACCTGCTTATCTGATAATTAACCCAAATAGTGACGAGGGACAAGGATATATCGAACTTGATACTATTCGTAAAGAAATTAGAGGATATAATCCCGTTCATCGTATTTATCAAGGTAGAGGACTTTCGGCTGGATATAGTGGTCACTTTGTTATTCAATATTTTGATCCAATCGAAAGTTACGGAACTTATTGTAAGGATACTATCAATGCCGGGCAAATTCAAATAGGAAATGCCAAAGATATTGGTCTTTACATTGAATTCAAAAGAAAAGATTATAAACAGCCTATTCTAATCAAAACAGCTAGTTCTTTTACGGATATAGAAGGAGCAAGACGTAATCTAGAAACAGAAATTCCTCATCGAAGTTTTGAGCAGACTCGTAGCGAATTGACTTTAGTCTGGGAGGAACACTTGGGGCGGATAAGGGTTTCTAACTCTAATGACACTCTTTGTCGTAAGCTATATGGCTCATTGTATAGAGCCTCTTTTTTACCACGCACCATCAGTGATATAGATGGACGTTATCCTGCATTTTCTAAAGGGAGCCCTATCTTACAAGCCCCCAAAGGCACACAATATTATGATGACTTTTCAATGTGGGATACTTATAGAGCTTTACATCCACTGATTACTTTACTTTCACCAACCAAGAGTGGAGAAATGATGCAATCATTAGTGAATAAATACAAACAAGGTGGATGGTTGCCTATTTTCCCTTGTTGGAACAGTTATACAGCAGCTATGATTGGAGATCATTGCATTGCAGCCATTGGTGATGCATACATTAAAGGTGTTGATAATTTTGATATTGAAACAGCCTATGAAGCGATGCGTAAAAATGCGTTTGAAACCCCAAAAGACTATGCTGATTATGCTAACGGTATGGGTAGGAGAGCCCTGGAAAGTTATCTGGAGTATGGATATATTCCTTTGGAGGAACCGGTCAAGGAAGCATTTCACAATCGAGAACAGACTTCACGTACATTAGAGTATGCGTTGGATGATTTCGTATTGTCACAAGTGGCCTTGAAATTACAAAAAAAGTCAGATTTTGATAGTTTGAAAGTACGCAGCCAAAACTATAAAAATGTCATCGACCCACGTACTGGATATGCGAATGGACGATATCAAGATGGACGATTTTATGAAGATAATAAAATAGACCACTTTGCTTTTTATATCACCGAAGGTGCTCCTTGCCATTATACTTGGTATGTACCTCAAGACCCTTATGGTTTGATGGATGTCATGGGTGGGAAAAAACAATATGTCGAAAAATTAGATACACTTTTTGAAGAACGTCTCTATTGGCATGGAAATGAACCTTGTCATCAAGTAGCTTATATGTATAACTATGCAGGTCAACCTTGGAAAACTCAAAAGTATACCCGTCATATAATGGATACTGAATATGGTGATAAGCCTGGAGGACTTGCTGGGAATGATGATGCTGGACAAATGTCTGCATGGTATGTTTTTAGCAGTTTGGGCTTTTATCCTGTATGTCCGGGAAGTCTTTATTACATTATAGGTAGTCCACAATTCGAGAATGCTGAACTGTATTTGGAAAATGGACACACATTTACTATCCAAGCCGAAAAGACAGGGAAAGATAACAGATATATCCAGTCTGCTACTTTAAATGGAGAGCCTTATACGAAGAATTATCTGTGCCATCTAGATATTATGAAAGGGGGTGTCTTACACTTTAAAATGGGTGACCGACCAAATAAGGATTGGGGAAGTAACCAAGAAGATTGTCCACCTGCACTTATATTTACCAGATAACTATCTTTACTTATTTTACATTGAATCTCACTTCTATCTCATGATCGTGTGATCACTATTCACCTTGCCCATTTTTGGGGAAGGTGAATCAAAAAGACTCTCTATGATCAATGGAGTATATCATATTATTTTTCCGAGAGATATTACATGTTAGAAAGATATGGAATGTAGATGGGCGCAGATTGAGAATTAAGAAACCCTAATTGATTGATCGTCAATTAGGGTTTTGTTTTTAGTGTACCCAGAGCCGGGATCGAACCGGCATGGAAGTGAATCCACTGGTGTTTGAGA
>CAZJAR010000168.1:0-2522 GCA_964543785.1 uncultured Synergistaceae bacterium | reverse complement strand
TTCTCCTCGATTTCCCGCCGCTCCAGGGGCCTGTATCCTCCCCGATAGCCGGAGACCAGGGATGCCATGTCCCGCCCTCCGGACTCCGGGGCTGCGTCCTTCAGCCTGTCCCGGACTTCCTTCAGGACGACCTCCACGGCGTTCCGGGATTTGCAGAAGGCCAGGAAGGGCGAGTTTTCCCGGACGAGCCGGGCGAGAAGCCCCGTGGCCTCCCGGGCCGGGGAGACGCGGAACTCCGTCCCCCGGGCGGTGGGGGGCTGCCAGAGGAAAAAGCGCTTTTCCGGCGACGGGGAGCCGTCCCGGGAGACATGGGAAAAGGGACGGCCGCAGATGTTCTCCGCGAGCTCCACGGGGTTGGCGATGGTGGCGGAGCTGCATAGGAAGCGGGGCGAGGAGCCGTAGTAGCTGCAGATCCGCCCGAGGCGCTTCATCACGTTGGCCAGATGGGAGCCGAAGGCCCCCCGGTAGGAATGAAGCTCGTCCACCACGATGAACTTCAGGTTGGCGAAGAAAAAGCTGAAGCCGTAGCTGCCGTGGTTCGGAAGAAAGGTGGCGTTGAGCATCTCGGGGTTGGTGAGGACGATGTTGGCGCTGCTCCGGATGCGGCCCCGCTCGGCGGAGGGGGTGTCCCCGTCGTAGATTCCCGCCTGGAGGCGGGACGGGCCGAAGTATTCCAGGAGAGGGACGAAGCTCCGGAACTGGTCGCTCGCCAGCGCCTTGGTGGGGTACAGGAAGATCGCCCTGGCCGCCGGGTTCACCAGGATCTCCTGCAGGACAGGGAGCAGAAAGCCGAGGGTCTTGCCGCTGGCCGTGGACGTTGTGACGATGACGTTTTCGCCGTCCATGGCCCGGTCGAACATCTCCCCCTGGTGGGAATAGACCATGCTGATCCCGCTGCTCTCAAGGAAGGCGCGCAGTTCGGGCAGCATTCTGTCCGGGAAGGGAGTGTACACCGCTTCCCGCTTCGGGATCACCCGCTCGTGGACAATCTTCTTCCGGTACTCTTCCATGCCGGTCATGGGAACGCCCCCACCAGCCCGCCGGATATGGATCCTCCGGATATGCCGGAAGACGGAACGGGCCAGGAATCAATAATGGGACGTGGCCGTCCGGCTGTCAAGGAATGAACACGGCCCCCCCCCTTCCGCATGATCTGGCGAGGAGCGGCAGGCATTCCCTGGCTGTCCGCCTGCCGCCGGCAGGATCTGGTTCCGGCTCCGGAAAATCTAAAACTCCCCCAGCGCCCCCAGGATGGCCTTCCAGTCAAAGGTGCGGGCCAGGTGGAAGAGTTCATCGTCACCGCTGATGGAATTCAGAGTGAACACGATCATTTCCGGTGCGCTTCTTGAAAAGCTGTACGGAGGCAGAAAGACGTACAGCGTGGCCTCCGGAACTTTCCTCTCCGGAGAGACCCGGTAGACAATTTCCGCAAAGCGGATCCCGTCGATGGCCCCCTGCCGCATGCGTTCCGACGAAACATCGACCACCTGTGCCTCGAAGTCGTCTTTTCCGTCCGGACCTCCCGGCGTCTTGAGGGCCTGCACCACAAGAGTCCTGCCCTGGTGGTACTCCCTGGTGAACACGGCGGCCCTGCCCTGCCCGGAATCGGGCGTCACGATGGGGACCATTTCCATGCCTTCCCACCCGGGAAGGTCCTTGAGAAGGTGGCGCATCTTCTCCGTGAAAGGCTCGGCACCCGAAGGAGAAACACAGAAAAGCAGCATTGCAGCGGCAAAGAACAGGAACAGCGTTTTTTTCATCCCGGCAGCCCCTTCCGGATATCTGGAATTCAGAAATTTCCTGTATTATATATGTCCACCCGGGATGCTTTTCAACTTTCCGGGAGCAATTTTTCCGGTTTCCGGGAAAGCAGCCGTTTTCCGGGCCGGCCCGGAAACATTCTGCTGTTTCAGACGACCGGCAAGGCTGTAGCCTGTCCGGAAGAGGGGGATGGCATGTTTTTTATCAAAGACAGAGAAAAAGCCCTGCGCAGATACGATTTCTTTCTCATTTTTCTGGCGGTCGCATCCGTGGGGCTGATCATAGCCGAGGAAAGGATGGATTTCACCGAGGCTGAAGAGGGGGTCTTCGGCTTCGTGGATACAGCCGTGTGGCTGATCTTCGTGGGAGACTACTTTACACGGTTTTTTCTCGCGGCGGATAAAAAACACTACGTGAAAACACACATCATAGAACTCATCGCCATACTGCCCTTCGATGCACTGTTCAAGGGTCTCCGGTCCCTTCGGCTCTTCAGGATGCTCCGCTCAACCCGGGCGCTTCGGATTCTCCGGCTTATCAGGCTCGCCGCCTACTTCGGCAGGGCCCACCGGTACGCCTCCCGGTTCCTGAGGCAGCACAATTTCCAGTACGTCCTCTTTTTCACGGTGCTCACGGTCCTCATCGGTGCCGCGGCGGTCCGCTACTTCGAGCAGATGGGCTTTTACGACGCCCTCTGGTGGGCCTTCGTGACGGCGACCACCGTGGGGTACGGCGATATTTCGCCCTCCACGGCAGGGGGG
>CAZJAR010000167.1:0-2594 GCA_964543785.1 uncultured Synergistaceae bacterium | reverse complement strand
GGATTGATGTCGGCCTTGTCTTTTCATGACCCAGTAGAACAGGTCCTCGAAATACAGGCACTCTCAAAGAACTTTGGCAGGGTAGAGGTCCTCAGAGGTATATCCCTTTCTCTTTTTTCAGGAGAAATTCTTGCCCTTGTCGGAGACAACGGGGCCGGAAAGTCGACGCTGCTCAAATGCGTCACGGGAACGATCACGCCGGACGGAGGCGTTATTCGACTGCGGGATAAAGAGTATCTCTCCCTCTCTCCCCGGAGATCGATGGCGGAGGGAGTGTCGGCGGTCTACCAGGACCTTGCCCTGGTGGAGGATCTTGATGTGGCTACGAACCTCTTCCTCGGCACCGAGCCCCTGAAGGCGGGATTTCTTGTGGACCGCGCCCGTATGCACGCAGAGGCCGGCCTCAGGCTGAAAGAGCTGGGAATAGAGCTTCCTTCGACCCGTGCGCGGATAGCCGATCTTTCGGGAGGGCAGCGCCAGGCGGTCGCCATCGCCCGTGCGGTGATGCAGGCATCGGGGAAGGACCGGGCCGGCATCGTCATCCTCGACGAACCGACGGCAGCCATGGGTGTTCGTGAAAGCGAACTGGTCCTCGGGATCATTCGGGGATTGAGGGAGAGAAAAATGGCCGTTCTCTTCGTCTCCCACAACCTTCCCCAAGTTTTCCGGATCGCCGACAGGATTTGTGTTCTGCGTTCCGGAGAGATGCTCTGGTGCGGAAAAACCCGGGATGTTTCTCTGCAGGATGTGATCGCCATGATGTCCGGTTCCCAGCCCGTCAATGGAGAAAATACGGAGGGTACCGGCGATGAATAGGTTACCCCAGCCTTTCTGGGTAGGAGTGTCGACCGTCGCGCTCTCCCTGTTCTTCTCATGGCTTTCGCCGCACTTCCTGACAGGGGAAAATTTCGTGACCATCCTGGACCAGAGCAGCATCAACATCGTCGTTGCCGTCGGGATGACGCTGGTGATCGCGTCGGCGGGAATCGACCTGTCCGTGGGAGCGAACGTGGCTGTCTGCGGGATCGTAATGGCTTCTCTCATAAAGGCCGGTTTTGGCGTTTTGCCCACCATAGCGGCAGCGCTGCTGACGGGAGCACTGCTGGGGCTTCTGAACGCGCTGCTGGTGGTGAAGCTGGAGGTCAACCCGTTCATGGCCACTCTCGCCATGATGAGTGTTGTTGGAGGAGGGGCGCTGATAGTTACCCAGGGAATTCCGATTTACGGCTTCTCGGCGGATTTTTCCTGGATCGGCAGAGGAAGGATCGGGGGACTGCCGGTCTCTTCCCTGATCTGCTCCGCTGTTGTCGCAGCGGGGGGCTTCCTGGCCCGCTGCACGCGGTTGGGAATATACGCCGCGGCGCTGGGAGGCAACGAGGAGGCCCTTCGCCGGAACGGAGTTTCCACCTGGCTGTATAAGACGGTTCTGTATGTTGTGTGCGGGGTGTGTGCCGCGCTGGCATCGGTGATCCTGACGTCGAAACTGAACAGCGCGGAACCCCTTGCCGGCGCGATGGCAGAGATGAACGCCATTGCCACGGCGGTTTTGGGAGGGACGAGGATCCGGGGCGGCCAACCTCGCATTGCCGGCACGTTCTTTGCCGGAATACTGATGGGGGTGGTAAAAAACGGGCTTGTCCTGGCGGGGATTTCGTCCTACTACCAGCAATTTGTTACCGGTTTCATCATTCTGGCGGCGATCGTTGTTTCAGAGCGCTCGGAAAAGAGCGGGATCGAAAAAAGAAAGGGGAGTTTTGGAAGATGAAGCGGTCTGCGGGAGGAGTCTTTCTGGCGTTGGTGTTTCTTTTGAGCGTATGGGGTTCGGCTTTCGGTGAAATGAACCCCATGGTGGCGGAGTCGATCGCGACGATCGAGTCTCAGCTGGGGCAGATCCCGTCCGACGGCGGAGGAAAGAGAATCGGGGTTTTGGTCATCACCCTCTCCAATCCCTACTGGACGGAGATGAAGAAACGCTACGAAGAATGGGCTTCCGAAATGAACGTTTCCGTGGAGATCCTGGCCGCTCCGACCGAGGGGGACCTCAAGTCGCAGCTCGAAACCCTCGAGACGATGGTCGTCAAGGGATACGACGCCATCATCGTGACGCCCATGGATCCCTTCAACCTGATTCCGGGGGTGCTGAAGGCGAACGGAAAAGGGATTCCCGTCATCTGCTCAGGCCCCGCCATCGATGCCAAGGCGCTGAAGGACGCGGGCGGCAGGCTCGACGGGTGGATCAGCGCGACCTTCCTCGACCAGGGACGGCTCGCGGCGGAAGATATGGTGAAGAAAATGGGCGCGGAAGGCGGAAAAGTCGCGATCATCGAGGGGATACCGGGAGCGGGGCAGAGCGAGGCCCGCAAGAAGGGTGCGGGCGACGTCTTTGCATCGGCCGGGAATGTCGAGATCGTTTCCGTCCAGCCCGGCAAGTGGGACCGGAATCTCGCCTTCGATATCACGACGAACCTCGTCAAGGCCGTTCCGGACCTTCGCGGCATATACTGCGCGAACGACGTCATGGCCCTGGCCGCCGCCGATGCGCTGGAAACATCAGGAAAACGGGAGGGAGTGCTGATTTACGGAACGGACTTCAT
>CAZJAR010000166.1:2561-2643 GCA_964543785.1 uncultured Synergistaceae bacterium | reverse complement strand
CTCAGGATGACAACCTATTGCGGTCATTCGGGATGGCAGCAAAAACACTCTGGCAATGGCGGCGGAAATGGAGTATCATATC
>CAZJAR010000166.1:0-2551 GCA_964543785.1 uncultured Synergistaceae bacterium | reverse complement strand
CTCGTCGCCGAAACCGCTCCTCGGGATGACAAGCTGTTGCGGTCGTTCAGGATGACAGCAAAAACATTTCCCTCTCTGGCACTGACGGCGGAAATGGAGTATCATATCCCCGAAATCTTCGGGGCGGGGTGGAATTCCCCACCGGCGGTGAAGGGCCTTCGGGTCCGCAGCCCGCGAGCCGAAAGGCTGATCCGGTGCGATTCCGGAGCCGACTGTGAGGCGGACAGGCAAGGCGTCCGCGAAGTCAGGATGGAAGAAGATGGCGAGATCCGCATTTTTGCCCCGGATGCCTGTGCGTCCGGGGCTTTTCTTTTTCGGGAGGCGAAGCATTTATGGAAGCGACGACCGTCAACTCAACCCGCCGCATGGTCTGGACGGCCCTTCTGTCCGCCGTGGCGGCGGTGCTCATGTACATCGACATGGCAGTGCCCCTGTTCCCCCGGTTTCTCAAGCTCGACCTGTCGGACCTTCCGGCCCTGGTGGCAGCTTTCTCCTGGGGACCGGCAGCCGGGGTCTTCACCGAGCTGATCAAGAACCTGATCCATTCGCTGACCACCTCCACCGCCGGGGTGGGCGAACTGGCGAATTTCCTGGTGGGGAGCGCCCTGGTGGTCCCCGCGGGCCTGATCTACCGGCGGAACAGGACCCGGAAAGGCGCCCTCGCGGGGCTGGCGGCGGGCACCCTGTCCATGACCTTTTCGGCGGCGCTGGCGAACTACTTCTTCCTGCTCCCCTTCTATTCGAACTTTCTCCCCCTGGAGAAGATTATCGCCATGTCCTCGGCGGCCATTCCCGCGATCAGCGACATGGGGACGCTTGTCCTGTACGCCGTGGTGCCCTTCAATCTCCTGAAGGGAACGGTGGTCTCCCTGGCGACGGTCCAGCTCTACAAGCGCATCAGCACCCTCATCCGCTAAAGACGGGAAAACCGCTCAACACTCCCTCTATCCTGATGCAATGAGATCAGGCTCAACCCCGGCCAGCGGCCGGGGTTTTTTTTCTTGACAGAAGACAAAAGAGGGGTAGAATAAAGTCAACACGTTAAATGTCGACAATATCGGAAGGAGGTCGTTCCATGGCCCCGGCAAATCCGTTCCGACCCAAGACCCTCGCTGAAGAGGTGGCATCCTATGTCCGGAAGGAGCTGCTCCTCTCCGACAGCTACCCTCCCGGATCCTTCATCCGGGAGGAAGAACTCGCCTCGAAGCTCAACATCAGCCGCGCCCCGGTCCGTGAGGGACTGAAGATACTTGAGGGGCTCGGACTCCTCCGCTCTCTCCCGCAGAAGGGCTCCCTCGTGGTGGCCTTTTCCTCCTCCGAAATCGAGGAGCTGTACGACATCCGCTATGCCCTTGAAGAAATCCTCTTCCGGGAAATCATCCGCAAGGGAACCTTCACCGGGGAGCAGCAGGGAGCCCTGAAAAAAATCCTTTCCCGGATGGGGCTCCTTGGCTCTTCCGGTGACTCCCGGGATGAGATTCTCCTCGAATTCAGCAGGCTGGACATGGAATTCCACCTCTCCCTGGCGGCCCTCGCGGGAAGGGAATGGACACTGCGGCTCCTCAGGACGGTGTACCACCAGATCCAGCACGCCCTCCTCAGGGACCTGGCAACTGAAACGGATATGGAAGCACTGGTGGCGGAACACCAGGAGATTTTGGACGCCCTGTGCCGGGGAGACATGGAAGAACTCCGGAAGGGGCGCTTCTACAGCTATTTCGAGCGCAGGGTCGATCCGAACAAGGGGAAACAGCGCCGGGAGCCTGCAGAGGGTCCTGGAGAAGAAAACGAAACCTGTCACAAGAAAGGGGAAGATGTACGATGAAAAGAAAAGGAGCCCTCGAGGGACTTCGCGTCCTGGACCTCACCCGGGTGCTTGCCGGGCCGTTCTGCACCATGATGTTCGCCGACATGGGAGCGGAAATCATCAAGATCGAACAGGCAGGCACAGGTGACGACACCCGCCAGATGGGGCCGTTCAAGAACGGTGAAAGCGCCTACTTCATGAACCTGAACAGGAACAAGAAGGGCGTCACCCTGAACCTGAAGAATCCGAAGGGGAAAGCCATCTTCCTCGACCTTGTGAAACAGGCTGACGTGGTGATCGAGAACTTCCGCCCCGGGACCATGGAAAAGCTCGGCCTGGGCTACGAGGAACTGAAGAAGGTCAACCCCGCCATCGTCTACGCCGCCATTTCCGGCTTCGGCCATACGGGCCGGTACAGCCAGCGCCCCGGCTACGACATCATCTCCCAGGCCATGAGCGGCCTCATGAGCACCACCGGCTGGCCGGGGGGCGAACCCACCCGCACCGGCACTGCCATGGGCGACGTCCTCGGCGGCCTCTCATGCGCCATCGGCATCCTGGCGGCGGTGTTCAACAAGATCCAGACCGGCGAGGGGCAGAAGGTGGACGTGGCCCTGGTGGACTCCGCGGTGGCAAGCCTCGAGATCATCAACATGATCTACCTTGTGGATGGGCGGATTCCCCAGCGCATCGGCAACCGGTACGAATCCACCTACCCCTACGACTCCTTCCGGGGCTCCGACG
>CAZJAR010000165.1:0-2722 GCA_964543785.1 uncultured Synergistaceae bacterium | reverse complement strand
GACAGCTTCGGAAGGCTGCTTGAGATTGTCGGCGGAGCAAGGGGAAGTGACTGAAGGGAAAACCCGATAAGATACCGTTCCATCTTTTTGCGGTATACTTGTTTTTAATAAAACACACTATTCGATCAACGAAAAACAGCTTGGTATTCTCTCTACGGGGAGGCGGTTTTCATGGAAAGAATCGTGAATTCCATTGCCCTTTTGTTTTCGGGAACCAGCCTGCTTCTGCGCCTGGTGTGCCTGGCGGCGGAATCGCTCTTCTGGGGACTGGTGCTGTGCCTGTGGGCAGCTCTGTCCTCGCTCTTCCTGTGGTCCTTTGTGAAAACTATCTTCTTCTCCTGACAGTCCTTTTGTCCGCTCCCTCACCCTCAAAAGCAGACGCCAGGGAACTCCCGGTTTTGGAACGATGCCCGAGAGAAACCACGAGGGCGTTTTTTGCCGTTACACGCCGAGTTTTTCCCGCAGCGCCTCCTGAAGGGTGTTTGAGAAATTGATCTTCGATTCCATGGCCAGCTGGTTGAGCCAGCTCGGAAGGGTGACGTTTTTACTGACTGACTTGTTGGCCTCTTCTTCCCGGAGAATAATACGACCGATGCCCTCGGACGATAATTCCTTGCCTGGCCAGAAAAAAGCCTCATGTATCTTTGAGAAATCGTAAACTATTGCGGGAAAGTGGATGTCCCTTGGAAATCTAAAAAAACACCTTCCGTTCTTTCTGATTCCCGGCGGCACCGGACCAGGCGTTTTGCGGAAAAAACAGCATGAACCAACCTCCCCGGCTCATTTCCAAATCCGTTCCCAATTGCTATAGTTTCTCTGTCATCCGAAGCCGGCCGGATGATTCTACAGAGGAAGAATCCTCTTTCCTTCAAATACCTGTTCAGGTTTCCAGCCGCAGAAATGGAGGTTCCGATATGTACAATTTTGATGAAATCATTGACCGCAGCAACACGAATGCCCTGAATACGGACGGCTTCCGCGACTACATTTTCCACGCCGATGATTCCATGGTCTTCCCGTACAAAGACGAGGAGTTTATCCGCATGTGGGTGGCCGATATGGAATTCGCCACCCCCCAGGTTGTGATCGATGCCATCAAAAAACGGCTTGACCGCAGAATTTTCGGCTATACCCGCATCTTTGCCGGCGATTACTGCAGCGCCTTTGCCGGCTGGTGCAGGGCCCGGTACGGCTGGACCTTCGAGCGCAGGCACCTGGTGACGTCCAACGGCATTATCCCGGCCCTGTACGAGCTCGTCGGCCATATCTGCAGGCCTGACGAGAAGGCGCTCTTTCTGACCCCTTCCTATGCGTACTTCAAGCATGCCGCCGATTACAACGAAAGGCAGTATGTCTGCTCCGACCTGGTCAATTCTGACGGCTTTTTCCGGATAGATTACGACGACCTTGCCCGGAAGGCGGCCGACGGGAAAACCACGCTGCTTATCCTCTGCCACCCCCACAACCCGACGGGACGGGTCTGGACGGAAGAGGAACTCCGGCGGCTGGGGGACATCTGCGTCCGGAACAATCTCTGGGTCATCTCGGACGAAATCCACTGCGACCTTCTGCGGAAGGGGAAACAGCACATACCCCTGGCAAAGCTCTTCCCGGACTATGACAGGATCATTACCTGCATGGCCCCAAGCAAGACGTTCAACCTTGCGGGGCTCATGTTATCGAACGTCATCATTCCGAACGACGGACTGCGGCAGGTGTGGCTGAACAGGCACTACAATTTTGAAAACCCCCTGAGCGTAGCAGGAGCGCAGGCAGCCTATGAGCACGGCGGAGAGTGGCTTGAAGAGCTTGTGGAGTATCTCGACGGGAATTTCGAATACACCAGGCAGTACCTGGCTGAAAACCTCCCCGGCGCTGTCTTCAGAATACCGGAAGCGACCTACCTTGCCTGGGTGGATGTGAGCGCCTATTTTACCGGCGGCGAGGACCTGCCCTTGTTTTTCGCGAACAATGCGGGAGTCCTGCTGGAAGGCGGGAATATGTTCGTCAGCAATTCCGACTGCTTTATCCGGCTGAATCTCGCCTGCCCGAGATCCATCCTGACAGAGGGGCTGAACAGAATCTGCAGGGCGGTCAGGGAAAAGGGCTGTCCCGGAAAGGACTGACGGCAGCGGGCCCGTTCCCCGCACAATTCCTTCAAAGGAGGCTGCGCCATGGGCATTCTCTCCGCGGACAAGGGCGTTTGCTCCAGGAAGCTTGACCTCTTCTTCCGGCATCCCGCCGTGGAGGGGGTGCTGCTCTTCCTCATTTCGGCATCGGTTCTCGCAGCCGTGGCGTCGATCCTGTTTGACCATCTTTTCCTGGAGCGGCTGAATCTCTTCTTTTCCGCCCTTTTCTCCGTGGAGCTGACGGCCCGGTATTTCACCTACGGCGGAAAGGAGAAGGAGTATGTCCGGGACTGGTGGATGGACTGGGTGGCTGCCATTCCGTGGGATGTCTTCCTTTCCTTTCTTTTTCCCGGGGGCGGCGCCTCCATGCTGCGGCTGCTTCGGCTGCCGAGGATCTTCCGGCTGCTCCGGTTCCGGCGGCTGAAAAAGTCTGAAGCGGCGCGCTGGCTGTCGTACCGCTTCCGCCGCCTGATGGAAGTTTCCATCTGGCGCCAGTCCCTGACGCTGCTCCTCGTCTCCCTCGTTTTCGTGTGGTTCTTCACCCTGCTTCTGGACAGGGTGGGGATGAACTCCGAACACGGCGGCAATTTCTG
>CAZJAR010000164.1:0-2735 GCA_964543785.1 uncultured Synergistaceae bacterium | reverse complement strand
AAGTGAACCGGAACACCCTGAAAAAAAAAGAAGCCCGGAAGCCCCCAGGGAGGGATTTCCGGGCTTCTTTTCTGTTCTCTTCCTCTACTTCATCAGTGCCGGCAGCCAGGTGGAGACAGCAGGAACGAAGGTGACCAGCAGCAGTATAAGCACGTTGCAGATGATGAAGGGCAGGGCATGGACGAAAATCTCCGTGATGGGCTTCTTGCAGATCTTGGTGCAGACGTTGAGGCACATCCCCACCGGAGGTGTCACCAGGCCGATGGCCATGCCGGTGATCATGATGGCGCCGAACTGGAGGTCGTCCACGCCGAGTCCTCTCATGACGGGGAGCATCACCGGGCAGAGGAGCATGATGGAGGGGGCCACGTCGACGAAGAGGCCGACGACCAGGATAAGTGCGTCCAGGAAGAGAAGGATCCAGAAAGGATGGACGTCGAGGCCGAGCATGAAGGCGCTCACCATGGCGGGGACCTGTTCCACGGAGAGAATCCACACGTAAATTGTGGAGAATCCCACGACGAACATGATGGAGCTTGAGCTGAGCACGGTCTTCTTGAGCATGCCCCCGATCTGTCCCAGGTCGAGCTCCCTGTAGACGAAAAAGCCGAGGACCAGGGCGTAGAGAACGGCCACGCCTGCCGATTCGCTGGCGGTGGCGATGCCGAGCGAGACGGACAGGACGATGATCACGGGCATGATAAGGGCCAGTATGCCGTCCTTGAAGGTGTTTTTGAAATCGGCGGCGTCGAAGGGGGTTCTGGGAGGATGGTATCCTCGCCTCCTCGAGATGATCCAGACGAGAGCCATTTGTGACAGGCCGATGAGTATTCCCGGAACGAGCCCCGCGAGGAAGAGGGATCCCACGGAAGCGCCGGAGACCATGGCGTAGAGAAGCATGGGAATGCTGGGCGGGATGATCATGCCCATGGTGGACGAGGCGACGGTGACGCCGGCGGAGAATCCCGTATCGTAGCCTGCCTTTTCCATCTCCGGAATGAGGATGGAGCCGATGGCTGACGTATCGGCCACCGACGAACCGGTGATGCCGCCGAAGATCATGCTGGCGATGACGTTGACCTCTCCGAGCCCGCCGCGGATCGGGCGGACGAGGTACAGACTGAACCTGAGGATGCGGCGGGTTATGCCGCCGCTGTTCATCAGTTCCCCTGCCAGGATGAAGAGGGGCAGGGCGATAAGGACGTAGCTGCCGGAGCCTGCCCAGACTCTCTGGGTGAAAATTCCCGCCAGGGACGGCTTGAGCAGAAGGAAGTAGGCCGCAGCTGAAGCCCCAAGGGAGTAGCAGATGGGAACTCCGATGACGACACAGACAAGCAGGGTGGATAACAGGATGAAAATAGCCATGGGGTTTCCTCCGCTATACCGTTTGGATTTCGTTCTCTGCCGTTCCCGTGCAGGCGGGGAGCTTCTTTCCCCTGAAGAGGGAGACGAGCCGGAAGGATTCGTAAAAAGTCACGATGGCGGCGTTGACGGGAAACATCACATAGAGAAATTTCACCGGGATGCGCAATCCGGGGGTCAGCGTACCGCCGACCTTGGCAATCCAGTTGATGCCCACCCTGAGCAGAAAGACCTGGAGGAGGATGACCACCACTATCTGCAGGACCTTTACCGGACGTTCCAGGGAAGGGGGCATTTTTGAGGTGAAATAGTCGATGCGGATATGCTCGTCGCAGCGGACGCCAAGGGCGGCACCGAAGTAGGTGGTGGCGTAGAAGAGCACGGATATGGATTCCTCGGCCCAGATGAAGGTGATTTCGAGGACGTAGCGGCTGAACACGAGGGTAATGACGGCGATGGTCATTGCCCCTGTCAGGAGTACGCACCAGAAAGTGAGCAGCTTGTCGAATCTCTCCAGAAATTTCTCCATGGTTCCCCTCCGATAGGGACGGGCAGGGAAGCCTGTTCCCTGCCCGCAGGTATTTTGAACCGGTGCCGCTACCGGGAGGCTGCCTCCCGCATCCTGTCAAGCATTTCCTGGGTGAACATTCCCTTGGCGATGTAGTAATCGTAGACGGGCTGCACCGCCTTGACGAAGGCAGCGTGCTGCTCCTCGGTGAGGGTGGTGATTTCCATCTTGTCCTTCAGGAATTCAAAGCACTTGGCGTCATCCGTCGCGATGATCTCGTCGCTCATGAGCATCATCTCTTTCGCAGCCGCTCTGAGGATCCCCTGGTCCTTTTCGGAGAGGGCCTCGAACCAGTCCTTGTTCACGTAGAACATCTCCGCGTGGTACTGGTAGTTCACCAGCGTGAGGTACTTCTGCACTTCGTGGAACTTCATGGAGACGATGTTGGTCAGCGGGTTTTCCTGTCCGTCGGCAACGCCGGTCTTGAGGGCCATGTAGGTTTCGACGAAGGGGATGGAGACCACGTTGGCGCCGAGGGTTTCCATGGTCTTGACGATGGTGGACATGGGCGGGGTCCGGATCTTGAGTCCCTTCATGTCCTCGGGTTTCGTGATGGGACGGACGTTGTTCGAGATGTGGCGGAAGAGTCCGGAGTCGCCCGTGGCGATAATGAGGAGTCCCGCTGATTCGGCGGCTTTCGCTATCTCCTCGCCCAGGGGGCCCCGGGTGATGTTGTGAATTCCCTTGACATCCGTGAAAAGGAAGGGCATGGAGTAAATTTCGAGCAGAGGGGCCGCCTCTTCGAAGCCGTGTTACGAGACAGTGATAATGTCACCCCTGAAACGGGACAGGGAAAATGTCATTC
>CAZJAR010000163.1:0-2777 GCA_964543785.1 uncultured Synergistaceae bacterium | reverse complement strand
CCAGGCCCCGAAGCACGAAATCGCCGACGGCGAGACGGGCACCCTCTTCGAGTCCAAGATCCGGGGGGTGGCAGGGCAAATCGAGGAAGTCACCGGAATGGATTTCGACCGGTTCACCCGGTCCATGCTCCTGGCCCAGGGGGGCTTCGCCGCGTTCCTGCAGGCTGCCCCGGATGACCGGGCCCCCATCCTGGAGCAGATCACGGGCACGGAAATTTACAGCCTCATCTCCATGGAGGTCCACGAACGCCGCCGGGACGAGCGGGAGACTCTGAACCTGCTCCAGGCGGAGACTGCGGGGATCACGGTCCTGCAGCCGGAGGAGGAGGAAGCCCTCCGGCGGGACCTGGCGGAGAAGGCGCGGGAGGAAGAGGCGGCCGCCGGAAAGCTGGAGAATACGGCACAGGCCATGGCCTGGCTTACGGCCCTGGACGGGCTGGGAAAAGAGATTTCCGGCCTGGGGGAGGAAGAGACTGAGCTGCAGGGTGAATGGGCCGCCTTTGAACCGGACCTGGAAAGACTCCACCGGGCTCTGAGGGCGGCGTCCCTCGAGGGCGCCCATGCCACCCTCGAAGCCCTGCGGAACCAGCAGGCCAACGATTCGGAAGCCCTGAAAGCCGAAGAGGAAAGCCTCCCCGAACTTGAGTCCCGGGCCCGGGAGGGAGCCCAGGCTCTGCTCGAAGCGGAGCTGGGGACCATCCGGGCGAAGGAAGAGCTGAACCGTGCCGCGCCCCTTTTCGCGAAGGTCCGGTCCCTTGACCAGTGGCTTGCGGACCGCCGGAACGCCCTTTCGGACATGGATGAGGAATGCCGGCAGGACGGCGGGAGCCTGGACAAAGCCCGGGAAAGCCGGGATGAAAAACTGGAGCTTCTGGCCGGTGAGGCGGAACGGCTGGAGAACGCCGAACGCTGGCTGGAGGAGCACCGGCGGGATGAATGGCTGGCGGCCGGCCTGGCGGGAGTGGAGGAACAGGTAAACGTCCTGGTTTTCCGCCAAAAGGACATGGCCGATGGGGAGGCCGCCCTGGAGGCGGCAAAGGAAACCCTCAGGCAGGCGGAAGACGTGCTTAAGGAATGCCGGGAGCGTACCGGCGCCCGGAGAGGGGACCTGGAGACCGCGTCCGAAACCCTGCGCCGGGAGAAAGAATCGCTGGATCGTCTGCTGGACGGCCGCTTCTTGAGGGAATACCGGGCCGAAAAGGAGGGCCTGCTCCGGGAGATGGCCTTCCTGACCAGGATCGCCGAGCTGGAGGACTACCGGGCGAGACTCGAGGACGGAAAGGCGTGTCCTCTCTGCGGTTCCCTGGAGCACCCCTTTGCTGAGGGGAACATCCCCCTTCCCGATGAGACGGAGGGGAAGATCGCCGCCCTTCAAAAGCTCATCGGGGAGGCGGAGGAGCGGGAAGCAGCCGTGCTGAGGCTGGAGAAGGCCGAGGCGGCAGCCCGTCAGCAGCTGGCTGACGGGGAAAAGGACGAAGGAGCGGCCCTTTCAGCCAAAACGGCGGCGGAAAAGGCGCTGGCACTCTCCGCTGATGGCCTGGAAAAACTGCGGGGGGACTGCCTGCGTCTTCAAAGTCTCCTTGAGGCCAGGCTGCAGCCTCTCGGCATTTCGGAAATATATGAGGAGGACCTGCCGTCCCTGGCGGGCTCCCTGCGGGAACGGCTGAACGCATGGCAGGGGAAGGTCCGGGAGAAGGCGGACATCGAAAAGAAAATCGGCCTTCTGGAAAGCGACCTCAAATGGCTCGACGGCACCCTGGAAACCCTGGCCTGCGCCCTTGAGGAGAAAAAAAAGCGCCTCGAAATCCTCCGGAATGAGTATGACCGCCTTCTGGAGGAGCGGAAGGATCTCTACGGCGAAAAGGATCCCGACGGGGAAGAGCGCCGCCTGAAGAACGTCCTGGAAACCGCCGGGGAGGCCGAGAAGAAAGCCCGGGACCTCCGGGACGGGCTGAAAGAACGGGCTGACGGGGCGAAATCCCGGGTCGAGTCCCTGCAAAAGGCTATCCTTCGGAGGGAGCCGGAAGTGCGGAAGGCGGAGGCCGCTTTTTCCGCCGGTCTTTCTGCGGCAGGTTTTGAAGATGAAGAGGACTTTCTGGAAGCCCGGCTTGAACCGGAGCAGCGGGACGCCCTGGCTGCGGGAAAGAAGGATCTGGAAGACCGCCGGACGGCCCTGGCTGCCAGGCGGGCGGACCGGGAAAGAAAGCTGGCGGAGGAACGATCCCGGCAGGTGACGGACGAACCTCTCGAAGTGCTGGAACCCCGGCTCCGCAAGTGCGAAGATTTCCTGAAGGAACTGCGGGAGGCTGTTTCAGGCCTCAGGCACAGGCTGAACGAGAACGCCGCAGCCCGAGAGCGGGTAAAGGAAAAGAAGGCGGCCCTGGAGGCCCAGGGCAGGGAGTGCCGCCGGTGGGACGGCCTCCATGAGCTGATCGGCTCCGCCGACGGAAAGAAATACCGCAATTTCGCCCAGGGACTGACCTTCGACATGATGATCGGACAGGCCAACCGGCAGCTTCAGAAGATGAGCGACCGGTACCTGCTGGTCCGGGACAGGGAGCAGCCCCTGGAGCTGAACGTGGTGGACGGCTACCAGGCCGGCGAAATACGGTCAACCAAGAACCTCTCCGGCGGAGAGAGCTTCATCGTCAGCCTCGCGCTGGCCCTGGGGCTCTCCTCCATGGCGAGCAGGAACGTCCGTGTGGACTCCCTCTTTTTGGACGAAGGCTTCGGCACCCTGGACGAGGAAGCCCTCGACACCGCCCTGGAAACCCTCG
>CAZJAR010000162.1:0-2917 GCA_964543785.1 uncultured Synergistaceae bacterium | reverse complement strand
GTGTACTGCTGCCTCACGAAAGACATGAGGCCGATACGCTCGAGCTTCTCCACCGGGCAGCGGAAGGTGACCATCACCACGCCCGGCGCCCGGCCGATCTCGATGGCCCCGGCCACGGTGGCCCTGTTCTTCACCTCCGGCAGAGGCATGTCCAGCAGGGAAGACGCTCTTCCAAGGCCGTTGTCGATGGCCTCGTTCATGGACGCCCCGGTGCCGATGAAGCAGACGGGGGCATCCTCCTCCATCTTCGCCACGCCCCACGTCTCCGCCAGCGATTTCAGGGCGTGCTTCTCCGCGCAGGTCAGGGGCTTCGCCAGGTGCGGGAGATCCTCCTCCACGGGCAGCAGGATGGGACCGTCGATCGTCAGTCCCTTGATCACGGAAACCTGCAGGGTCACCACCCCTGCCACGTCGGCGGTGTGCCCGGCGATCTCGCCGTTTCCCTGGAAGGCGTGCATGTCCCCCACGTAGACGCCCCCGCCGGGCACCTTCACGGGGCAGATGAGCACCGCCCCGGCCCGGACGGTGTTCACGTCCATGTGGCCGTCGGTGCGGCAGGAAAGCTCTTCCTTCGTTTTGGCATACTCATGGGGCGCACCCACGAGGAAGGCGCCGAAGTCCCCGGCGTTGTGGGAATCGGGGAACGGAAGGGAAGGAGTGGTCCCGAGCTGTCCCAGGAAGGGGCGCATCCGGGTCGCCACCCCTACGAGGTCAGCCGGGGCGAAGGTGAGGATGGGGTTCTGGATGGAATGGTCCGGCTTGGCGGAGTAATGCTGCGAATCCCTCGCCACCTTCTCGGCTCCCTGTTTATCCAGGGTCACCGCCAGCTTCCGCTCGTGGTCGAAGACGATAGTGTACCCGCTGGTGAAGGCGAAGGGCGAAATTTCGGCGCCGCAGGCTGCGCACCGCACCGCGCCCTGGCCTATTCCCTCCAGCACCGTCTTCGGGTGATAGGCCCCGCAGGAAGGGCACTGCTTCGCCACGTAGGGGTCGCCCTTGAACCGGCTCGCGTCAGGAGCGGCGTCGTTCCCTGACGCCGTGGCGATGGACGTCACCACCACCTCCTTGATCCTTATGGCGATGGCGTCGCCGGGTTCGGCTCCCTCGACGGCCACCGGCACCGTCACCTCGTGGCCTCCCTTCAGCTCCGGCGTGATCATGGGCCCCCAGCACCCCGGCGCCGTGTTCGCCACAATGAAGCCGCCGTCCTTCACCGGCCCGAGCATGGGCTTCGCAGGATCGAGCACCCCGTCGGTGAACCTGTCCACAAACACCGTTCCGAAACATTTTTCCAGACTCATGGATCAGCACTCCTTTCCCCGGCTCAAACGCCGCCCGCTCTCATTTCACCTTTACTTTCCGAAAAAACAGTCTTTTTATAAGTGTAGCAGATATTTCCCTGGCATGGGACACCGGGGAAATCAGTGATACAATCCGAAAAACGCCTGGGAGTCCCCAGGTTTTCAGAGAAGGAGGTATCCGGAATGAACGACGTACTGGGCGCCATCATGGAGCGGCGGAGCATCCGCAAGTACAGCGACCGTCCCGTGAAGCGGGAGGATATCGAGACAGTCCTGCAGGCAGGCCTGCACGCGCCCACCGGAGGAGACGCCGAGCCCTGGCATTTCGGAGTGCTGACAAGCAGGGAGATGATCGATGCCCTTGACAAAAAGGCCCGCGCCGCCATGAGGGCGTCGGGCATCGAGCGGATCGTGGCCATGGGGGAAAACCCGAAATACAGGATCTTCTTCGGCGCCCCTGTGGTGATCATGATTTACGGAGAGAAAGTCCTCCGGAAGACGGGAACCCACCTCTCCGCCCTGGCCGACTGCAGCGCCGCCATACAGAACATGCAGCTCGCGGCTTTTTCGCTGGGACTGGGCACCTGCTGGATCGGCCTGATCCGCTACCTCTTCCCCGCCGACCGGTGCATGGCACCGGAAGGGTACGACCCTCTCTATGCCATGACCCTGGGCTACTCCGCCGGCCCTGAGGCGATACGGCCCCGTTCGAGGCGGGAAGGGACGGTGACCTGGTTCTGACCACCCCGTGCCGGAGGGTCCCGGGTACGCTGTTTTGATTGGTGAAGTCCCGCACCGCTGTTCCGGAGGCAGTTCTGACGTATTCGTTCCGTTTTTTGTGCTCCGTCGCTGATGTGGTATCCTTACGAAAGAGGCGGATATGCCCGGGAGGGGGAGGAATGGGGATGCAGGAAAGCAGAGTGCAGAAGCTCCAGATGTTCTTTGCGGGCGAAGAGAACGTCCGGCTCGCGTTCCTCATAGGCTCCTTCGCTGCGGGAACGGCCCGTCCCGACAGCGACGTGGATGTTGCCGTCCTCTTCGGCCGCGTTCCGGATTACATGGATGTTCTCGACCTCCGGGACAGGCTGTCCGACCTTATGAAGCGGGAGGCCGACCTGGTGGTGCTGAACGATGCCGGCCCCGTCATCCGCATGCTGCTACTGAAGACCGGCATCCGGCTCCGGGCGGAACAAGGAGCCTACGAAGAATTTTTCGTCCGCACAGTCAACGAGTATGACGACCTGAAGCAGATCCGCGCCCCTATCGAAGAGGCCGTGCTGAGGAAGAAAATCTATGCATGACAAAGACATAATCCTCGCGAAAGTCGCCTCCATCCAGAGATGCCTGTGCAGGATAAAAGAAGTGACGTCCCTCGATCCGGGGAGCCTCGAAAATATCGACATCCAGGACATCTTTCTCCTCAACCTGCAGCGTGGAATCCAGGCCGCCCTTGACCTTGCGGCTCACGTGGTCGCATCGGAGGGGCTCGGCCTTCCGGAACGGGCGAGGGACACTTTCTCCCTGCTGAAGACGGCCGGAATTCTCGACGGGGAGACTGCCTCCAGGATGGAGAAGATGACCGGTTTCCGTAACATCGCCGTCCATGACTATCAGTC
>CAZJAR010000161.1:0-2924 GCA_964543785.1 uncultured Synergistaceae bacterium | reverse complement strand
CCGACGTTCTCGACCTTCTGGAACCCTACTGGAGGTCTTCGGGAAAGGCATGATCCGGGTGAACGGCGAGCAGGCTCCCTGGAGAGAAGGCATGACGATCCGGGAGCTTCTTCAAGAGCGCAACTACACCTTCCCCATGATTGCCGTGTGGGTAAACGGGACTCCCCACAAGAGGGAGGAGTTTGCCTCCGTCCGGATACCTGACGGCGCGGAAGTCCAGGCAATCCACATGATCAGCGGCGGTTGACGGGGGACTTTCATTTCCGGACAAAGCAATGTCCTGCTCCGCGTTTTGGAAAGAAAACCCCGCTCTTTTCGCGAAGAGCGGGGTTTTTCTTCCGGTATTTTGACAAAAGGGGTTATCCTGTATAATACTTTTTATAGTTTCTTCCGAGCTTTTCTCCTTCGGCGGGGCCATGGAGGTAGGCCGGCAGGGTATCTCGGGAAACGCCGGCGCCTCCTTTGGGAAAGGAAGACAGATCCATGTTCTGTGTGAAGGAGGTCGGAAAGTGTATTCACTCCCAGTGCTGATTGCGGAACCTGATCCCATGCTTCGCACCCTGTACCGGAAAGTGGTTCTTGAAGGACAGGAATATTCCTTTGCCGGTTTCGCAGAAAACGGTGAGGAAATAGTTCCGCTTCTTTCGAAAACGACGGTGAATCTCGTACTTCTCGATATAGCCCTTCACGGGTTCGACGGGCTGGAGGGTTTCCGGCGCATGCGGGCGCATTTTCCCAGGGTGGATTTCATTATCCTTTCGTCGGAAAAGTCACCTGACACCGTCCGGGGGGCCATCTGTTCCGGAGCTTTCGACTACCTGATCAAGCCCTTCGAATGGGAGCGGCTCACACGGGCACTGGCAGCTTACAGCGAATATTACCGCGGCCTGGTGGGAAGAGACATGCCATGGCGCCAGGAGGACCTCGACCGTCTTCTCGGTTTCAGAAAGAGGCTTTCGGGTGCTCCGGAAGGGGCCCCGAAGGGATTCCAGGAAACTCTGCTCATCCGCCTGGGGAAACTGCTCCAGGAATCAAGGAAGCCCCTTTCCGCGGCGAATGCCGGCAGGATGCTCGGCATTTCCCGCTCCAGCGCCCGCAGGTACCTGGAGCTTCTCGCAGAACGGGGCGAGGTGACTGTTGATTATGAACTGTCCACGGTGGGACGCCCCCAGAAATTGTATTTTGCCTCAGGGCCCATTGTCAAAAGGAAGCAAAATCACCCTAAATCGTCAATTAATTGAAGTTTATCTTCCCTTTCCTTATACGGAAATTCCCTTGTCATTCCGGGGCATCTGAACAGGCCTGCATCCTGCATCCGGTTTTTTATGCCGGACAGGTAGATCAGGGCTGCGAACTCGACGAACAGCTTTCCCTCAGGGATCTGTTCGGAGGAGAAAAGGGAACGGCTCATGCTGAGCCGTTCCTTGAGGTTGCCGAAGGCCTTCTCGACAAGGAACTTGCTGCGGTAGAGCTCAAGGGCGGTCACTGCGTCCATGGTCTCGGTGGTGAGCAGGGCGAAGAAGCCGTACAGGCGTTTCTCTTTGGCCGCAACATCCTCCGTGAAGGGGGGGGGGTGAGGTTGTCCCCGCTGGAGGCCCCCCTGTCCATGACCATCTTGACCTTGGAGCAGCCGAGGACATCCTGCTCCGACAGAAGACGTTTGACCGTCTTCATGCCGGGGATGTTCCCGGCCATCTTCTCCTTTCCTGCTGTTGCGAAACGGAAGCCTTGGGACCATAATAGAAGCGGTTCAGAGCGCTGCATTGCATTTAAAATATGAAGGAGATGATCGTTTTGTCCAAAATTCGAGCCGTCGTCGCTTCACTGCTCCTTGTGGCCGTCATGGCAGGGGGAGCGTACGCTTCGGGAGAACTGAACGCGTACACGATCATGCCGGAGAAGTACGCCTCCCAGGTCTTCGAGGCCTTTACCGCCGAAACGGGGATCAAGGTGAACTTCATGAGATTTTCCTCGGGCGAAGCCCTCGCCAGGGTGGTGGCGGAGAAGAACAACCCCCAGGTTGACATGATCCTCGGCGGGCCTGCTGACACCTACGAGGCAGGCATAAAGGAAGGGGTCTTCGAAGCGTACAAGCCTGCGGAAGCCGAGGGGATTCCCGCGAAATTCCGCTCTCCGGAGAATTTCTGGACAGGTATCGGGATCATTCCGCTGGTTTTCCTCACCAATACAAAATTCCTGGCGGACAAGGGTCTTGAAGCCCCCGCTTCCTGGAACGATCTTCTCGATCCCGCCTACAGGAACGGCCTCCAGATGGCCGACGCCAGGACATCCGGTACAGCCACGGAACGGATCTACTCCCTTGTGAAGATCATGGGAGAGGACGAGGCCTTTGCCTACCAGAAGAAGCTTCACCAGAACATCCAGATGTACACCAAGAGCGGCGCCGGCGGAGCCATGCCCGTGGCGACAGGCCAGGCGGCTTCGGGCATTTTCTACATCGTGGACGCCCTGGACATTCAGCAGCAGGGGCATCCGGTGGTGCTGAGCTACCCGAAGGAGGGTGTCTCCTACGGAATCGAGGCGACGGGAGTCCTGAAGGGCGCAAAAAATATGGAGAACGCCAAAAAGTTCATGGACTGGGCTTCCTCGAAAACCTTCGCCCAGCTTCTGGTGGACAAAAAGATCAACTACATCCCCACCCGGGGTGACGTGGAAGTGACCAACCCGGCTCTCGACCTTTCCAGGGTATATCTCGTCGAAGTGGACGTGGCCTGGAAGGGCGCCAACCGGAAGGCATTCGTGGACCGCTGGATCAACGAAGTCATCAAGTAGGTCATTTTTCGGGAATCCTGCGCAGCTTCCATCCCCGGCGGGAGTCTCTCCCGCCGGGGCTTTTTCACTGTTTGGCAGACAGCACAGCTCACTCAAGGAGAATGACGCCATGAATCGACCATCCGCGCTCT
>CAZJAR010000160.1:0-2990 GCA_964543785.1 uncultured Synergistaceae bacterium | reverse complement strand
ATAGGGAGTCCTGCAAATAAAAGTCAAGCCCCAAAAATGAAAATCTACAGTTATGAAGCAGTACCAAGAAGCGCATCACAACAAAACCGCCGCGACAGTTTTTTCGCGCCGGCCACAATCGCAAGGTGATTAGCTGTTATGTTTCGCTATCCTTCTCCAGCAAGTTCAGGCATTCCTTGACCTGTGCGTAGTAAATGCGCAGGAATTTGTTGGCTGCGGCGGTCATGTAGACGTAGTATGGTTTACCCTCAGCACGTTTCTTGTCCATGAACTGATACACCGGCTCGTCGGCGGGCGAACGCTTTAGGTGTGTACTCACCACTTGGAACAGCGTCTTACGCAGGTGCGGAGAGCCTCGCTTTGAAGACGGATTGCTTTCCCGCACATATGAGCCGGACTGGTTGACCTCGGGGTCAATGCCTGCGAAGGCGACAATAGACCCTCGATTATTAAAACGCCGCACATCCCCTAGCTCCGCCATGAGCTGCGCTCCAGTGATATCTCCGACGCCGTACATGCTGAGCACGGTATTGTATTCCGGTAACAGCCTTGCTAAACGGCTCACTTCGGCTTTGACTGTCATAAGAATTCTCATTGTGGCGGTGAGCTCAGCTGCGGCCGACGTAATAAGCAGTTTAGTGTTGTCGTTCTTGGGCAAGGTGGTAAAGTGCCCGGCGCTGGAGGCGTAGATGTCCTCAGCTTTATTCACAGAGAAGTGATAACCCTTTCGTCTGCACCACTTTTGGTAGCGGTCGGTAAATGCTTTCTCGCCTTGTCGGGTAATGCAATCACAGTGCCAAAAGTCCGCGGCAAAGTCAACCCATTTCTGATGACCATCGTCGCGCGCCGGGCTGTCAAACAATTCGTTAACGCCGGGAAAAGTCTTGTCCAGCAGAGAAATGAGATTGTTTTGCAGTGAAACAACCGTTTTCATGTACAGATTGTACTGGCGGCTAAACAGTTTCAATTGTTGTCTTACAGCGTCCATAGGTGTATGTTCTCGTAAGTTTGACCAGTTGTCAAGACCGTACTTTGCAATCTTCAAAGCGTCTTTCTTGTCGCTCTTGACCTTGCGTACGGAACCGCCGCCGCTCTGCTTAATAACGATAGGATTCAGCACACAGACATAGATACCCATCTCATGCAAAGCCGTCGCGATAGGCTCGTGGTAACGGCCTGTGGCTTCCATCACAACGCGCGTGTCTTTTCCGAGACGGATGATGTCGTAGCCCAGATTCTCAAGCTGGGCAGCAGTATGCGAGATCTCGCGCGGCGTGATAGCTACCTCACCCATCGGGCGCAGAGCCGCCACCATGCTTTTGCCTTTTGATACGTCAATGCCAACAGAGTTCATAGAAAACCTCCAGATGATGATTGTTTGGTATTGGCTCCCGCCCTTTACTCAATGCCTATTCAATCTCCTGGGTTACACGAACACGCCGATGAACGGTGGGACAACCTGCGTAAATCGAACGCTGCGAATGAGAGGGGGGGCTGACGGACTCCCTAGCGAACGTGACAAGTCAGTTCTTGGTGTTATCGTCAGTCCAATCCACTCCCATTCTAACAGCTAAGCACGAGATGGAAAAAGACACGGCTGGCTGCCGTGCCTAATCCGTAATTATATTGTAGGAGGTCTGTTCATCTTATTTCAACCTTAATGGTTATGCTCGCCGCCCATTGCGTCTGCTCTGGTCCGGTGAACTGTCCCATGGGGATGCTTGGGCGGTGCGTAAATGGAGTATAACTTGAGCGGCATGTTGCCGGTATTGATTACATTGTGCCATGTCCCTGCAGGAACGATGATTGCATCACCATCCATAACTCTTGCTTCCATACTTAAGTCATCGCGCCTATAACCCATTTTTGCAAGCCCCTGGCCCTGCTCAATGCGTAGAAATTGGTCAATATTAGGATGGATTTCAACTCCGATATCCTCACCGACATTGATGCTCATCAGCGTCACCTGTAGGTGATTTCCTGTCCATAACGCTGTTCGAAATGTATTATTCTGTTTAGTTGCCTTTTCAGTATTTAATACTAGCGGCTGAGGACCGTAATCTTTCAGTACGTACTCGGAATTCATATCTTCCCGGTCGGTCAATATGTTCAGCTCCTTTCTGAGGCCATACCATCATATGATGGACTCCTTAAAAAGGTAAAACATAAAATACTTCTAAGAATATACTGTATTGATCCGGAATACATATATTAGGAGCATTTTGCATGAACGACCGTGAGATATTCATGAATCTGATAAAAAACAACATCAGCGAGATGCAGGATACCATCGACAGCTTATATGTATCCTGTAACTCCTGCACAAAGAATATGCTGCTAAACCGACTCCGTAAAAATATGTCCAATCTTTCCATGCTAGTACAGGGCCTCCAAAACGGAGTAGATGCGCCTAACAACGTTAGTACAAACAGTCAGCAACTCAACTCCACCAGAACGATCACACTCGCCGAGCTCTCTAGGTATAACGGCAGAGACGGGAATCCGGCCTATGTGGCCGTTAACGGAACGGTGTACGATGTGACGAACAATGCGGGGTGGGCGGCCGCGACGCATTTCGGGCTGACCGCGGGCAAGGACCTGACGAGTGAATTTGCGTCCTGTCATGCCGGCCAGCCAATCCTGAGCCGATTAAGAGTTGTGGGGAAGATAGCGGGATGAGCGACACGAATAATAACTGTACAAATATAAAGATGAGGCTGGAGACGGCTTCTGTACTTGTACATAAAGCGATTGATGAAAGTAATCAAAAGAAAATCGAAAAAGGCAATCTGATATGGCTCGAGCTCACCGGATGCTCGGGCAATATTATATCTCTTTTGGACGGCGCTGACCCCAATTTCAAGCAGCTAGCCACACAGCTGGTAAATATCATATACGACAACAGCCTGATGGCAACTGAGGGCGAGCTTGCCATGGAAAAGCTGTTCGGTGTGCTTGACAGTGACTTCATTTTAGCCGTTGAGGGCGCT
>CAZJAR010000159.1:0-3056 GCA_964543785.1 uncultured Synergistaceae bacterium | reverse complement strand
TCCCGAAGCTCGCTGATGATGCCGCAGAGCTTCGAGGTCATGGAAGCGAGGGCATCGGCCATGTCGCCGACCTCGTCTCTGGAACGGACATCGAAGTCCTCCCTGGTGGCGCACAGGCGCCCCTCTTCGGCTTCCTTCATGTACAGCACCATGGAGCGTATGCCCTTCACGATCTTCCTCACGAGCCACCCCTGGAAGAGCATTCCGATGAGAAGCACGACGGCGGAGAGCATGGCGACAGTCCGCACCACTGACCCCCGGGCTTCTTCTATTTCCTTCATGGGAATACCTGAGAAATAGATACCCACAGGTTTGCCGTCAGTTCCCCTGATAGGATGGTAGGACGTCACGTAGGGCAATCCGAGGATGTTCGCCTCCCCCTGGAAGCTCTCTCCAGAGAGGATTTTCGCGGCGAGAGCGGGGGCGAGCTTCGTTCCAATGGCCCGTTTTCCGTCCTGGATGATGGTGGTCATGAGTCTCGTGTCCCCGGCGAAAATAGTCACCTCGGCGTTGAACAGATTCTTCACCAGGTCGACAAGGTTCTCCCTGGAAAAGGAGAGGCCGGCGGACACGACGCCGACCACCTTTCCTGAAGCGTCCTTCACGGGCACCCCGGTGCGGGCCGACAGGGGGACCTGGGTCCCGGGCTCGATAACCGAGGTCACCTGTCCCGCCAGAGCTCCCTTGACGTTGGCCTGCCCGGCGAGGGAGTCGCCCTTCTTGTCCGGCTCGTGGAGGCGGGCGAGGACAACGCCCTTGTCGTCAAGCACCGTCACGAAGTCGAGGTCGGTCTCCTTCCACATGGGGGTCAGCTTTTCGATGAGCGCCGCCGTATCCCCGCTGACCACGTCTCCGGCGATGTCGCCGTACCGGGCAAGGAAGAGGGTGACCGCCCGGGTTTCGTCTTTCTTCGTGGCCAGGACGCTCTCCAGGCCATTGACGGCCAGCTCCGCCTTCTGCTTCGCATCGTTCTCGAGAAAACCGGAAAAAATCATCACGGCGGCTCCGACGCATACCACCGCAACGAGCACCACCAGCAGGGCAGTGCCTCCTCCGAGCTTCATCATGAGCGACATCCTGCTGCTCTTTGCATTCATCTTCTGTGAACACCTCTTTCAAAAGGATGTATAAATACCAGGTTGGCTTTCTTTTCGGCCTTTGTTTCAAATCGTATTAGCCTGAAGGTTTATATTTATGACCTATCATAGGCTAATATCACGTTACCAAAAGAAATTACTATGAACAATATGCTCTTTAATGCCAGAGAAGATCTTTTTGTTCCCTTTCCATTCCTTCCTTCAAAAAATGAAACTGCAGGTCTCGTGGGGATAAAAAGAATGGCACATTGCATGAAAATCGTGCTACTATAGTGTCCGTTTGAAGTCTTCGTGCGCGAAGGAGTGGTTTTCCGTGCAGCTGTTCCGCAACGTATTCCTTGTCCTCCTTGCCGCCGCCTGTCTCGTCTTCCGGGCAGACGCCGGCGGGATCACCGTGACCGACAGCCTGGGGCGGGCCGTCGCCGTTCCGGCGTCCCCGGAGCGGATTATCGGCTCGGGATCCGGGGCGCTCCGGCTGATCGTCTATCTCCAGGCCCAGGACCGGGTGGTCGCCGCAGACTCGGCAGAGCGGCGGATCCCAGGTCTCGCCGTCCTGACGTCGGCCCGGCCCTATTCGATCGCCAACCCCCGGTTTCAGGACCTGCCCGTCTTCGGCGAATTCCGGGGAATGGACAGCCCCGAGCTGATCGCCGGGCTCGTCCCCCAGCCCCAGGTGATTTTCAAGGTCTCCCCCCTCTCAGGTCCGCACCCCGACCAGCTCACCGCCAAGACCGGCATTCCGGCAGTGGGGCTTGAATACGGCAACCTCACCGATAAAAAGGACGAGTTTTATGCCACACTCCGCCTGATGGGGAAAATTCTCGGCAAAGCTGAACGGGCGGAAGAGGTCATCGCCTTCTTCGAGGGACACCTGGCGGAACTCGCCGCCCGCACGGCGGACATCCCCGAAGACAGGCGGCCCTCCTGCTACATCGGCGGCGTGGCCTCCCGGGGAGCCCACGGTTTCACCTCCACGGAACCCGGGTACCCGCCCTTCGTCTACACGGGGGCAGGCAACGTGGCGGCGGATCCGGGAGAACACACGTCCGCCGTCGTCCAGGTATCAAAGGAAAAACTCCTCGAATGGGATCCGGACATCCTCTTCGTGGACCTGAGCACAACCACGGCCGGGAAGCAGGCCAACTCCCTTCACCAGCTCAGGCAGGACCCGGTCTTCTCCGCCCTGACCGCCGTCCGTGAGGGGCGGGTATGGGGCGTGCTGCCCTACAATTCCTACACCATCAACTACGGGTCGGTGCTCGCCAACAGCTATTTCGCCGGCAAGGTCCTCTTCCCCGAACGGTTCCAGGATGTGGACCCCGCGGCGAAGGCTGACGAAATCTTTACGTTCCTGGTGGGGAAGCCGGTCTTTTCAGTCATGAACGAGGGATTTTCGGGGCGGGCGTTCTCGAAGATCATCCTCGGGGAGTAGCGCCGTGCACCTGGAAGGACACACTCTCCCCCCGAACTATGAACGGCACGTGGGGCGCAAGAAGCTTTTTCTTTTCGGGCTGGCGGGGGCCTGTCTGCTGATGGGAATTTTTTCCGTCTCCCGCGGAGCCGTCTCAATCCCGGTCGCCGACGTGGTAAGCACCCTCCTCGGCGGCGGGGAGGCGAAGTGGCGCATCATCGTGCTGAACATCCGCCTTCCCCAGACCCTCGCGGCCCTGCTTGCGGGCGCTGGACTCTCCCTGGCGGGGACGGTGATGCAGTCGGTGCTTCGCAACCCCCTCGGCTCCCCCTTCACCCTCGGCCTGTCAAACGCCGCAGCCTTCGGCGCCGCCTTTTCCATCATCGTGATGGGAACGGGCAGCATGCAGAGCAGCGCCGTAAACGCCGTCACCATCGTCAACCCGTGGCTGACCACCGGCGCGGCCTTCCTCGCCTCCCTCCTCTGCATGGGGGTGGTGCTCGCCATCTCATCGGTCACCAGGGGCATGCCGGACGTGATGATCCTTT
>CAZJAR010000158.1:0-3114 GCA_964543785.1 uncultured Synergistaceae bacterium | reverse complement strand
AGCCGAATGTATTGATCTTACTTGACACAAGCGGTTCCATGACGTGGAAGATGGGTGTTGCAGCAAGAAACGACAATGCGTATCGGCATTGTACATTTGGAGACGGATCAAAACCATTCGGAGGGCAGAAATACTTCGGAAGGGATATCGTTTCATCCAACAACGATGTGTCCAATGCCTATAATTATCATCCGGATTTGTTGTATATTCCCGAAACTGAGCTGACAGGAATCTCCTCGGAAGTGAAAAATGCGTATCTAAGCAAATGGTCGGAAGGAGAAACCCCTGCTCCCAATACGGAGGCAGGCGAGAGTATCTACAAATATCCTAACGACAGCCGGATGTATGTTTTGAAGAACGTAATGCAGAATATTTTGAAAAGCAAGGCGCATATTTCGGGACTCAGGGTCGCTCTGGCCACTTACGAACAGGAAAAGAAAAACAATCTTACTGATAGCGACTGGTATTACTGGAGACCCCGGCAGGAGAACAATTACCGACAGGATATTTACTGGAAGGGCGGAACAGCAAGAGGACAGCTTCGTGAACCCTTTAAATCCACATCTGATCCTGTTCACCTGGAAAATCTCATCAAGTGGTTTGATGGGGAAGATGATGCCGAACGCCGGGAATTGAGGGCTGACGGCGCTACTCCTCTCGCGGCATCCATCTATTCGACTTTAAAGGATGCGAAATCGGCAAAACAGTTTTTTGAAGCTGACGGAGTCATTACCGATTACTGCCAGGACAACTGGCTCATTGTGCTGACCGACGGTGAGGACAGTGAAGGGGGAAATCCCGTTACTGCAGTTGATAATCTAAACAAACTCAGAATTAAGTTAAGTGGGCAACCTGATGCACGGAAAATCAGGACTTTCGTGATTGGTCTGATCGACCCTGAAGAGCAAGAGCAGTCCGCTCTGAAAGGAACGCTGGACGCCATGGCTGTCAAAGGGCAGACCGAGAGGGCATATTTCCCCCAGAACATGGAAGAACTGCTTTTTGCTTTAAGGGAAATATTTCTGACCATACAGGAGCAGGCGGGATCAGGAACAGCTCCTCTCGCTACCCCGAGCAGGAGCACGGCAGGTGAGGATACCTTCTACCAGGCCTCTTACCTCCCTAGAAGCGGCAAGCAATGGGAAGGGTATATGCAGAAATTTATCTACGACGGGACAACATATGAAGAAGCGTGGGAGGCAAGCGCACAGCTCTCAAAAATTGAAGCGTCTGTGAGAAAAATTTATACAACAGGAAACAACCTGAACAACAAGGTAGAATTCCTTGATAATAATGCGACTCTTTACTCTTTAACGGGCCTTACATCTGCGAACGGAACAAACGAACAGGGGGCCAAGGATTTTATCAACTGGCTCCGGGGCGAAACAGTTGAAGGGTACAAGGAAAATTACAGGCTCTTCGATATATTCCACAGCGGGTTTGTGAAGGTTGGCCAGCCTGACGCAAGGATAAGTGAACCTCTTTACAGAGATTTTATTACGGCTAACAACGATAGGGATACCATAATTTACGTCCAGTCAAACGGCGGATTGGTGCACGGTTTCAACGATGACAATGGAAATGAACGATTCGCCTTTATCCCTCCCAACGTTCTTTCGTCGGGAAGAATGCGGGGGATGAAGTGGGACGATGCTTACGGCAAAACAGGAAGATTCGAAAATAATGATGTCACATACCCGAGATATCTGGCTGATGGTCCTCTTCTTGCGGAAGACGTTATACTGGGACAGGGCAACGACAGGCAGTATCGCACTGTTCTGCTGGGTTTGCTTGGTCTTGGAGGCCCGGGTATGTATGCGCTGGATGTTACAAATCCGGATAATCCGGGTTTTCTGTGGGCTGTTGAAAACTCTATCTATCAGGCTACGGAGGAGAAAATCCTGTCTCAGGGATCATCAGTTTTGTTCTGGAACCCTGCTTCAGGAACATCTTCTCCAGAAAACCTGACTACAACAACTCTTTCACCATTCAGTCACAAGGACAGCTTCGGAAATGATAATAAGCCGGAAAATGAAGAATATGACTACCGGAGTCTTCGTTTCACCACGAGCACCCCGTTTATCGGATATCTTCCGACAGGAGAATGGGCCTTTGTGACCGGAAACGGGAGTCCGAGAGGTTTTGACTCGCCTGATGGTGTGCTGTACATAGGCGATATTTCCACAGGCAAGATTATAAAGAAAATACAGACATCCACAAATCAACCTCTGATATCTCCTGTTGCTGTTCTTTATGAAGGAAAGTTGCGTCTTATCAGGACCATCTTCATAGGAGATGCTACAGGGGATATTTTTAGGATCCGGTACGACGACAATACACAGGACTGGGTGAATTCGACCGTCTTTAGTGTAGGGCCGAATGTGGGCTTCTCCTATTCTCTCGACGCTACCATCTTCGACGGGCAGACATGGCTTTTCGCCGGAACGGGTGACGTCGAAAATTATCTGGGAAAAACCAATAATCCAGGGGGACAGTCGAACTACGATATTTTTGTTGCTGTGAATATTTCTCATGAAACCCCGGCGGCAAAACAGACAGACTTGAGTTCGAACCCTTTAAATGTTTCGGATCCGTTGAGCCTGAGCAGCGGAAACAGGGGATGGTGGATTCGTTTCGAAGCCGATGAACGGATGTCGACACCACCTGTTATTCATAATGGTTATGTGTATTTCAGTACCTTTATCCCTGGCGATGATCCTTGCGAATCAGGAGGAGAGTCAAGGGTGTACGCTATGAATGGGATAACCGGAAAGGGAGCATGGGGCGGCGACGGTAAGTTTGTGACCTTTACGAACATTGCAATTACTGGAATGACGCTTTATAAGGGCAACCTTGCACTCGGCGTTACTACATATGCGAATTCCGCTTTGCCTTCAGGTATTGATTTCACAGCACTCGGAGAAAACATACTTATAACGCTGGCCCCTCCTGGCGGAAACGGCGGAGGCCCTGACAGCAAGATCATGAAACCGTATTACTGGAAGAGCCGGTAACCCATGCCATTTTGCGGAACTATGGAACAATGATTTGATGAAAATGCTATAATGCAGTAGTTAGATGTATCCGGGGAGGTGCGTCAATGACCGCAGCGGC
>CAZJAR010000157.1:0-3162 GCA_964543785.1 uncultured Synergistaceae bacterium | reverse complement strand
TCCCCGTCTCCGGGTCCATGCGCACGTCGTCGGAATCGGGAACCTGCTTGATCAGCACTGCTATCTTCACGTACTAAAACCTCCTGTCACAATACATCCGCCGCAAAGAATGAGGCCGGCGGTATTCGGTCCCCATCTGCCGCAGTTTTACTGCAGCGGTTTTTTCCCGGGGCGCACCCTGTTGGCCACCGAGAGGGTGTACCGTCCCGAAAGCCCAAGGTCTTTCTCAAGATCGAAGACAAGGTCAACGCCCTCCGGGAGGAATGCCTTGCAGGCGTCGACGGCGATTCGTTCGAAGGTGAGGACATAGTGGGGAATTCCTCCCTCCGCTCCCTCGGACTTGTCAACCCGCACCCTGAAAGAATTCGTGTCAGTGCAGCCTCCCGACGCCACGTTCACCACCACGGCGCCGTCCTTCACCGTCAGGCTCCCGAGGACGGCCTCACCGAGCTGCCGCTGCTCGTCTGCGAAAGAAAGCCCGGAGCAGGCTCCCGCAAGGACAAGGACCATGACCAGCACTCCTATCGTTCGTTTCATTCTTCTTCCTCCTTTTTCCCTGCCCGGAACACCACCGATGAAGCCGGTCGGTTCCCGCTCACCATTTTTCTTCCAAAATTTCAGCGCGCTTTTTCCTGAACTCCTCTTCCGAGATGAGACGGTCTTTTCGGAGCGATTCGAGCTCTCTCAGCCGTTTACCGGGCGAATCGTCCCCTTCGAGGGAAACGTCCAGGGCAAAGGTACCTTCCTTCATCGCCTTCAGGGCGCTTTTTCCGCGAAGAAAGAGAAAAACGCACGCCACAGTCCAGACAAGGCTGAAAAACAGGGCAAAGGGCTTCGCTTCCCCTTCGGCCACCCAGGCAATGAAGGCTCCCGCAGGCAAAAAAAGGACGGACATGACGGTCTGGGCCAGGATGGCAGTTCTCATGCCCCCCGAAGGCTTCAGTTTGATCTTCTTTTCCGCCACGGCGCTCCCTCTTTTCGGCAGCAGGATGGACAGGGACCCAGGCGGCCCCGTCATGGCGAAACTATATCACAGGGAAGAAAACCCCGCATTGGAGGAATTTTCGGGAAAGACGGGGAAAAGAAACCGGCCCGCCGGGTCTTCCGACGGGCCGGGCTGCTGTCATGACGGGTCGGCGCCGCTGCTCCCCCTCAGGAGAGCCGCCCCCTCCCGCAGACAGTCCGCGAGGGAATAGGCGAGCATGATGAGGGACGAAACCGGCATGCAGGAGTACAGGAACGATTTTGGAATCTGGAAGACCGTGGTCAGCTCCGTGGAGTGGAGGGCCAGGCTCAGGGAATAGCGGAAGAAGACGGCCATGAAGGCCGCACCGAACAGGGCGATCAGCAGCCGGTAGGCGGTCCCCGCCCGGACGTTCCGGATCCTGGGGGAGATCCAGTCCCCCACGCAGAAATGGCCCTTTTCGGCCCACAGCGATGCGGAGCCGTAGAAGATCAGGGCGGCGAAGCACATCTCCACGATCTCGTCGAACCAGTGCATGGAACCGATGGGGATGATCCCCCGAACAGTCTCCGCCGCATCGGCGAATCCCCGCTCCGAAAGGACGGTGGCGAGATCGTTGGTGAGCCTCAGGGCCACGTTGGTGGCCAGGAGCAGGGTCAGCGCAAGGAACAGCAGAACGGCGAGAATCCGGAGCAGGCGCCTGGTCAGAATGTCCGCCGAGCGGAAAAAGGAGGCCATCTCACATTCCTCCCATCAGGAGCCGGGGAAGGAAGAGGGATATGCCGGGCACGAAGGCGATGAGCACCGTGACAGCAAAAATCACCACCAGGTAGGGCACTACCTCCCGGGAAAGGGCGAGAATTCCCACTTTGGCGAAGCTGTCCACGGCGAAAAGGCACATCCCCACCGGCGGGGTCAGGTTGCCGATCATGATGAGCAGGGTCATCACCACGCCGAAATTGATGAGATCGATGCCGAACATGTTCGCCACGGGCATGAAGATGGGCAGGGTGATAAGAAAGATGGCGTTGCCTTCGATAAAGCACCCCAGGAGGAGCACCACTCCCATCATGATGAGCAGGACGTGGGGCTGGCTCGCTCCCATGGCCACCAGGCCGGCGATGATTTTGTCGGGAATCTTCTGGTGGATGATGAGCCATCCGAAAAAATTGGCGGCGGCAATGATGAAAAGCAGGCTCACCGACTGCTGGATGGACCGGAAAAGAATGGCCGGAAGGTCCCGAAGCTTCAGGTCCCTGTAAGCGAATCCGAGGAGTGCCGCGTACAGGCACACCGCAACCGAGGCCTCGGTGGGGGTGAAGAAGCCGGTCATAATGCCGCCGATGATGATCACAGGCGCCATGAGAGCCCAGAAGGCACCGCGGAAACTCGCCCAGGCATCCCGGGCGGGGGTTCTGCAGGCGGAGCAGGGATAATTCTTCCTCTTGGCCAGAACGGCGAGGGCGGCCATCATGCCGAGGCTCATGATGATCCCCGGGATGAATCCCGCCATGAAAAGCCGGGCCACGGAGACTCCCGTGATGGCGCCGTACAGGACAAAGGGGATGCTCGGCGGGATCACAGGCCCGATCACCGAAGAGGCGGCCACGAGGGAGGCCGAGACGGCGGGGTCGTACCCGTCGTCCACCATGGCCTTGTGCTCGATCTGCCCGAGGCCGGCTGCATCAGCCACCGCAGACCCCGACATGCCCGAGAAAATCACGCTCGCCACGATGTTCACCTGCCCGAGGCCGCCGGGGATATGCCCCACCATGGCGCTTGCGAAACGGAAGATGCGGCTGGTGATGCCGCCGGTATTCATAAGGTTGCCGGCGAGGATGAAAAAGGGAATGGCCAGGAGTGTGAAGCCTGTGGTGCCGAAGTACATCCTGTGGGGCAGCATGGCAAGAAAATTGCCCTGGCCGAGGACGGCGAAGAAAATCACCGACGTGAGCCCGATCGCCGCGACCACTGGTACGTTGATGGCCAAAAGGCCGATAAGGACGGCAAAAATCGAAAAGGTCAGCATGCAAAATCCTCCAGTCAGGGCTGTACGGGACAGACGGAAGGGCCGGGCGCCGCACCGGACGCCCGGCCCGCTGTTAAAACCGCCGTTATTTCGCGGTGGCCTTGGCCATCTCCATCCACTTGTTGAAATTCTCCTCGCCTATGTTCTTCTTGATCTTTTCGTAGGCGGG
>CAZJAR010000156.1:0-3208 GCA_964543785.1 uncultured Synergistaceae bacterium | reverse complement strand
CGCGAAGGCCGCCGAAGAGCTTGTGGGTCTGTCGGAGGAGATGCAGAAATCCGCTTCCCGGTTCAGGGTCGACGCTGAAGGAAGCGGACTTGTGCTGAAAGAGTAGCGGAAAGCACCGGCATCAGGGCAATTGCGAGGGAAGGCATGAAAATACAGCCTTCCCTCGTGTTCTCCATGGCAGTCCGACGTGCCGCGCAGCCCTGCCCTCTTCCCCCTTGCTGAAATGAAAAACCGGGTACTTTCCGTGCGCCGTGGAACAGCCGATACAGAATACACAATATAATTATTCTCCTTTTAAAAGAAGAACCAATTCTATGCACCCTTTCGACGGCATACTACTGGAACTGAAGGGAGATGCTCATTATCTTCACGTAGGGGGAATGCCGGTCTGACTGGAAGGACCGGGGTCCGGGCCAGGGCATGGGAAAACTTCAGGCTCTCATCTCCCGGTTCGCTGCTGACGACGGACGCCGGAAGCGGGATCGTGCCGAAAAAGGCTGTCTGCTGCACCGCGAACATGCCTCCAGGGTCATGTACAGGTGATATGGTATAAAATAATATGCTAGAATTATCCTCAAGGATGTATTCGGCAGGATTAACGGAAGGAGAGAATATTATGTCAGAACAGCAGCTTGTTGTCTTCGGGCTCGGCAAGGAGGAGTTCGGCATCGATATTTCCCGGGTCAGGGAAATCGTACGCCTTCAGAACATCACTGCCATTCCCCAGTCAATGGATTTCGTGGAGGGAATCGTGAACCTCAGGGGACAGATCGTTCCCATCGTGGATTTGTGCAAACGGTTCCGGGTGGTTAATTCCAGCTCCACTGAAGAATCTGCACGGCGCATCATCGTGGTGAACATGGCGGAACAGAACATCGGTGTCCTGGTGGACGGCGTGTCGGAAATTCTCCGGATTCCCGACGAGTCCATCGAGCCCACCCCTCCCATCGTTGCCAGCGGAATTTCCTCCGATTTCATCCGGGGTGTGGCGAAGGTGGAAAACCGGCTCATCATTGTCCTCGATCTCGACAGGATTTTCTCCGTGGAGGAGAAAGCCGTTCTCGCCCAGGCAGTGGAATAGGGGCGAAAACATTCCGCAGAGTTCTGCACTGGGGGAGGCCGGGGTTCCGGCTTCCCTTCGTCGTTTCTTCAGCCCCTGCTTTCCGGATAGTATGCCACGATGCACAGCGTTGCTGTCTCTTCACCTGAGTTGTGGAAGGAATGGGGCCTGTCCGCCCTGTGGCGGAGAGAATCCCCGGAGGAGAGGTAGTATTCCTCATCGCCTGTTTTCACAGTGATCCGCCCCTCGAAGACGTGCACGTATTCCACCGTCCCCCGGTTGTGCGGATCAGAAAAGGAGAAGGCCCCCCGTTCCATTTCCACGGCGAACATTTCGAAGGGGACGTTCCCGTCGGAGGGAAAGAGGGGATAGACGCGAAAGAGCCCGTTGTCCCCCACCAGGGGCGGGATTTGTTCCCTGCATGTCACCGCCGTCACGGCAGAATCATCCGGCCCGGAGGTCCGAAGAGCCTCCGGAAATTCATGGGAAACACCCATGGCAGAAAACCAGGCGTTCCGTTCAGTCGTGCCGGCCATTGTTTCTCACTCCCCGGTGGGGACAGGGCAAAAAAAGCGTACTCCGCAGTCTCGCGGAATCAGTCCCTTACCTGTATGGTTCTTCTGGAAACACTCTATCACTCTGGGGAATATCGGTCAATGAAGGCTCTGTTTGCGAAACATTGTTTTATTCTATGAAAAAAAGCCTTGACGAGAAGAAGCCCTATTGTCTATCCTTGGATCGAATTTCCATACGGAAAGGAGATATGCATCTCATGGAAAACATACTGCAGCGCATCGGCGAACTGGGCATCGTCCCGGTGGTAAAGCTTGACAGGGCGGAGGACGCCCTTCCTCTCGGCAGGGCCCTTCTGGAGGGAGATCTCCCCATAGCGGAAGTGACCTTCCGCACGGATGCCGCCGAAGAGTCCATAAGGGTTCTTTCACAAGAGATTCCTGAGCTCCTGGTGGGTGCGGGAACAGTCCTTACGAAGGAGCAGGTCAGGCGGGCGGTGGACGCGGGAGCGAAGTTCATTGTCACCCCAGGCTTTAACCCCTCTGTAGTGGAATATTGCGTGGAAAACCATATCCCTGTCACACCGGGGATCAACAGTCCCTCCCAGATCGAGATGGCCCTCGAGCGGGGGCTCAAGGTGGTAAAGTTCTTTCCCGCAGAGCAGTCAGGCGGTCTTCCCATGCTCAAGGCCATGAGCGCCCCCTACGGCTCGGTGAAGTTCATTCCTACCGGCGGCATTGACACGAAGAACATGCTCTCTTACCTCTCCTTCAACAAGATCCTCGCGGTGGGCGGAAGCTGGATGGTGAAGCCGGAGCTCATCGCCGCCGGGCAGTTCGACGAAATCACCAGGATCACCCGGGAAGCGGTCTATTCGCTGCACGGCTTCGAGCTTGCCCATCTCGGCGTGAACTGCCCGGACGGGAAGGAGGCTGCCGACGGCGCCGCGAAAGTGGCCTCCCTCTTCGGCATGGCCGTGAAGGATGGCAACAGCTCACTCTTCGCCGGAAAAGCCTTCGAGTTCATGAAGTCACCCTACCTCGGCGAGAAGGGGCACGTTGCCATTTCCTGCAACGACGTGGCCCGGGCCCTCGCCTTCCTGAAGTCCAAGGGCATCGGATCCCTTCCCGAGACGGAGAAGAAGAAAGACGGAAGAACAGCGGCCATCTACCTGGACCTGCACGTGGGAGGATTCATCTTCCACCTGCTGCAGAAATAGCCTTTCCGGAAACAGTGCGGGGGAGGTCCTTCAAGGACCTCCCCCGCTTCACTTGTCGTCCTTTTACCTCTGGACCCTTCCGGAAGCGTCGCCGCCCGCCAGGGTGAGCACGTCCTCCTTCGAGACCCTGTTGAAGTCCCCGTACACGGTGTGTTTGAGGGCTGAAGCCGCCACGGAGAACTCCAGGGCCTCCTGGGGTGTCTTCAGGTTGTTCAGTCCCCAGATGAGCCCCGAGCCGAAGGAGTCTCCTCCGCCGATGCGGTCCACGATGTCCCGGATCTCGTACTTCTTGCTGGTGAAGAAATTCCCCTTGTTGTCTGCCAGGACTGCCGACCAGCCGTTCCAGTCGGCGCTCACGCTCTCCCGGAGGCTCACGGCGAGGTACTTCATGTTGGGGTAGGTTCCCATGACCTTCT
>CAZJAR010000155.1:0-3236 GCA_964543785.1 uncultured Synergistaceae bacterium | reverse complement strand
ATAACGCTGAAGAACGTGACCAAGGAATTCGTCACCCGGGGAGGACATCGGGTGACGGCGGTGGACAGCTTCAACCTCGAGATACGGGAAGGGGAGTGCTTCTCCTTTCTCGGACCCTCCGGCTGCGGAAAGACGACGACCCTCCGCATGATCGCAGGTTTCGAAGACCTGACGGAAGGGGAAATCTGGCTTGGGGACAAGCCCGTGTCCGTGAAGTCGAAAAACCTCTACGTCCCTCCGGAGGAGCGCGGCCTTGGCATGGTCTTCCAGGCCTTCGCCGTGTGGCCCCACCTGAACGTCTTCGAGAACGTGGCCTTTCCGCTCCGGGTGAAAAAAACCCCGCGGGATGAGCTCCGGGAGCGGGTTATGACCGCCCTGACCCACACCGACCTCCAGGGGTCCGAGAAAGTCTACCCATCGGACCTTTCAGGAGGGCAGCAGCAGCGGATCGCCCTCGCACGGGCCATTGTGACCAACCCCAAGGTGATGCTCCTGGACGAGCCCCTGTCGAACCTCGACCCGAAACTCCGGGAGTCCATGAGGTTCGAGATCAAGGCCCTGCAGAAGAAGTTCAACTTCACCATTATTTTCGTCACCCACGACCAGTCGGAGGCCATGGCCCTGTCCGACAGGATGCTCGTCATGGATCTTGGAAAGATCATCCAGGTGGGAACGCCGAGGGAGATGTACCAGAACCCTTCCAATAAGTTCGTATACAGCTTCCTCGGCCTGTCGAACTTCCTGAAGGTCAGGGTGGAGGATGGCAGAGTCTATCCTGCCGGGGGCAGCGTTCAGCCAATTCCCTTCGATCTTCCCGAAGGCGTGGCAGGGGGCGAGGGGCTGCTTGCCTCCCGGCCGAACGAAATAAGCCTCAGCCGGACGGAAGGAACGGGATACCCGGCGCGGATAGAGAAGCGGCTCTACATGACCTTCTGCATCGAGTACCATGTGAACATCGCGGGTCAGGTCATCCGGGTCCACACGCCCCACGGCAATGTTCTGCCCGAGGGCTGCGACTGCTTCGTCCAGTTCCGGAACCCCCGGTGGTACGCCGGGGAATCGGAGCAGCTGGAGCTGGAGCGGATCGAGCGGCAGGTGATTTAGGGAATTTTCGTGGGGGCGGGATCTCGTTTTTGATTTCGAGGTCATAAAACCAGATTCCTCGGGCTTCGCCCTTCGGAATGACAAACCTTCATGGTACGGCAGCAGGGGCGGGATCGTCCCCGTTCTTGTCATCCTGAGGCCGGGTTCATGGCCGATCGCGTCCCCGTTCTTGTCATCCTGAGGAGCGTTTTTTGCGACGATCGCGCCTCCGTTCTTGTCATCCTGAGGCCGGGTTCATGGCCGAAGGATCTCGTTCTTGGTTGACTCAACCCCGAGATCCCTCGCATCCGCTCGGGATGACAGCCTGATCCCAAGCTCTTAAAACCAGATTCCTCGGGCTTCGCCCTTCGGAATGACAAACCTTCATACGAATGAGGGGCCGGGGAAATCTCCCCGGCCCCTCATTCGTTTTCCGGGCGTTTCTACGCGCCTTTTTTCCGGATGTACTTTTCGATCTCCTCCATGGAGAGCCGTGAGAGTTCCTGCACCGGCAGGGAGGAGAGGAGCTCCCATCCCAGGTCGAGGGACTGGCCGATCTCCCGGTTCTCCTCCGCACCCTGGCTGAGGAAGGACCGCTCGAAGGCATCGCCGAAGGCCAGGGACGCCCGGTCGGCGGGGCTCACCTCGTCCTCGCCCACCACACCGGCGAGGGAGCGCACATCGTGGACCCTGCTGTAGGAGGCGAAGAGCTGTCCCGCGAGGTCGGGGTGATCCTCCCTGGTGTAGCCCTTGCCGATGCCGTCCTTCATGAGCCGTGACAGGCTCGGCAAAACTTCCACGGGAGGGTAGATTCCGCGGGCTTCGAGATCACGGGAAAGGACGACCTGCCCCTCGGTGATGAATCCCGTCAGGTCGGGGATGGGGTGGGTGATGTCGTCGTTGGGCATGGTGAGGATGGGGATCTGGGTGACGCTCCCCCTCCCGTTCCGCAGAACCCCGGCCCGCTCGTAGAGAGATGCCAGGTCGCTGTACAGGTAGGAGGGGTATCCCTTCCGGCTCGGTACCTCGCCCCGGGCCACGGAAAGCTCCCGGAGGGCCTCGCAGTAGCTCGTCATATCGGTCATGATGACCAGAACGTGCATTCCCAGGTCGAAGGCGAGGTATTCCGCCGCAGTGAGGGCCAGCCTCGGGGTGGCGATCCGCTCGATCACCGGGTCGTCCGCCAGGTTGAGGAAGAGCACCAGGTGCCCTCCCTGTCCCTGGGCGGAGAGGCGCTGCTGGAAGTAGGCCGCGTCGTCGTGCTTGATGCCGATGCCGGCGAAGACCACGGCGAAGTTCTCCGCACCCACGAGTCTGGACTGGGTGGCGATCTGCACGGCCAGCTGGTTGTGGGGCAGGCCGTTCCCGGAGAAGATGGGGAGCTTCTGCCCCCGGATCAGGGTCAGGAGAACATCGATGGAGGATATGCCCGTGGAGATGAAGTCCCGGGGATACTCCCTTGCCATGGGGTTGATAGCCGCCCCGTTCACTGGCCTGCGGACGCCCCCGAGCACCGGGCCGCACCCGTCCTTCGGCTCACCCAGCCCCGAGAACGTCCGGCCGAGAAGCGACGGGGACAGGGAGATCTCGAGCTCACGGCCGAGGAAGCGCACAGCCGTGGAAGACGGGGCCAGCCCCTCCGTGCCCGAGAAGACCTGCACCAGGGTGGAATTCCGGTCCACGAGGACCACCCGCCCCTTGCGCACCCCTCCGTCGGGGGAGAGAACTTCTACGATTTCGTCGTATCCCACACCGGGGATGCCGGACAGAAGCAGGAAGGGGCCGGAGATTTTCTCCACGCCCACGTATTCGGTTGCTGCCATGGCTTACCCCTCCCTTCCGGGGGCGATGCGCTCCCGGTCCACTGTTTCCATGCGTTCGAAGAGACGTTTTTTCAGATCGGTGAAGGCTTCCTTCTTCTCCGCAGGGATCTCCCTCAGGTGGGTCAGCTCCACCAGTTCCTTCATTCCCTTGAGGAGCGAGAGGGGGCAGCCCCTCTTCAGCAGCCTGTCAGCCTTCTCATGGAACCCGAGGAGCACGTCGAGGATGGCCAGTCCCTTTTCCGGCGGACAGTAGGAATCGGGACCGAAAGCCCCCTGCTGCAGGTAGCCGTTTTTCAGAAGGGACGCCGTGAGGGCGATGAGCTTCTGGTC
>CAZJAR010000154.1:0-3264 GCA_964543785.1 uncultured Synergistaceae bacterium | reverse complement strand
GCTGCAACTGCCTTTTTCAACTTCATGAACTGCACCTCCCCTTTCTTATTCCGTTCCGCATTTCCTGAGCCTGAACATCTTGCAGATCGGGTACAGGACCATCGCCGCCGTCAGCACCCACAGGACGATGCAGATGGGCGATGTAAAAATGGGCGCCGCTCCGGAAATTTCTATGGTGCTCCGGAGGTTGTTCTCGAACATGGGCCCCAGGATCAGGCCGAGAATAATCGTTCCCGGCTTTACCCCGAGCTTGTTGAGGAAGAACCCCGCAACTCCCGATACCAGCATGATGCCAACGTCGAAGAAGCTGTTCTTGAGGGCGAAGGAACCGATGACGCAGAGGACGGCTATGGTCGGGAGCATCATTTCCTTCCGGACCGCGAGAATCCACGGTGCGATCCGTGCCGTGGCCAGCCCCCAGAGCAGCAGGGAAAACTGGGCCGCAAGAAGCCCCACGAAAATGGTGTTGATGAGCACGGGCTGGGTTGTGAAAAGCATGGGTCCCGGCCGGAGATTGTGGATGAGGAGGGCTCCCAGCAGAATTGCCGCAGGTGAGCTGCCCGGAACACCCAGGGTCAGCAGGGGAACCATGGCCCCGCCCACTGAGGCGTTGTTTGCCGTCTCCGCCGCGATAATGCCCTCAGGGGCGCCGGTGCCGAACTTGTCGGGGTCCTTCGAGGACTGCATGGCGTGGTTGTAGCTGATGATGGACGCTATGGTGCCGCCCGCCCCGGGAAGAACGCCGATGACGATGCCGATGAGGCTCGCAGGGATTAAACCCTTCAGTACTTTGCCGAAGTCGCTCGCCGAGAGGAAGAGCCTGTTGATCTTCCTGGTGATGACCCCTTCCTTCGAGGTTTCGAGGATCTGGGCAATTACCTCCGCCAGGCCGAACAGGCCGATCACCACGGGAATAAAGTTGATTCCCGACATCAGTTCGATGGAGCCGAAGGTGAACCGGGACACGTTGGTGAAGTTGTCCATGCCCACCGTGGACAGGAGAACTCCGAGAGCCGCGCCGGCAAACCCCCGGGCCAGGGACTTTCCCGATACCGCCACAATGGCGCTCAGCCCAAAGACCGCAAGGACGGTATATTCCGCCGGGCCGAACCTCAGGGCAAATTTTGCCAGGATGGGAGCGATGATGATCAGGGCGATGACCCCCGCGATACCGCCGAGGGTGGACCCCACAGTGGCCAGGCTGATGGCCCGCCCGGCTTCTCCCCTCTGGGCCATGGGGTACCCGTCGAGGGAGGTCATGACCGACGGAGGAGCGCCGGGGATGTTCAGCAGGATGGCCGAGTAGGCTCCGCCGAACACGGCCCCGGTGTACAGGCCGAGGAGCATGAGGATTCCCTCGGAAGGGGGCATGTAGAAGGTGATGGGAAGCATGAGGGCCATGCCCATGGTGGCCGAGAGGCCCGGAAGGGCGCCCACGATGATCCCGAGGGCGCTGCCCCCGAAGATGAGGGCGATCATTTTGAAAGTGAATACCGTCTGAAATGCTGCCAAAAGAGTCATGAACGTCATCCTTTCACTGACGGCGGGCGGAGAAAGCCATCGTCAGAATCCCCACGGCCCCAGGGGAAGGGGAACGTGAAGCAGGCCGGAGAAGAGATAATTCACGAGAAACACGAAAACGCCCGTCCGGAGGAGATTCAGTACGATGCTCTTCTCGCCGAGGAGCGCCTGGGAGAGGAGCATGAAGAGGGCGGTAACGGAGAAGAAGCCGATGACCGGCAAAAACCTGAGATAGAGGCCTACCAGCAGGATGAAGAGGATTGCCCGCACCACGGATCCCCGATCGGGCCGTTCCCTGAAGACCGGCGCCGGAGGACGCCGCACTCCCTGGACAAAAATCACCCCTCCGAGGAAAAGGAGGGCCCAGCCCAGGAGGTCCGGAAAAAATTTCGGGGAGAGGGCCCGAAACTCCTCGGCCGCAGTGGAAAACTGCGACACGAGGTAGAGCACTCCCCCGCTGAAGAGAATCAGCCCTGAACCCAGGATTGTGGAAGGATTTTTCGTCAGCATGGTATCCGGGCCCGGCTTACCGTTTGAACTCGTCCTTTACCTCGGACTCGGGTACCCCTTTTTCCGGTTCTTTTCTCTCGCCGTCGCACATCTGGAGCCGCCACCCGTCGGGGTCGCGGAGGCGGACATTGCCACGCCCGGTGTGCCTGTTCCTGTAGGGCTCGTTGCTGAACTCGATGCCGGCCGCCTTCAGCTCCTCATAGGTCTTCACAAGATCGTCGGTCTTGAAGGCGATGTGGTTCACGCCGATGTTTTCCTCGTCGATGACGGTGTGGAGCTCGAAAATGGGCTGGTTCGGCCCGGGAAGCTGAAGCTCCGCCGACCCGCCGTGGTGGTCCGTCCACCGGAGGAGCTTGAAGCCGAGCTTCTGGTAAAAATCAACGTACTCCTTGACGTCCTTCACGATGATCTCGATATGGTCGATCTGGGTAATCACGGTGTTTTCCCTCCTCTTTCACCGGCAGCCCCCATGGCGGAAACCGGATTTCATCACGACCTTACCAGATAAACGTTTATTTTGTCAAGTATATTATATAGGATGCAAATTATGTATAAAATATACCGGCGGGCTCGGGAGTTTCCTCCTCCGTCCGCCGGTCAGTTTTTCTTGTTCCTTACCTATTTACCGGTCGTTCTCCCCCGGCGGGAAAAAATTTTTCCCTTTTTCCCGGAGCATGACGTCCCTCGCGCCCGGGGTTACCCCGGTCATGGGTTGAAGGTGAGGGTCGCGCTTCCGTTTACCATATCATCGCTGGTTTCTTTCAGTTTAATGTGCCTGAAATACACCTTCCTCCCGCCGTCGACAGGGTCGTCCGGACTCCCTTTGAACGCCTGTTTCGGATGGATGATCACGGGCAGAGGGCGATCTACATCCGCCTTCCCCGCCCAGACCTTTCCGCCGCCCGTGGCGTAATACCCGAAGTCCTGCGCAGTGAGGGCGTACTGAGCATCCTTGAAGGTGAACGTTTTCGACTCTCCCGCCTTGACGTTGTACCAGCCGATCCGCCTGTCGTCGGGCTTGTCGAACCCGGCCCAGCAGAAAGCGAACGACAAATTGTGGTCGCGGTTGTTATGTATCGTGATTGTGACAGCGGCGCAGGACGATGAGGCAAAAATCAATGACGCAGCCAATACGCAGACAACCGATACGAATTTCAGAAAGTTTTTCATCCCGTCACTTCTCCTTCCGGACCTTCACAGTATGCAACCCGCCTCTTTCAGCACCCCATTTTT
>CAZJAR010000153.1:0-3398 GCA_964543785.1 uncultured Synergistaceae bacterium | reverse complement strand
TATATCGCCGGGGAGGGAGAGGTACGGGATCCCTCCCAGTGGGTCCCCGAATCCTCCCGGAGGGCCCGGGGCTTCCCCCTGTACTGCGGCCTGAAAAGCCTGGGCAGGAAGGGCGTCCTGGAGATGGTGGAGCGGAACTGCCGGCAGGCACGGCTCATGGCATTGCTCCTGTCGGAGGACCCCATGGTCAGCATTCTCAACGACGTGGTGCTGAACCAGGTCCTCGTCAGGTTTTCCTGCCCCGGATCCGACGGTGACGCCTTCACCCGCACGGTCACGGAGCAGGTCCAGGAAGAGGGCACCTGCTGGGCCGGAGGAAGCGTCTGGAAGGGAATGGTCGCCATGCGCATCTCCGTGTCGAACTGGTTCACGTCCGACGACGACATTTTCCGGTCCGCCGGGGCCATACGGTCCGTCCTCGGAAAGGCCGCCCGAAGCGGAAAGAATACTTCAAGTTCGTAAACAGCGGAGAATGTCACCGGTGCCCGCGATTTCGGGATAAATTTCCCTGTTGACAGACCGGCCGGGACCGTGGTATCTTCTCCCCAATTCGTTTCCGGGAGGCAGTTGTCATGATACGGAACACACTCAACCAAAACTGGTGGTGGCGGGCCAAATAGCCTGCCGCCGGTGACCATAAAGCTCGCGAACCAATAAAAAGCGCGCACTTTACGGCCGTGGAGGCAGGTCCCACAAGGGATCTTCTTTCACGGCCCTTTTTGTACCCCAGGCGGGGGAGAGGAGCCGGACAGGTTTCTCTCCCCCGCCTTTTATTATCCGAAGGAGGGAGCATCATGTTCGCATCGTATCTTTCACGGGTTATGGAAAAGCACCGTCTCGGGAACGCTGAAATGGAGGAGGCCATGGAGCAGATCATGGAGGGAACCGTTCCTCCCGTCCAGGTGGCTGCCTTTCTTGCGGCCCTCCGGGCACGGGGGGAGACCCCCGCAGAGATCGGGGGAGCGGCGCGGGTGCTCCTGAGGAAGGCACGTGTTCTCCCCGCCCGGCCGGGGATCCTGGCCGACAACTGCGGCACGGGGGGAGACTGCACGGGATCCTTCAACATCTCAACCGCGGCAGCCTTCGTGGCCGCCGGAGGCGGAATCCCCATGGCGAAGCACGGGAACCGGTCCGTCTCCAGCAGGTGCGGCAGCGCCGACGTTGCCGAGGTGCTGGGGGCAGCCCTTCCATCCTCTCCCGAGCGGGCGGCAGCCTGCCTCGACGCAGCGGGGCTGGTCCTTCTCTTCGCCCCCCATTTCCACCCCGTGATGGGGAACGTGGCGGAGATCAGGAAAAACCTGGGTGTGCGGACCCTGTTCAACATCCTGGGGCCACTGGTCAACCCCGCCCCCCTCACCCACCAGGTTATGGGAATCTTCGACGCCGGCCTACTTCCCCTCATCGCCGAGGTCCTCCGGTCCCTGGGACGCCAGGGCATGGTGATCGCAGGTCACGGGGGCTTCGACGAACTATCCCTCAGCGGGCCGAACCGCGTGGTCTTTTTCTCTCCCGGGGGCATCCGGGAGGAGTCGGTCTCCCCCGCCGACGGCGGGCTTCCCCTGCGGGGAGACGAAGAACTCGCCGGTGGATCCGCCCAGGAAAATGCAGCCCTCATCGAGGACGTTCTGGCCGGAAAACGGGGCGCCCCCAGGGACGCAGTGGTCTTCAACGCCGCGGCGGTCTTCCTCGCGGCGGGCGAAGCGAAGAGCTGGAAGGAAGGATCCGCCCTCGCGGCGGAGAGCATCGACTCCGGCAGGGCGGCATCCGTGCTGGAGAAGGTCAGGGCCTTTGCGGAACCAGTCCGCCGGACCGCCTGAGAGGAGGAGAGTTCCATGATACTGGACCGCATACTGAAGCAAAAGCTCGAGGAAACGGCGGAGATGACGAAGCCGTCGAAACGGATGTCCGCAGCCCTGCGGCGCAGAGGGCTCTCGGTCATCGGGGAGATCAAGCGGGCCTCCCCCAGCAGGGGAGTCATCAACGGGTCGGTGGATCCCCTGAAGCAGCTCCGGCTCTACGAGCAGGGCGGGACCGACGCGGTCTCCATCCTCACCGACCAGTCCTTCTTCGGAGGAAGCACCGAAGATTTCCGCTCCCTCCGGTCCCGGACAGCCCTCCCCCTTCTCAGGAAGGACTTCATCCTCACGGAAGTGCAGGTATACGAAAGCCTCTTCCTCGGCGCCGACGCCCTGCTCCTCATCGCAGCCGCCCTTGAGAGAAAGCGGTTCGAAGAACTCCTGTCCCTGGCGTACTCCCTGGGAATGGAGGTCATCGCGGAAGTCCACACCGGCGAAGAGCTCCGGTTCGTCCTGGACACGGAAGCGGATATCATCGGCATCAACAACAGGAACCTTGACGACTTCACCGTGGACATCCGAACCACGGAGCGCCTCATGGAAATCTGCCGGCAGGGGGAGCGGGCCGGCGGCCGGATCATCGTCTCCGAAAGCGGCGTGCGTACCGAGGAAGACGCCGCCTTCCTGGCGGATACCGGGGTGGACGCCGTCCTGGTGGGGGAGGCCCTCATGAAGGCGGACGACCCGGCGGGGCTCATCCGGACCTTCCGGAAGAAAAGGAGCGTGCGGGCAGCATGACCTTCGTGAAGATCTGCGGCATGACCAGGAGAGAGGACGTGGAAAGGGCCGTCGAACTCGGCGCCTCGGCCCTGGGCTTCATCCTCGTTCCCGGAAGCCCCCGGCGGCTCTCCCTCGAGGCGGCCGCGGAACTGGCGTCGGCGGTGCCTCCCCCGGTCTGCCGGGTGGCCGTCATGATGGACCCCGGGCTCGTCGAAGTGCTCGAGGTGGAGCGCTGCGGCGCCTTCGACACCATCCAGTTCCACGGCTCCGAAGACCCTTCGCTGCTCTCGGGGAGATCCCTTGGGACCATCAAGGCCTTTTCCGTGGAGACCGGAAAAGACCTGGAGAAAACCGGCAGGTACTGCCATGCAGGCCTCTTCCTGCTGGACAGCAGGAAGAAAAACCTCGCCGCCGGAAAGCCCTTCGACCACTCCCTCCTGGCGGGGAAAATTCTTGCCAGGCCCTTTCTCCTCGCGGGGGGACTCGGCCCGGAGAACCTCGCCCCCGCCCTCTCGACCGTCCGGCCCTTCGGCGTGGACCTGAACAGCGGGGTGGAGTCCGCCCCGGGAGTGAAAGACGGGAAAAAAATGGCCGCCGCACTGGCCGCCGTGAAGCAGTTCGACCGTTCCGAAAGGAGAGATCACCAGTGAAAACATCCATGTACTTCGGCCCCTTCGGGGGGCAGTACGTTCCCGAAACCCTCGTCCCCGCCCTGGACGAACTGGAGAAAGCCTATCTCGCCAGCCTGGAGGACCCGTCCTTCTCCGCCGAGATGGCCCCCCTGCTGCGGGACTACGTGGGCAGGCCGTCGCCCCTCTATTT
>CAZJAR010000152.1:0-3458 GCA_964543785.1 uncultured Synergistaceae bacterium | reverse complement strand
TGCTGTCATCCTGAGCGGAGCGAAGGATCTCGATTCTTGAATCCTGGGTCAATAGCAGATCCTTCGTCGCAAAACTCGCTCCTCAGGATGACACTCTGTCTGTCATCCCGAGCGAATGCGAGGGATCTGGTTTTGGGCTTGACACTCTGCCACTAAAAAAACACGCCCCCCGGAGTCTGGGCCGGGGGGCGAAAAAAGCACCTGCCTATTTCAGAACGAGCTTCTCCACCGTAGTGTCGGGTATGTCCAGAATGTAAGGAATGACGATCATGGCAACTTCCGTCTTGTCCCTGCTCTCAGACTTGTACTTGAACAGCTCGCCCAGGAGGGGAATGTCGCTCAGCAGGGGTACCCTGTGCTTCTCGACCTTCTCCTGGTCCTTGTAGAGGCCGCCGACCACGAAGGGTTCGCCGTCCCGGACGCGGATATTGGTGGTTACTTCACGGTTGGTGGTCTGGGGGAACTGTTCGCCAGCCTGGCCCCGGTAGGTGCCGATGATCTCGCCGGTCTCTATCTTCAGCTCGATGGACACCATCTTGTCGCGGCCCACAACGGGTGTGAACTCAAGAATGGGGCCCACTTCCTTCTCGCTCCAGGTGGGGTTGCCCGCCTCGTCGCGCTCGGAAATGTAGGGGTAGTTCTCCACCAGCTTGATGACCGCCTTCTTGCCGTCGAGCGTTATTATCGACGGATCGGCGAGCACCTTGCCCTTGTTCTTTGTCACAAGGGCCCGAAGGCCGAAGTCAAGCATCTTGGTCAGAGTGCCCTGGGCGATGTTTTTCAGGCCGGAACCGGTGATGGGGGCAAGGGGCGCGGGGCGGTTGTCCCCCGTCGCGGGGTTGTAGTTGGCGGGCTGGTCGGCGTAGACGTAGCCTGTTCCTGCTCCCGCGGAGCTGTAGTTGAACCACCACTGGTTGTACACCGCGTCGATGATGGTCTCCAGCTCTTCCTTGCCGCTGTCGGTCACTTCGATGATCCTGGCCTGCAGCATGACCTGCCTGCCGGGGTGGTCCACCTGCTGCAGCACCTTTTCAACCTCGAGGAACTGCTCCGGCCTGCCGGAAACATACAGGGTGCGCAGCCGCTCGTCGATGACCACCTTGCTCACTCCGGCAAGCCCCTGAACCAGGCCGCCCACGGCCTTCATGTCCGCGTAGGCTATATGGTACTGCCGGGTGGATTCCTTGCCGGTGGTCTTGCCGATGCTGTCGGGCGTACCGATGATGATAGTCTTTCCCATAATGGCGTAGCTCATGTCGTACATGCGCATCAGGTACCCCATGGCTTCGTTCAGGGGAACCCCCTTCAGGGTCATGGTCACAAGCGTGTTGGGCACCGAGGGATCGGCCACGATATTCATGTTGGCGTAGGCCCCCAGCATCCGGAAGACATCCCGGAGCTCCACGTCCCGAAGGTCGAGGGTCACCGGACTGGTCTTCGAGAAAGGGTCACCCGCCACGCCCGCGGCAGGTGCCTGGGGCTTCAGGAGGTCAGCCTGGATGTTCTCCCGCTCCACGAACCCTGCGGTACTGAGGCGGAGAACATACCTGTTCGAAGGGGCTTTGCCTTCCATAGCCTTCAAATTCATGGGGCTGCTGACCCTCATTTTGAACACTACATTTTCGCCGTCCTGGTCCGCCCGGACAAGGGTCGCAAGGGGAAGGTTGAAGTCCCTCTCCCACTTCACTGCGGGAAGGTAGGCGCCCGCAAGCGTGAAGGTCACCACGTCGGTTCCGAGGGTATCCACTTCCGGAAGGGGAAGAGAGGTTCCCTTCAGCTCAACGATGAGGCTGTCGGACCCGAGCTGCCGGACCATGAGGCCGCCCACGGCCGGCAGATGGGCATAGGACGGCTTTTCCCCGGCCAGGGCGGGAATCTCGCCCGACATGGCCCCGAATCCGGTTAGTGCGAACATCAAAAGGATGAATATCTTCAACAACGTTTTCATAGTATAAAATCCCCCTCTAGAGTCCCGGAGCGATGTCCAGATGCTTTCCGGACCAGTTGACCGTCACCTTGTCCGGGCCGATCCGGACGACTTTCCCCTCGCCGCTGCTGAAAGAGAAACCGCTTCGAACGATGATCCCCGTACCCACGCCTTCGATGTCCATGATGGCCATGGCCTGCTTCCCTGCCACCATGATCGCCCGGACAAACATAATGGGCGGGATCTTTTCACGCACATAGGTGGGAATGACCTGGTCTCCCCCCGCCACCGTCACCTCTCCCTCACCGCCCGAAGGCTGTGAAGAGGCCACCGTCACCTTCATGGTCGGAATGAAGGGCTGGCGTGACGCTTCGATAACCGCGCTTGCGAGGGTAAGGCTCCGGGTGCGGGTATCCACCGCAGCCCTGAAATCGCCGATGACCCTGTCAAGCCGCTGGGCATCCTTTACCGACTGGCTCTCGATGGGCGGTATGGTGATGGGCTCATCCTTGTTCAGCTCGATGTACTGCCGGAACATGTACCCAGACCAGACACACCCGGCCAGGAGCAGCAGCACGACAATAGATCGAAGCAAGTGGTACCCGCCTTCACCCGCCACGAGCCTGGAGGTGAATCCTTCGTTGTGGAGTTCGTCAACCACGGCCATCACCTACTTCTTCAGGACGGACTGGATGATCGCGACACCCTTCGCGTTCTCCCCGTCCACAGAGTTCATGGCAACGGACGCCACGCGCACCGCCACCTTCAGGTTCCGCCAGTCCGCAAGGGTTCTGACGAAAGAATAATAAGGTCCCTCGAAATCGATCTGCACACCGCTCCGGCCTGCAGGAGTGTTCGCCGGCTTCACCACGTTGCTCTTCACGCCGTTCTTGGTCAGCTCCTGCTGGACCCAGGCGTAAAAGTCAACCTCGTTTTCGGGAATGCCAAGCTGGTACTTTTCAAGCTGGGCAATGGCCTTCTTGTACACGTCGATCTGCTTCATCTGCTCACGGGCCTGCTGGTCGAGCTTCATGCTCTGGGTCTTGAGCTGGCGGATCTCGGTTTTCAGCCCTTTCATTTCGTTGATGTAGAAATACTGCCCGTAGGCAAGGCCGCCCACCAGAAGAAGAAAAAGAAGAAAAAACAATGCGTCTTTCTTTCCTGAACTCACCGGATTGCCCCCCCTTCCCCTGAACTTCTGGCCGAAATGGATGCAAGATCCCGAAGCATGCATGAAAGCGTGAAGTCCACCATGGACTCCTTGTTCTTTTCAACCCGCGTGGTCACGGGGAAGTCAACTGCTGCCACCACGCCCACGTCAAGCATCCCCTTGGCAAACTCCACCACGTCGTTTTCTACGTAGGCGCTGCCCTTGATGGTCGCCTTGCCGGGTACAACGTTCACGGAAGAAATCCAGACTCCCATGGGGAGGGACGTCTCGATGGAGTTCAGGAACTCCAGGGCGGGAAGCTCCTCCTGAAGAAGCTTCAGGGCCGAAACATACACCGCCTCCACGCCTGCGAGCCGCTTG
>CAZJAR010000151.1:0-3460 GCA_964543785.1 uncultured Synergistaceae bacterium | reverse complement strand
GTGCCATGCAGACAGGGGAGCTGCGAGTGGACGTGGCCGTTCTGGCCGCCCCCGCCGCGGATGCCATGGGAAATTTGAGCGGAATTTCGGGGCCGTCGGCCTGCGGATCCCTCGGGTACGCCTTTACGGACGCCCGGTATGCCGACAGGGTCATTGCCGTCACCGACAATATTGTTCCCTATCCGTCCGTTCCTTTCTCCATCCCCCAGACTCATGTAGACTGGGTCGTTCCCGTGGAGAGCATCGGCGTGCCGGAAAAAATCGTCTCCGGAACCCTCAGGGTCACCCGGGACCCACTCCGGCTCATTATCGCGGAGCAGGTGGCGAAAGTCGTGGAGGAGAGCGGCCTGTTTACGGACGGTTTTTCCATGCAGGCCGGCGCGGGGGGAATCTCCCTCGCCGCGTCAGCTTGTATCCGTGAACGGATGAAGGCCGCCGGCATCAGGGGGAGTTTCATTTCCGGCGGCATCACGGGCCAGAGTGTGGACATGCTGCGGGAAGGACTTTTCGAATCCCTTCTGGACGTCCAGTCCTTCGACCTCGAGGCCGTGGCCTCCCTCGCCTCGAACCGCGGGCACGCGGAAATGAGCGCGTCCTTCTACGCCAATACGGCCTCCAAGGGATGCACTGTGGATATGCTCGACGCGGTGGTGCTCGGGGCAACCCAGGTGGACACGGACTTCAACGTCAATGTGAACACCGAATCGGACGGGGTGCTTCTCCACGGCATCGGCGGCCACATGGACACCGCGGCCGGCGCCGCCGTGACCGTCATTGTCACGCCCCTTTTCCGGGGAAGGATGCCCATGGTCGTGGACAGGGTCCTGACGGTGACGACCCCGGGAGAAACGGTGGACGTGGTGGTCACGGAACGGGGCGTGGCGGTCAATCCCCGAAGAAAAGATCTCCTGGAGAATCTGCGGGGGAAAGGTATTCCGCTGATGGAGATCGGTGACCTGAAGAAAATGGCCGAGGAATTCACCGGAATTCCGAAGACCCCTTCCTTCGGGGAAAAAATCATTGGAATAGTGGAATACCGGGACGGTACCGTCATCGATACGATCCGTCAAAGAATCTGAACTCCCCGGGACTCACGGAAAAAAGAATCTCCCCGGCAGGCGGCCGGGGAGATTCTTTTTTCGGGCCTGTTGCAATGAAGGGGCGTTCAATTTAGACTATAACTCTATAGAAGTGTACAATGTCCAGCCGCCCAGGCGGCATCGGAAGACAAGGAGGTGGAATCATGTACGGCTATTGGGGAAAACTGCTTCGGGTGGACCTGACGAACAGGGTCTGCAGGACCGACGATATTCCGGAGGAGACCTTCGACCTCCTGCTCGGGGGCTCGGCTCTCGGCGCGAAGATTCTTCTCGAGGAGACTCCGGCGAAGGTGGATCCTCTCTCTCCGGAGAACAGGCTCATCTTTGCCGTGGGTCCCTTCCAGGGAGTGAAATTCCCCGGCAACGGCAAATGGAGCGTCATCACCAAGGGACCTCTCACGGGGACCTTCCTCGAGTCGGCGGGCACGGGCCACTGGGCCCCCTATTTCAAGCAGTGCGGGTTTGACGCGGTGGTGTTTGAAGGGAAGGCCGACAGCCCTGTCTACGTGTTCATCAAGGACGGCGGCGCGGAGATCCGGGACGCTGCGTTCCTGTGGGGCAAGGATACCATCGAAACGGGGGAGCTCATAAAGGAAGACCTGGGCGACAGGCGGATCAACGCACTGAACATCGGCCCCGCAGGGGAGAGAATGCACCCTATCGCCTGCATTTCCTGCGACGGGCACAGCTTCGCCGGACGCGGAGGGGCGGGGGCCGTCATGGGTTCGAAGAACCTCAAGGCCGTGGCGGCCTGGGGAACGAGGGAAGTCCCCGTGCATGATCCAGAGAAGGCGGCGGAGTTCGCGAAGGAGACCTTCAGACTGCTCTCCGGGCAGGGGGAGAAGTTCCGGGCCCACGGAACGCCCCGGGTCATCGTTCCCCTCGAAGGGATCGGCGATACCCCCATCAAGTACTGGAGGGGGGACGAGAACAAGCGGGGGGCCGCCCTCCTCGGCGCTCCCCGCTACACGGAGTACCTGAACGTGAAGCCCCTCCCCTGCATCAACTGTCCCATAGGGTGCCACCGCCATATCCGGTTCGAATATCCGGACGGGACGGTGCTGGAGGGGAACGGGCCCGAGTACGAGACCATCGGCATGATGGGGAGCAATCTCCTGGTGGAGGACCTGGGTGCCGTGGCGAAGGCCAATGACATGGCCAACCGCCTGGGGATAGACACCATCTCCTGCGGCGCATGGATCGGCTTTCTCATGGAGTGCTGGGAGTACGGCTGGATCACCCCCCGGGACACCGGCGGGCTGTCCCTGAAATGGGGCGACCCGGAGGTCCTCCTTGCGCTGGTGGAACAGATCGGCACCATGACCGGCATGGGCGGATGGTTCCGGGAAGGGATCCGGGGTGCGGCCCGGCATATCGGCAGGGAAGCGGAAAAGATCACCGTGGAAGTGAAGAACATGGATTACCCGGCCCATGATCCCCGGGCGGTGTACGCCCTCGGGGTGAACTACGCCGTGGGAACAAGGGGAGCCTGCCACGAGCGGGGCAACCCCCAGACGAGCGCCCTGGGGGGCTACTTCCCGGAGCTCGGCCAGGACGGCCCCCATGACAGGCAGGCACCGGAGTTCGCCGCGAAGACGGCGGTGATCCACCAGGATGTGAGCGTCCTGATGAACTGCATGACCATCTGTCAGTTCATGATGGGAGGCGGAGGCCTGACCCTCACGGAGATCCGGACAGCCTACCGGTACCTGACGGGGAAGGACGTTCCGGTGGAGGAGCTGGTGAAGTTCGGCGAGCGGGCGTGGCAGCTCCAGAGGATCATCAACGTCCGCGACGGCCTGGACAGGAAGGACGACACCCTGCCCCTGAAGATGGCCGTTCCCGCCATGGTGGGGCCCCGGGCAGGGAAAACGCCCACACCCCATGACAGAATCCTCGACGACTACTACGAGCTCCGGGGGTGGGACAGGAACGGTGTTCCCACCAGGGAGCGCCTGGAAGCCCTGGGACTCGGCCGGTTCGCGGCCTTCCTTCCCTGAGGGAGACCGGTTCCATGGCTGTGACGATCCGTCTTCTCGGCCTGTTCAGGCAGTACGGACCGCCGGAACCCTGGGAGGTCCCCGCGGGAGAGCGGTCCATCGGCGAACTTCTCGCGGAAATGGAGGAGAAGGCCCACGCGGGCTATATTCCCATCGTGAACGGTGAACGGAAAAGCAAGACCTATGTTCCCGAGGAGGGGGACGAGATCAAGATCATGCCCCTGGTGACGGGGGGATAAAATGGTAGACATGGCTCAGAGTGCCGTGGTAGAATTCAGACATGTCGAATGATGTTCAATATCCGGAGAACTCGATCCTCGTCGTGGGAAACTCCCAGACCACGGGGTTCAATCCCATCAA
>CAZJAR010000150.1:0-3485 GCA_964543785.1 uncultured Synergistaceae bacterium | reverse complement strand
GAGCACCACCCCCACCAGGCCGAGGAATGAAAGGATGGAGCCGAGCTCAAGCACACGGCCGAAAAGCGACCAAAGTTTTCTCATGACTGCCTTTCCTCATCTCTCGCCAGGGATAACGGCCCCGGGGCCCTTCAGAAAGGGGGCACCGGGGCCGTGCAGAATATTACTGGATGGCAACGATCTTCTTGTACATCTCCTGAAGTTCCGGAGAGAGGAACTTGAGGACCGCGGGCTCGGCGACCTTCATGAAGGCGGCCTTGTCGACCTCGACGAAGGTCATTCCCTTGTCCTTGAGATCCTGGACAAGCTGGTCCTGCTCGGCCCGGAAAAGCTCCCGCTCGTATGCCTGTGCTTCCTTGCCGGCCTCGAGAACGGCCGCCTGAATGTCCTTGGGCATGCTCTGGAACCTGTCCTCGCCGATGACGAGGTAAATCCAGCCGCGCACGTGCTCGGTCATGTTGACGAACTTCTGGACCTCGAAGAAGCTGGCGCTCTTGATCAGGTCATAGGGGTTCTCCTGGCCGTCGATGATGCCCTGCTGCAGGGAGGTGAACACCTCGGAGAAGGCCATGGGGGTGGGCTTGGCGCCGAGGGCTTCCCAGGTGGCCACGAAGAGGGGCACGTTGGGAACCCTGACCTTCAGGCCGTTCAGATCTTCAGGTTTTTTGATTTCCCTGTTTGACGTGAGGTTCCTGGCTCCACGCTCGAACCATGCCACAGGACGAAGGCGGACTTTCTCGATGACTTCCTTCTCGATCGCCTGTCCCACTTCACCCTCGACGATTTTCTCCATGTGGGCCGAGTCCCTGATCATGTAAGGAACGGCGATGAGGCCGCACAGGGGGGCCCAGTTCATCATGGACTCGCCGGTGATGAGCATGTCGACGATCCCGGACTGGATGTTGCCGATGACTTCCATTTCCTTTCCGAGCTGCTCGTTGGGGAAAACCTGGACCTTGACCCTGCCGTCGGTCTTCTGCTCCACAAGCTCGGCGAACTTCAACGATCCCTTGTGCCATGTGTGCTCGGTATTGGCAAGATGGCCGAGCTTGAGGGTGTATTCAGGCTTCTTCTCGGCGAACGCCCCGCCCGCGAAAACAATGGAAATAAGCATCGCTGCAGCAACAAGAAGTGCAATCCTTTTCATCGAATCTTTCTCCTTTCAGTAACCGAATCCTGCCTTCCCCCGCGAACTTTCAGGGGGTACCTCCGACCGCGGATGCAAAAGGAAATAGAGGGCTTTCGTTCCTCACCTCCCCTGGGTGGTCCTGAAGTAGGAAGGATACTCTCTGCGGAGTTTCCCGAGATCGTAATTCACCTTGGTCAGGTGTTCGTTCACCGCCTCGCGGGCCTTCCAATGGTTTCTGCTGCCTATCACATCAAGGAGAAATCGGTGCTGGGCAATGATTTTATCCCAGTCAGTAGCATGAAGGCTGAGCATCCGCACCCTGTCGAAGTGGGAACTCATCTTCCGGATGGCTTCCCAGATCCTTTCCTTGCCGCAGGTGACGAACACGAGCCTGTGAAAATCCTCGTCCAGGGAAAAGAACCGTGAGGGTTTTCTCTCGTTTACAGCGAGACGCTGGAGCTGAAGGTTCGCCTCAAGAGCTACCAGATCCTCGGAAGACCTGACCTCGCAGGCAAGCTCCATGGCATGTGTTTCCAGACACAACCTCATATATCTCCCTTCCTCCACCCTCTGCTCGTCCACCAGGGAAACATAGGTCCCCTTCTGAGGGTAGACATCAAGCAGACCATCCTGGGCAAGGAGGATGAAGGTTTCCCTCACGGGGGTACGGCTGATGCCCAGCGAGGAAGCGACGTCATTCTCCGACACTGAGGAGCCCGGAGGAAGAACGAGGTTCACCAGGTTGTGGAGAATGGTGCGAAACGTCCAGTCTCGTACGGATTCACCGCTTTCCTTGTGAAGAACCTCAAGAATGATCATGGCGTCCTCTTTTCGAATACTAGTATACAAGGCAGCGATAAACAGAAAAAAGAGCCTGCAATCCGGTGAGGAACAGTAAAACTATCCCCTATGAGGGGGAAAAAGTCAACCATCCGGGTGAGTCCCAATGTACATGCGGAAGGCGGCGAAGACCCGGGGCGGGAGTTCCCGCCCCGGGTCTTCGCTTTACTTGTCCACGTTGTCTTCAAGCATTTTGTCGGAGAACATCACGTACCCCTTCACGGCTCCCCAGGTCCAGTCCGGGTTTTTCTGACTGTAGGCTCCCAGGGTCAGCAGGAAGACGCCATCACTCTTCTTCACTGCCGTCTGGACCGTCACCTGTCGGGTTGCCGTGAGCCGGAGCACCCTGTCGGCCCCCTCCTGGAAGCGCCACTCCTCTTTCCAGGCCGGTGAAACGATATTCATCCGGAGGACCTTCGCTCCGGGGTGCTCCAACTCCACTGCGGCGGCTGCTGCGGTCCGTATTTCTTCTCCCTCCGTCCCGCCGAATTTTTCCGGCATCATGCGTATTTTTTCCACACGCTTCTCCCGGAGAAGGGCTCCTTCCTCATCCAGCCGGGCATAGTCCGCCCGGGCCCCGGCAAGGCCGGGATTGTCCTTCGGAAGGAAGACGGCGGCCTGGTCGAGGGAATTTCGAATCCCCAGAAGCACATCCCGGGAAAGAAGATTGAAATCCTCGCCCCGCTCGGCCTTCGGGAGATTTTCGGCAGTGAAGGCCCTGCCCCATTCGAGCTGGGACTTCGCCTCGTCCAGGGCCGTTCTTCCGAGGCCTTCCAGGCTTGCCGAAAAATCGCCCAGCCGCCGCTCGATTTCCTTCGCCGTTTCGGTGAGGAGTTCCAGGGGTTCCTTCACACCCGCCTTCCTGTACTCTTCCAGTGCCGCGGCCGCCTCTCCGTGGATTCTGTGCCTCCGGGCAAGCTCCTCGGCGCCGATATCGAAACCGGCGTAGGAAACCATCTCCTTTTCGGGGTCAAGGAAAGGAGCGTCATTCATATTCGACTTCGAGGCCACGAAAGGACGGAGCTTTTTCAGCCATTTGCCGCTCTCCGCCTCACGTTCCGCCCGGGCGGCCTCCTCCGCTCCCTTTGAAACCGATGCGGCGCCTTCCAGGGTCTCGAGCTCCTTCCGGGCGGCTTCAAGCCGTTCAACCTTCGGGGTCACGTCCGGATGACCGCTGAATTCCGGGAATTCAGCCAGCAGCTTTCCAAGGTTTTCCTCGGCGGGAGCCAGGATCTCCCTGAGCCTTGCGGGCAGCCGTGCCGGGTCCTGCTTTTCCCGGTCAGGTCCAAGCAGGGTTTCGGCCCGCTTCAGAGCCCTGTCGGCCTCCATCAGGTACCGTCCCGCCGTGGCCGGAAGCCGCTTGGGGGCTGCAGAAGCCCCTGCGGGCTTTCCTGCCGGGGCTGCCTGGGACGAGCTTCCCCTCCGCTTTTCTATTTTTACCGCGAGCTGGTCAATCCGCTTTTCCAGGGATGCCGCCTGGCTGCTCGACGGATCGGCCTCCTTCGCCGCCGCTATG
>CAZJAR010000149.1:0-3546 GCA_964543785.1 uncultured Synergistaceae bacterium | reverse complement strand
GGGTGCCCCAAGTGCAAAAAACTGGCTGAACTGGCTGAACGGGCTGCCGGTGAACTCGGGATAAATTTCGAGATTGAAAAAGTTACGGGAATCTCCGAAATTATCGCCTTCGGCGTGGTATCGACACCTGGACTGGCAGTAAACGGAAAGGTGCTTGCCGCAGGAAGCCTTCCCTCATTTGAAAAGGTGAAGGAACTCCTCGCATCGGCGCAGAACTGATAAGCGAAGGACAGTCCCCCGGGGTACCGGGGTTTTTTTGGACAAACTAAGTGAAGAAAATGCCACCTAAATGGAGATGAATATTCATGAGCGACCGCAAGAAATTTTTCTGGATTGCAGCATTCTTCCTGACCTTTTATTTCCTTCCCGAGGGAAATGAACGGGTGATCGCCGGTCTTACGGAATCGGTGGCCATGATGGCCGATTACGCCCGTGAGCATGTGCTTCTCTGCCTGATCCCCGCGTTTTTCATCGCGGGTGCCATTTCGGTGTTCGTGAGCCAGCAGTCGGTGATGAAGTATCTGGGGGCAAAGGCGAAGAAATGGATTGCCTACTCCGTGGCCTCCGTCTCCGGGACGGTGCTCGCAGTGTGTTCCTGCACCGTGCTGCCGCTCTTCGCCGGGATTTACATGCGGGGCGCCGGGCTTGGCCCGGCGACAGCATTTCTATACTCCGGACCTGCAATAAATGTGCTGGCCATCGTCCTCACGGCCCGGGTACTCGGCCTTGAGCTGGGCATAGCCAGGGCGGTGGGGGCGGTAATCTTCAGCGTGGTGATCGGTCTTCTCATGGCGGCCATTTTCGGCAAGGAGGAACAGACCCGACAGGAGGGGTTCGCCCAGCTCCCTGAGGAAGAGGGCGGCCGCCCCCTATGGAAGACTGTTGTGTACATGGCGAGCATGGTGGTTTTTCTCGTCTTCGCCAACTGGGCGGCGCCGAAGACCTCCAGCGCATTCTGGGAAGGGATTTACAGCATGAAGTGGGTGCTCTCAGGGGCAGGACTCGCCGTCACGGTGCTGACCGCCGGGATGTGGTTCACTTCTGACGAGCGGCAGGACTGGTATTCATCCACATGGGGATACGCCCTCCAGGTCATGCCCCTGCTCTTCGGCGGCGTTCTTGTGGCGGGCTTCCTTCTCGGGCGTCCCGGCCACGAGGCCCTCATCCCGAGCCGCTACGTGGCCATGCTCGTCGGAGGGAACTCCCTCGGGGCAAACTTCTTCGCCTCAATTTCCGGCGCGTTCATGTACTTCGCCACCCTCACCGAAGTCCCCATACTCCAGGGACTGCTCGGCGCCGGCATGGGAAAGGGTCCTGCCCTCGCACTGCTTCTGGCCGGACCGGCTCTCTCGCTGCCCAGTATGCTTGTCATCAACAGTATCCTTGGACCCAGGAAGACGGGAACGTATGTCGTCCTGGTGGTCCTTCTTTCCACGGCGGCGGGCATGCTGTTCGGCATGGTGTCTTCCTGACGGAAAAGGTGTTGTTTTTAAATGCGGACAGGCTGATTGTCCGGCATGGACCAGGGCGTTCAAGAGCCCTTCCCTGAAAAAAAGAGGCTCCGGCAAAATACCGGAGCCTCTGTTCATTCATGGTGGGCGATACTGGGATCGAACCAGTGACCTCTTCCGTGTGAAGGAAGCGCTACTTCCGCTGAGCTAATCGCCCGAAAACAGGTGGTATTATACCGTGCCTTGGACCCCTTTGCAAGCCGGGAAATCTTCGGAAGACAAAGCCGTAGTTTATAATTCATCAGAAAATCTAACTGAATTTTTGATAGAAAATATTGCGGAAAGGAACTTAAATCACTTCCTATTTTTTCTTTGAGGAGTATAATCGGTTCGGCAGGTGATGAGTGAGTGACCGAAATTTCCGATTTGGGACTTGTTTCAGACCTCTGGGAGTACTGGGGATTTTCTCCATGGAATTCCGAAGGAATGAAAGGAGTTTACCGAAGGGTTACATTGGTGAAGAGCGCGCTGATCGGCGAGGTTTGCAGATACTATGCTGATGATTACATCATCTGGAGTCACAACGGGAAGGCTGACAGGCAGCGTATTCTGAAAGCCTGCACGCCCAAGCCCGACCTCATGACACAGCGTTATCTTTTTGTTGAGGGAGCGGAATCGGGGGAGAAATGCGCCATCCGGTCTTTTCTTTTGGGATTCCGCGGGTATGCGGAGGTACACTCCTTTACGCCCGGGGGCAGATTTGAAAAACGGATCAAGGATCTTGCCCCTCTTGTGGACAAAGCACTGGAGCTTCTCCGCTCACGCAAGAACGAGTCTGGAGGTGGTGCCCCGGAAAAATAGAGGCTGCATCTGTTTTTCACACCCTTTTCATATTTTCCGGAGGTGAATGAAGTGCTCGCAACCCTGTTTATTGTTGCCATCGTCTTGTTTGCAGTTTGTTATAAGGTGTACGGTTCCTACATGGCGGGTATTTACGGTCTGAGCGATGAAAACAAGACCCCTGCCGAAGCTATGTTTGACGGTATTGACTACTGCCCGGCCCACCCCGCTGTTCTCCTGGGCCACCATTTTGCTTCCATCGCCGGTGCCGGCCCTATCGTCGGCCCCATCACTGCGGCCGCCATGTTCGGCTGGCTGCCTGCCTACCTGTGGTGCCTTATCGGCTCCGCCTTTATCGGCGGTCCCCATGACATGGGCGCCCTCGTGTCGTCCATGCGCCACGACGGGAAATCTGTGGGCGAAGTGGTGGACAAGTGGATCGGACGGAGAGGGAAAATTCTCTTCCTCTGCTTCACCATCCTTGCCCTCGTCCTCGTTGTCGCGGTGTTCCTGCAGCTTTCCGCCGGATCCTTCGCGGCCGACCCCGCAGTGGCTTTCTCCGCTTCCCTGTACATCGGCATGGCCCTTCTGTTCGGCATTCTGATCTACAAGTACCGCGTGCCCCTGTGGCTCATGACCGTTGTCATGGTACCCATCGTCATCTATGCCTGCTGGTACGGCAACTACTCACCCTGGGTGGCCGGAATGTTCAAACTTCCCATGGAGACATGGCGCTGGATCCTTGTAGTCTATATCTTCCTCGCCTCGGTCCTTCCCGTATGGCTTCTTCTCCAGCCCCGGGACTACCTCGCCTCCTATTTCCTGTACTTTGCGGTCATCATCGGCGCCATCGGCATGATCATGGGCAAGGGCGAGAACTTCCAGGTCGTGCTTCCCGCATTCAAGGGCTTCGTAGCCAACGGGCAGTACATCTGGCCCATGCTCTTCATCATCGTGGCCTGCGGCGCAGTCTCCGGATTCCATGCCCTCGTGGGCAGCGGCACCACTTCCAAGCAGCTGAAGAAGGAAAAAGACTCCGTGGTCGTGGGTTACGGCTCCATGCTGCTTGAAGGCGTCGTGGCAGTTATCGCCATCGGCACCGTCATGCTGAGCGGCGTCGTCGCCAAGGGCGGCCCCACCATCACCTACGCCGAAGGCTTCGGAAAGTTCGCCTCCATCGTCGGGATCGATCCCAAGATCGGCATGTCCCTCGGACTTCTGGCCATCAACTCCTTCCTCCTTACCTCCCTTGACA
>CAZJAR010000148.1:1430-3698 GCA_964543785.1 uncultured Synergistaceae bacterium | reverse complement strand
TCATTCTGAGGGCGAAGCCCGAAGAATCTCGCCTTCACCGGGATTCAGAAGCTGCCAGCGTGAAGTACACCTTCTCCATCCTCTGAAACACTGCCTGCCACGTGCTGTTTTTCAGCCGTTCCGCCAGTTCCCTGTACAATTCCGCCGAAGGCGGCCTGTGGAAGATGTCCGTCAATGCCTCCCTCAGTTTTGCGGCAATGTCGCCGACGAATTTCGATTCGTACCCCGGCGCGATGGTATCAGCACCTTCCAGGGGAGGGCAGGGAATCAGCCGGAGCCAGTCTTTTCCCGCGATTTTAAGGATGTCCCTGACGCCCGGCAGGTCGGTGGCGAGGCAGAGGCAGCCGGAGGCAAGGGCCTCGGGAAGTACCAGGGGCAGCCCCTCGTAAAGGGAAGGGAGAATGAACATGTTCGCCCCGGACAGGGCGGCCGCAAATTCTTCCTGTCTCAAAGATCCTGCAATGACTGCGCGGCTTCCGAGCCTCCCGGCGAGATCGATGCATTCAGCCCGTTCGGGGTCTGTTCCCCCTCCGGCAAGAAACAGCGTCCACGGCAGGTCGGTGACGGAAGCGAATGCCCGGAGCATCCAGGGTACCCCCTTGGCGCGGCTCAGTTTTCCTCCGTAAACGATTGTCGGGATATCCGCCGTTTTCTCTCCCGGAACAAACAGTCCGCTCCGGAATCCGGCGCCTGTGACGTGGATCCGTTCAGGAGGAATTCCGTAGAGCTGCCGCACCTCCTCCGCCTGCCCTGAATACAGCGCAAATACCCCGTCCAGGCCCGAGCAGCCTGAAACAACGTCCTGTCCGAATCCGGGGCATGCGTGCATTTGCCGAAGATCTGTTCCGTGGCATGTGGCAACCATGGGAATATCCGGAATGGTGCGGCGGGCGAGAGAGGTAAGCAGCCAGAGATGGTTCGAGTGGATAATGTCAGGCCGGAACCGTGCCGCCGCCTCCAGGACACCCGTTTTGAAGGCTTCTCTATAGGAAGAGAGCTGCCGGTCCGTCAGGTCGGAGAACCGCATGGACGGATAGGGCATGACGTCGCTCATGCCCGGTATCGGGAAGGGGAGGTCTCCTCCCCCGAAGGTGACGAAACGGGTCCGGAGATGTGAAAGGCCGGGGAAGATCGGGAGAGAACCTTCCTGTATGCCTGCCACGACCATGTTTTCATGTCCGAACCGTTCCGATTCGGTGAGGATGGCCTGAAGCATTGTTCCGCTTCCCGTAGAATCCGGACGCTGGCTCAAGAGGTGAAGAATTCTCATTCTCAACCCCCCTTCCCGGCAATGGCGGTCCCTATTCTCCTGACGTGGCCGTTTTCTTCGTGTTCAAAACCCGAGTCGTGAAGCAGCAGGGCCGCGTCCTCAGTTCGTCCAGCACGCAGCAGATGCCTGCAGGAAAGGTAAACCAGCTTGCAGCAGTAGGCCCGGAGCGAAGGAACCAGATGATCCGGCACTGCTCCTTCGGAAAGCCTGGCACGGGCAGTTGCAGCAAAGGGCAGTTCCCGCTCCCGGGGAATGCGCACGCACAGGCGGTTTCCGGCGTCTTTTCTGTAACAGGAAGGCCCGGCATGACTGAAGGCCACCGGGTACTCCAGGGCTATCCGTCCCCAGAGATCAAGATCCTCTCCAAGATGGACGCCCTCAGCAAAGAGCCCTGCCTCGTGCAGCACTTTTTTGGGAGCTCCTGCAGCAGAAGTAAAAACCGGCGGTTTGCCCATGGCCGCAGCCCTGAAGTAGTCAGGCAGAAGCCCTTCCCAGGGCGGACCGGGAAATCCGAAAAATGTGGGCATTCGCATGGTCCCGTCAGGCAGGATAAACATGTAGGACGTGGCGCATATTCCTGCGTCCGGGAAGGATGCATGAAGGCGAAGCAGGGATTCCAGATGACCGGGATGCCATTCGTCATCGGCATCCAGGAACGCGATGAAGGAAGAGCCGGCGGTCCGGATTCCGTTATTCCGCGCGGAGGAAACGCCGCCGTGGGACTGAAGGATCAGGCGGACGCGGGGGTCACGAAAGGCCGCCGCCTGTTCGGGACCGTCATCCGAGGAACCGTCATCCACGACCAGGACTTCAATATCCTGCAGCCCCTGGTTCAGGACGGATGAGAGCGCCCGCCCGATATAGGGCCCCTTGTTGAAGAGCGGAATGACAACGGTCGCTTCGGGCATGGCATTCCCCTCCTTTCGGCTGTGCCGGATGAGGTAAATCGTAGCATAAAGCATGCCCGAAAAGAGATATGCATCTCCACCGGAGATTTT
>CAZJAR010000148.1:0-1420 GCA_964543785.1 uncultured Synergistaceae bacterium | reverse complement strand
GAAAAGAGAGGTGCCTCTCTCCCGGAAGAACCCGCCCCCTTTGACATTCTAAAATATAATAAGTATAATTCCTCTTAATGTGCTTTTATAACATCCAGACAATGGAGCGCCCAATGATTCTTGATACCCACGTTCATTCAAAAGAATTTTCCTACGACAGTCCTCTCCCTATCCGTGAGGCCATACTCCGCGGAAAGGCGGCAGGTCTTGACGGCTTGTGCGTCACTGATCATGAACACATGGGAATGCGGCGGCTTGCCGGGCAGCTGACCCGCAGGCATGACTTCCTGGTGCTTGTCGGCATGGAATTCCTGACCTTCGAGGGAGATCTGCTCGTCTTCGGCCTTGACAAGGTTCCGGATCGCGCGATGCACGCGGATGAGCTTGTTTCCCTCGTCAACAGGCAGGGAGGGTGTGTTGTGAGTGCGCACCCCTTCCGAGACAACGGCAGAGGGCTTGGAGATGAAATACGGGGGCTCCAGGGCCTGCACGGTCTTGAAGCCCTGAACGGAAGCACCCGTCCGCATCACAACGCCATGGCGTCGGATCTCGCCTTTGAACTGGGATTGGCCCGGCTCGGAGGAAGCGACGCCCACCTTCCGGAGCGTGTGGGGCTCTGCGCCACACGGTTTCTTCGACCTGTACGAAACGAGGGGGACCTGATCAGGGCTGTCCGGGCAGGCCTGGTTGAACCCGTTGTGCTTGAAGACGGCCGGTATCGCACCTCTACAGCACCGGCAGACCGGGTACCTGTTCTTGACGCCACGTCACGCCGGACGGAACAGGAACGGCAGTACGTTTCCTGAACTTCATCGTTTTTCTCCGTTCGGGACGACAGGTGCAGTTTGTCATCCCGGGTGAATGAGAGGGATCTGGTTTGGTTTTGTCTGTCGTCCTGAGCGGAGTGAAGGACCTGTTTTTAGAATCTTTTAAATCACCCCGAGATCCTTCCCCTCCGGGGACGCTCCGCGATCGTCGCTGCGCTCCTCAGGATGACAAAACCGGGGTTCTTCCCCTCCGGGGACGAGACCGGCCAAAATACTGGAGTGGTCTGTCATCCCGAGGCAGGGTTCATGGCCGAGGGATCTCGGGCTTGAGGCAGTTCAGAATCAAAAGCAGGTCCCTCGTCGCTTCGCTCGCTCGGGACGACAGGGGCGGCATTTCATCCCTCCTACCCCGCCTCCGAATTTCTTCTGCACCCCGGGCCGGTGATCCGGCTCCTGCCCCCGGTCCGGGGCACGACTTCGATCCGGGCGCTGATCCGCTCCTTGAGGGCGGGCACGTGGGATATCACCCCGATCAGCTTGCCGTCCTGCTGCAGTCCCGCGAGGGTTTCCAGGGCGGTGTCCAGGGCTTCCTCGTCCAGGGTGCCGAAGCCTTCGTCCAGGAAGAGGGAGTCCACCCGGACGTTCCTGCTCGC
>CAZJAR010000147.1:302-3712 GCA_964543785.1 uncultured Synergistaceae bacterium | reverse complement strand
TTCCCCTCGTCATCTACACCCACGTTTCGGAACTGTCGGCGGACATAGCGAAAGCGGACGCCCTGGCCATCGTGCTGGCGCTGGTGACCACCGGCTTCATTCTCGCCTACGAAAAGTTCTTCACGTCTCCGTCATCTGCCCGCTGAGGGTCAGAACACCAGCCGAAGGGCGGCGACGAATGCCAGAACAAGGACGGCTTTGTTGAACTTTTCCTGTGAAATCCTGCCTATTATCCAGTATCCAAGAAGCGCACCGAAGGCGACCGACGGAATGGTGAGCAGGTTCACCCGGAGGCTTTGCCCGCTGATGAGCCCGAGGTTGAGAAACAGCGGGACCTTCAGCAGGTTCATGGTGAAGAAAAACCAGGCCGCTGTGGCTATGAAGGGGAGCTTTGGAAAACCTGCGATGAGGAAATACAGGCTCATGATGGGTCCGGCGGAATTGGCCATCCCCGTCCCTATTCCCCCGGCAAAACCGAAAAGACCCTTCAGGAAGGGGTGAACCCGGCCATACCCTTCCTCCGACACTCCGGTGCCTTTGTTTTTCATCAGCCGCGACACCTGGTGAACCCCCAGCATGAAAAGCACCACGGCCCCGATAATGGGTTTGAGCTGTTCGTTGGTCACATGCCGCAGAATGAGATACCCGGCTCCGAGACCAAGGAATGCGAATGGAAGCAGGGTGAAAAGCTGCCGCCTGTCTGTGTGCTTCCAGAACTTCCCCACGGCGAACACGTCGCCCAGTATAAGCATGGGAAGAAGTACCCCGACGGACATCCTGGCGGGAAGAGCCATGGCCATGAGGACAACAACGAGGATAGCGCTGCCGGGGACAGCCGTTTTGGCTATACCGATTCCTGCCCCGGCTGTGAGTACGATGGTCCAGGCCCATCCGGGAAGATCGAGTCCTGTAAACGAAGCGAGAAAATCCATGGTATTCCTCCAAGTGTATGAAAATCAGGCAGCCTGTTGATTATATCCTACTTCCTGCCCCGGGAGGCCGGTCTTTATCCGGAAAGAAGTAGTCCCTTCTCCGCTGGGTTTTCAGCAGGGAGCCCCCGGAAAACCGGACCATGAGAAAAACTGATTGAGCACCCTGAAAAAACCTGCCCGGACTGTTCGAAGAACAGCGGCCCGCCCTTCACCACAGAGGTGCGGCCATAGGAGACGGATTTTCCAAAGAATTACGCGGCTTTGAGCGTGCTCTTTCCCTTGTCCTTTCTCGCCGAAAAAAAGTACGACTAATTTGACAATAGCCATTTCCATAGCCTATTATACATATTATTTCTCGATGGATCGCTTATACGGTTGTTTCAAACAGTCGCCTGCAATGAAGACAATATTGCTTTTACGGCTCTATTCGGAGCCAAGCTTGCAGTTTCCCTGCAAATCCATCAGGCGTATCCGGACGCCGCGCCGGAAAGGAAAACTCAATGGAACACAAGCCTGCTTCATCTCATAAAGGCATTATTCAATCAGTACGGGGAAGCGTGGTGGACATCCGCTTTGAAGAGGACATTCCCGGCATCTACACCATGCTTCGGACCGGAAATGAGGGAGAGGTCGTCATCGAGGTACTCTCCCAGCGAAGCGGGAATGTCGTTCGGGGCATTGCCCTGACGCCCACGCAGGGACTCTCCCGGGGAATGCCCGTAGAGAATACGGGCAGGACTCTTCAGGCTCCTGTGGGAAAGGAAATCCTTTCCCGGATGTTTGATGTCCTCGGCAACACCATCGATCGGGAAGGGCCGCTTCCGGACGTTCAGTGGCGTTCGATTCACAATGATCCCCCACCCCTGGCCCGCCGCTCGACAAAGTCCGAGATTTTCGAGACGGGGATCAAGGCCATCGACGTCCTCGTTCCCCTGGAGCGGGGGGGGAAATCCGGTCTCTTCGGCGGTGCCGGAGTCGGGAAGACGGTCCTCCTCACGGAGCTCATCCACAATATGGTCGGGCGGGAGGAGGGTGTCAGCCTCTTCTGCGGAATCGGCGAACGGAGCCGGGAGGGAGAGGAACTCTACAGGGAGATGAAGGCGGCAGGAGTTCTTCCCAACATGGTGATGGTCTTCGGGCAGATGAACGAGCCCCCCGGGGCCCGGTTCCGGGTGGGTCATGCCGCCCTGACCATGGCTGAGTATTTTCGGGACGACGAGCACCGGGACGTGCTGCTCCTCATAGACAACATTTTCCGCTTTATCCAGGCGGGCTCAGAGGTCTCGGGGCTGCTCGGGCAGATGCCCTCCCGCCTGGGCTATCAGCCCACCCTCGGAACGGAGCTTTCCAAGCTCGAGGAGCGGATCGCCAACACCGACACGGGAGCCATCACCTCGATCCAGGCGGTCTATGTTCCGGCGGACGACTTCACCGACCCGGCTGCCGTCCACACGTTCTCCCATCTCTCTGCGTCCATTGTTCTCTCCAGGAAGCGGGCGGGCGAGGGGCTGTACCCCGCCATTGACCCCCTCCAGTCAAGTTCGAAGATGGCCACTCCCGGAATCGTGGGGGAGCGCCATTATCTTCTTGCCCAGGAGATACGGAAGACCCTTGCCCAGTATGCCCAGCTCAGGGATATCATCGCCATGCTCGGCATCGAGCAGCTTTCCGCCGAGGACAGGAATGTTGTGGCCCGGGCCCGCCGGATTGAGCGTTTCCTCACCCAGCCTTTCTTCACCACCGAGCAGTTCACCGGTTTGAAGGGCAGGCTCGTGAGCCGGGAGGATGCGCTGACCGGCTGTGAGCGTATACTGAATGACGAATTCACAGAATATCCGGAAAATGCCCTCTACATGATCGGATCCGTGGATGAGGCAAAAGAAAAGACGAAATCAAAACAAACTTCCGGGAAGAGTGTTCCTGCTCCTGAATAGAATGAACCTGTCCGGAGTTCTTTTCCCCCGGACGGAAAGGAGGAGCCCATGAAGCAGACTGTCATGACCATGAAAATTCTTCTTCCCTTCCAGGTTTTCGAAGAAAGAGCCGATGTGACGAATATCGTGGCGGAAACAAGCGCGGGTTCCTTCGGTATTCTTCCCCGGCGGCTCGACTGTGTCGCCTCTATCGTGCCGGGCATTCTGATCTACGAGACGGCAGGAGGAGAGGAAAAATATGCTGCCCTTGACGAAGGTGTCCTGGTGAAGACCGGGCTTGAGGTTTTTCTCTCAGTCCGGAGGGCCTCCGGAGGAGACAGCCTCGAAGCCCTTCAGCGTTCTGTGGAGGAGGAGTTTCTCGATATGGATGAAAGTGAGAAGAGCGTGCGGAGGGTCCTTGCCCGGCTGGAAACGGGCATCATCCGCAAGTTCGTGACACTGGGCAATGAATGAATCCCAGCCCGGTAAAAAGACCGGAAAGGAAGAGGAGTTTGCCCGGCAGGTAGGGGAAAAGGCCCGGCACAAACTCCATGCCCGAAGAAAC
>CAZJAR010000147.1:0-292 GCA_964543785.1 uncultured Synergistaceae bacterium | reverse complement strand
AGCCGCCGTGGGGATGCCCGTTCGTGGACCCTCGCCCTTCTCGTGGCGGGGTTGTGTATCGGGTGCATGAATGCCTGGTTCTGGGTCTCCCGGGAGCGAAATGCCATGGAGGAGGAAGAGCGAAATGACGGGAACTGACGTCCTGGTGCTGATTCTTGTTTTCGCGGCCGGGGTGCTGCTGGGAGTGGTTTTCTTCGGAGGTTTGCTGTGGACTGTCCGGCGGGGAATAGGGTCTCCTCGTCCCGCACTGTGGTTTTTCGGCAGTTTTCTCATTCGGATGGTCTTTCTTCTT
>CAZJAR010000146.1:0-3753 GCA_964543785.1 uncultured Synergistaceae bacterium | reverse complement strand
GGAGAAACAGACATAACGATGAGTGGAGGTAAATGGACGAGCGACCTTGGCGGCACATGGGGAGTATTCGGAGCAGGATTCAACTGGAACTTCCAGCCAGGCAAGTACGTCCATGGCGGAGTAAGCTACGCAACGGGCGATAACAGAGAGGAGCCATGGGGAGTTTACCTTGGACTATCGTTTGAGGTAGGCGGTACCAGGTCATCCAAGGAACAGGCGAAGGAAGCTGAAGTTGAAGTAGAAGTCGAAGCGGAAGCAGAAGTCGAAACGGAAGTAGAGACCGAAACTGAAGCTGAAGCAGACGTGGAGCCTGCAGCATAGCCCGGAAATATCTAAACAAAGAGACAGAACAGATTAATTGTTTCTAAAAGAGGTGCAGGGCTGAAAATGCCCTGCACCTCTTTACATTTGACGCTCCCCGCATGGCCAAAGAGGTTCTATGCGTAGAATTTTCCCTGTATTGCAGCTTAAAAATATAGGTTTTTTTACTCATTTTCCGTGAATCTTCTATGTTATAATTTTAAGATAGTAAGTAAAGGTTAATAATTAAAGTATTTAAAACTCCTTAATTTTCACCGCTGAATTGTTTAAACGGACGTAATTGCTTCAGTTGCCTGAAGCGGAGGATAAAGCTCTAATGACAGAAAGAATAAAAAAAATTGTTTTAGCCGGGCTGTTTACAGCGCTTGGTTTGGTGATACCTTTTTTTGCCGGACATTCTTTTGGCATGAGGGGGATAGTTTTTTTGCCGATGCATCTTCCGGTGTTGCTTTGTGGTCTGATGTGCGGACCAAAACTTGGGTTTGTTTGCGGGGTTGTGACGCCGTTTCTGTCAAGCATAATGACCGGGATGCCCTCAGCTTTTCCGATGTTGCCGGTATTGGCTTGCGAGCTCTCTCTTTATGGGATGATTAGTGGTTGGACTTACAGGATAAAAAAGATGTCTATATATTCGTCGTTGATTTGTTCCATAACTGCAGGCAGGATAGCAAACGGATTAGTCCTTGCTTTTCTTTTAGGTCTGGAGGGAGGCACATTTAAAATACTTTCCGCAGGCTACTCAGTACTGACAGGGCTGCCCGGAGTTATGATCCAGCTTATTACAGTGCCGATAATACTCAAATATATCGAGGGTAAAATTAATGCAGAGAGAATTGAATTTACCGTGAATGAGCTGGATATCCCAGACAGTTCACTTGCAGAGGCGAGAAATTTGATTGCAAGTGGGCAGGCAGGCTGCGTAACAATAAATAAAGGTATGATCACCGACATCGAAGAGGGAAAGGGCATTTCCCCGCTTATGAGCCTGTATGTAGGAAAAGGCAACAAACTGAAGGGATCTTTTGTGGTTGATAGGGTGATAGGAAAGGCAGCGGCAGTGATTTGTGTGTGTGCAGGAGCCAGAGGGGTCTTCGGAGAACTTATGAGCAAACCGGCAGCAATATATTTAAAGGAAAGAAATATTCCTCGAAGTTGGAAAGAACTTACAGAAAATATAATAAACAGAGAGAAAGACGGTATTTGTCCCATGGAATTCTCTGTCCTTGATGAAAATGACCCTGAAAAAGGGTTCAAGAAAATTTGCGCCACTTTGGAAAAGATCAGTTCAAACAATTGATAACGGTTGTTTGAATAACAACAGAGCAAAAGACAAGGATCACTTATTTGCAAGATATGGTTTTTTAATACCAAGAAAGGTGTGAATGTGAATGAAGAAATTGATAAAAAACAACGTTTCATGGGTAGGCAAGGTAGACTGGGAGCTCCTCAAGTTCCACGGGGATGATTATTCAACGCACAAAGGCTCAACTTACAATTCTTATCTTGTAGAAGAAGAGAAGACAGTGCTGATCGATACGGTATGGATGCCGTTCGCAGATGAATTTGTTGAAAATCTGCAGAAGGAGATCGATCTAGATAAAATAGACTATATCGTTGTCAACCATGGTGAGGTTGATCACAGCGGAGCCCTTCCCGCGCTGATGAAACTTATACCGGACAAGCCCATATACTGCACAGCCAATGCGGTAAAGTCGCTTAAGGGTCAGTATCATCAGGACTGGGATTTCCACGTGGTCAAAACAGGAGACAAACTGGACATTGGAAACGGCAAGGAACTCATCTTTGTTGAAATGTCTATGCTCCATTGGCCAGACAGTATGGCAACATATCTTACCAAAGACAATATACTTTTCAGCAACGATGCCTTTGGCCAACATTACGCAACAGAAAAGCTCTTTAATGATCTGGTGGATAGGGGTGAACTCTACAGTGAATGCATCAAATACTACGCTAACATAATTACTCCATTCAGTGCGATACTCAGAAAGAAGCTTGCGGAGGTCCTCTCCCTGAATCTTCAGATCGATATTATTGCCACAAGTCATGGAGTTATCTGGAGGGATGACCCCATGCAGATAGTTAAAAAATATTCAGAATGGGCGGAAGACTATCAGGAAAATCAGATCTCTATCATATATGGCACAATGTGGAACGGCACAAGAGAGCTGGCGGAAAGGATCGCAGAGGGTATAGGCCTTGCAGACAAAGATGTTACGGTCAAGCTGTTCAATCTTGCAAAGAGCGATGAAAACGACGTCATCACAGAGGTCTTCAAATCCAAGGCTGTAGTTATAGGCTCTCCGACTGTTGGTAACAGTGTGCTGCATCCGGTTGCGGGGTTTATGCACCTTATGAAGGGATTTAAATTTAAAAATAAAAAGGCGGCTGCCTTTGGTTGTTACGGATGGAGCGGCGAAGGAAACAAAGTCATCTCAGAATCAATGAAGAATGCAGGTTTTGAGCTCATAGACGAAAATGGATTCAGAAACGCCTGGAATCCGGCTGAAAAAGCAAAGGAAGAGGCAGTCAAATACGGAATGAAAATAGCAAAAGCATAGGGTGGACAGCAGGAATACAACAATGAAAAGGAGGAGCTTTATATGAGTATGTTCTGTTATCAGTGTCAAGAGACAGCAATGAATAAGGGCTGCACAGTAAAAGGTGTCTGCGGTAAAGATGAACAGGTGGCAAAGCTTCAGGACCTTCTTATCTATGCAGTGAAGGGTGTTTCTGATGTGATAGTCAAGGGAAAGATGGATGCTGCAGATATTCCTGAGGTAAATCATGAAGTGCTGAGAAGCCTTTTCATGACGATCACAAATGCCAACTTTGACGCAGAGGCTATAAAAAAGCAGATAAGCAAAATAATATTTCTCAGAGATGGTGTTAGGGACAAAGCTGTATGCAGCGGACTTCATGACGCGGCTACCTTTAAGGCTGATACAATGGAAGCCATGCTGGAAAAGGCTGAATCGACAGGAGTCCTTGCAACAGAGAACGAAGACATCCGTTCCCTCAGGGAAATGATAGTTTATGGACTCAAAGGAATAGCTGCATATACCGAGCACGCACTGAACCTGGGCAAGGAAGACGTATCTGTCAACGTCTTCATTTATGAAGCCCTGGCAGCTACACTGGATGATGGTCTTGGAGCAGATGGTCTTGTGGCTCTGACCCTCAAAACAGGGGAATATGGAGTAAAAGCAATGGCTCTGCTGGATGGAGCCAACACATCAAAATACGGCAACCCTGAGATAACCAAAGTCAATATCGGCGTAAGAAAAAATCCGGCGATACTTATTTCCGGACATGATCTTACCGACCTTGAGCAGCTACTCGAACAGACAAAGGAAACCGGAGTGGATGTCTATACACATGGAGAGATGCTGCCGGCACATTACTATCCTGCCT
>CAZJAR010000145.1:3622-3784 GCA_964543785.1 uncultured Synergistaceae bacterium | reverse complement strand
ATCAACGGCGGGGCCCATGCGGACAACAACGTGGACATCCAGGAGTTCATGATCGTTCCCCACGGCGCGGAGACCTTTGCGGAAGCGCTTCGCATGGGAGTGGAGACCTATCACTCCCTGAAGAAGACCGTCAACGCCAGGGGGTACAGCACCGCCATCGGC
>CAZJAR010000145.1:0-3612 GCA_964543785.1 uncultured Synergistaceae bacterium | reverse complement strand
TCCGGACCTCAAGAGCAACCGCGAGGCCATCGACCTTATTCTCGAAGCGATTGAGAAGGCCGGGTACGCCCCGGGAAAGGATGTCAGCCTCGCGTTCGACCCGGCAGCATCCGAATTCTTCAAGGACGGCACCTATCATTTCGCCGGGGAGAACAAGGTATTCACGGCCGAGGAAATGGTGGACTACTGGGAGGAACTCTGCAGGGACTATCCTGTTCTCTCCATCGAGGACGGAATGGCTGAGGACGACTGGGCCGGATGGTCGGTCATGACCTCAAGGCTCGGGAAAAAAATCCAGATCGTGGGCGACGACCTGTTCGTCACAAACCCCGAAAAACTCTCCAGGGGAATCGAGGAAGGGGTCGCAAACGCTGTTCTTATCAAGCTGAACCAGATCGGTACCCTCTCCGAGACCCTCAATGTTATCGCTCTCGCGAAGCGGTACGGCTACGGGACCGTAATCTCCCACCGTTCCGGCGAGACGGATGACGCCTTCATCAGCGACCTGGCGGTCGCCACGGGTGCGGGCCAGATCAAGACAGGGGCTCCGGCGCGGATCGACAGGGTTGCCAAGTACAATCAGCTTCTTCGCATCGCCGAAGACCTTGAGCGCGCCCCGTACGCCCGGCTGACCCAGTTTCGGGGCAACCCTTACAGATAACAGCCAGAAGGAGGAATTGCAATGAAAAAGATCGTATCCACCACAGCGGCGCCTGCGGCCGTCGGACCCTACAGCCAGGCGGTCAGGGCGGGGAACTTCCTTTTCTGCTCCGGACAGATTCCTGTGGACCCGTCCACGGGGAGCTTTGTCGAGGGCGGAGTGGAGCAGCAGGCCGAACAGGTTCTGAAGAACGTGAAGGCCGTTCTTGAAGCTGCCGGGTATTCCCTTTCCGATGTGATCAAGGCCACCGTTTTCGCCACGAACATGGGTGATTTCACCACGGTCAACGGCGTATATGCCAGCCATTTCGACAAAGAACCCCCCGCGCGGTCCTTCGTGGAAGTGAGCGCTCTCCCCAAGGGCGCACTTGTGGAAATCGAAGTCGTTGCCTGGAAAGAATAGCATCCGGGGAGGAGGCTGCTCAGCCCCTTCATCCCACTGAAGGAAGTGCGGAAATGAAGATAGCGGAACCTACCGTGGAACGGCTTGTCCAGTATCACCGCCTGCTGGAACAGCTCGTCGCAGAGGGACAGAAAGTGGTCTCCTCACAGGAGATGGGGGAGATGCTCTCTTTCAAGGCAAGCCAGGTGAGAAAGGATCTTTCCTATTTCGGAGAGATCGGCAAGCGGGGCGTCGGTTATCATGTAGATCGTCTCCACAAGCATATAAGCAAAATCCTGGCCTCGCCAAGAAAATGGTCCATCGGCCTTGTTGGAGCGGGCAAGCTTGGAGAAGCCCTGCTGGGGTACCAGGCGTTCCAGAACGAAAAATTCCGCATCAGGGCTCTTTTTGATGTGGATGTTGACAAGATCGGTACGGAAATCCAGGGCATTCTCTGCTATTCCGTGGATGACATCACGGAAATCGTCCGGGAGAAGGAGATAGAGGTTCTGATTCTCACCGTTCCCGGCGGAGCGGCGCAGCATGTGGCCGACAGGGCGGTCCAGGCGGGAACGGTGAAGGGAATCCTCAACTTTGCCCCGGTGTCCCTTTCAGTCCCGGAGAATGTGCTTCTCGCGGCGGTGGATATTTCGGTGGAGCTCGAGAAGCTCCTTTTCTTTCTCAAGCACAAAGAAGAGTAGTATTTGATAGAATATCATGGTCCCGGAAGGGGCCTTCGGACCAAATTACTTTGAGGAGGCGTTTTTTGAATGGAACAGCAGTGCGGACAGGCGGCAGGAGGAGCTGGAGGACAGGGCAGCCTTATGGGGATGCTTTTCCCTCTCGCGATTTTCGTTGTTATTTTCTATTTCTTCATCATCAGGCCCCAGAAGAAGCGCCAAAAAGCCCAGGATCAACTTCTCGCGTCCCTTTCACGAGGCGACCAGGTGGTCACAATCGGCGGATTCTTCGCCACCATCCGTGAAGTCAAGGATGACAGCATCGTCGTCGAGATCGCCGACGGAGTGAAAGTGCGGATACTGAAATCAGCAGTGGCCACCAAGCGTGCGGCGGCGGCAGCCCCCCAGCAGAAGGAATCCGCCCCAAGGGAAGAAGCCGGGAAAACCGAAGAGGAGAGCAACTGACCTTTTTCAAAGCAAAATATGAAATCTGTGCGGAGAGGGTCGCCTCCGGGCGGCCGCTCCGCTTTTTCCGGTTCTTTGATTTGCACTTATTTCGTGGAGTGTCCAGGAGGGAAGAAATATGCTCAGAAGAGACCGCTGGCGGCTCGGTATAGTCGCCCTCGTGGTAATTGCGGCTCTCGTGACGGTCTTTCCCATTTCGGGAAAGATCAACCTTGGGCTTGACCTGAAGGGCGGCGCCCATATCGTCCTTCAGGCGAAGGAATCCGCCGACAGCAAGGTGACGGAGGACAGCATCGAAAGACTTCTTGCGGTTCTCCGGAACAGGGTCGACCAGTACGGCGTCGCAGAACCGGTCATCCAGAGGGAAGGCCGTGACAGGGTCATCGTCGATCTTCCCGGCATACAGGATCCTGATGCTGCTCTCGAGCTCATCGGAAAGACTGCCGAGCTCGAGTTCCGGTCCGTCGCCGAAGCGACAGCTTCGGTTCCCCCCGGTCCCCAGAGGGAGAACTATGAAAGCGACGAGGAATTTCAGAGGGCCCAGGTCAGGTGGAATGAAGCCAAGGCACAGATCGAGGCGGGAAAAGACAATCTCGCGAAGACAGCCCAGGGAATAGCCGGATCACGGGTATCCAGGGACGATGAAGGACGGTACTATCTTCTAGGCCCTGTGCTCGTGGGAGGAAAGGACCTTGTGGATGCCAAGACACAGTACGATAACCTTGGCCGGGCGGTAGTCGGGCTGACCTTCAGCTCTGAGGGAGCCAAACTTTTTGACAGTGCCACAGCGGCCAACGTAGGGCGGCAGATCGCCATCGTCCTGGACGGAGTGGTAATTTCCGCTCCGGTAGTTCAGGAGAGGATCACCGGCGGCAGCGCCCAGATATCGGGACGGTTCAGCGCCGCGGAGGCCAGCCGGCTTTCCATCATGCTCCGAGCCGGCGCCCTGCCAATTGCCGTTGAGGTCATCGAGAACCGGTCGGTGGGCCCGAGCCTCGGCGAGGACTCCATCAACTCCGGAATCAGGGCTGGCCTTATCGGCGCCTCCCTTGTGTTCCTCTTCATGCTGCTTTATTACCGGACCCTCGGCATAGCCGCCGATGCGGCCCTTGCAGTTGCCATTCTCCTCGTTTTTGCCGGGCTCATTTCCCTGAAGGCGACACTCACCCTTCCCGGAATCGCGGGCATTGTTCTCACCATCGGCATGGCCGTTGACGGAAACGTGCTTATTTATGAGCGGATGAGGGAAGAGGCAAGGGCAGGAAAGACTCCGCTGGCGGCCATCGACGCGGGATTCAAGAAAGCCCTGACGACGATTCTCGACGCCAACATAACAACGCTCATCGCCGCCGCGGTGCTTTTCTACTTCGGCAGCGGACCGGTCCGCGGCTTCGCCGTGACCCTGAGCATCGGCATTGTGGCGAG
>CAZJAR010000144.1:0-3924 GCA_964543785.1 uncultured Synergistaceae bacterium | reverse complement strand
AGGCATCAAGACGGAACACCTGGCGGTCAGGTCAAAAGCGGGGCTCTTCGACGTCTCCCACATGGGGGAAATCACGGTCGAGGGGCCGGGCGCGGAGAAATGGCTTTCCCGGCTTATTACCAACGACATCTTCGTCATGAAGGACTTCCAGGTGCAGTACAACATCATGTGCACCGAGGCCGGGGGCGTGGTGGACGACCTGCTTGTCTACCGGTACGGCCCGGAGAAGTTCCTCCTTGTGGTGAACGCGGCCAACGTGGACAAGGACTGGGACTGGCTGAGGGAACACCTTCCCGGTGACGGCGTCATTCTCGAAAACATTTCGATGAAGACCGCCGAAACAGCCCTCCAGGGTCCGGCGGCGGAGGCCGTCCTGGCCCGGGTCGCCGGTTTCGATCCCTCAGCCCTCAGGTTCTTTGCCTTTACCGACGGCGTCTCCGTGGGCGGCATCCCCGCCATCGTGAGCAGGACCGGCTACACCGGCGAGGACGGGTTCGAGATCTATGTTCCCTGGGAGAGAGGAGCCGAACTGTGGGATCTCCTCCTCGAGGCCGGGAAGGACGCGGGGCTGATCCCCATCGGCCTCGGCGCAAGGGACAGCCTCCGGTTCGAGGCGGGACTCCCCCTCTGCGGCCACGAGTACACCGACACCCTGGGTCCCCTGGAGGCGGGATTCGGCTTCTTCGTCAAGGTGGACAAGCCCGGCGGCTTCATCGGCCAGCCCGTGCTGAAGCGCCAGAAGGAGGACGGTCTCCGGCGGAAGATCGTGGGACTGCGCCTCGAGGACAAGGGCGTACCCCGGGCCGGCATGGACGTGGCCGACCCGTCGGGAAAAATGGTGGGCACGGTGACCTCCGGGGGATACTGCCCCTCCCTGGACGCCAACATGGCCCTGTGCTGCGTGAAGACCCCCGCGCCGGCGGAGGGCGAAAGCCTGAGCGTCGTCATCCGGGACAGGCCGAAACAGGGCGTGGTGGTAAAGCGGCCCTTCTACGACAGGAAATACAAAAAATAGGAACGACAATCCCAGGAGAGACAAAGGAGGACGAAGAAAATGGCGAAAATACCACAGGATCTCAGGTACACGAAGGATCACGAATGGATCAGGATGGAAGGCGCCACGGGCGTCATGGGCATTACCGACTACGCCCAGCACGCCATGGGCGACATCGTCTACGTGGAGCTTCCCGATGAAGGCAGGGAGGTCAGGGCCGGGGAGGACTTCATCGTCGTCGAATCGGTGAAGGGAGCCAACGACGTGTTCAGCCCCGTCTCCGGGACGGTGGCCGGGGTAAACGGCGACCTCGACGGTGCCCCCGAGCTGCTGAACGAGGACCCCTACACAAACTGGCTCGTCCGCCTCGAAGTCTCCGACCCCGGAGAGCTGGACTCGCTGCTTGACGCCGGGGCCTATGCCAAGCTCGTCGAGGAGCTTGAAGCGGAAAGCGACTAGGAGGGGCCGCCATGAGCCGGTACATTCCCGCCACGGCGGAAGACCGGCGCCGTATGCTGGAATACCTCGGCGTCGGCTCCATTGACGACCTTTTCTCGGGTATCCCCGAAAAGGTCAGGCAAAACAGCCTTCCCGACCTCCCGAAGGCCCTTCCGGAGGCGGAGATGATCCGGGATCTCCGGAAACTGGCCGGGAGCAACAGGAATGCCGACGACCTGCCCTGCTTCCTCGGCGCGGGCGTCTATGACCATTTCATCCCCGCCGCAGTGGACAGCGTCGTCTCCCGGGGAGAATTCACCACGAGCTACACCCCCTACCAGCCCGAGGTGGCCCAGGGAACTCTCCAGGCCATCTTCCAGTACCAGACCATGGTCTGCGAGCTCACCGGCATGGAGGTCTCCAACGCCTCCATGTACGACGGGGCCTCCGCCGCCGCCGAGGCGGCGGTTCTCGCGGCATCGGCGACGAAGAAAAGCAGGATTCTCTGGGGGCGGAACGTGAACCCCCAGACGAGGGACGTGCTCCGCACCTACTGCTGGAGCAGGAAGCTCGAACACACGGAACTGCCCGCCGAGAACGGGCGGATCGACGCAAAAGCCCTGGAAAACGCCCTCGCAGCGGGTGACGCGGCGGCCCTCGTGGTCCAGTCCCCCAATTTCTTCGGTTCCGTCGAAGACCTGAAATCCCTGGCCGAAAGGGTCCACGGAGCGGGAGCCCTGCTCATCGTCTCCACGGACCTCCTCGCCCTCGGCCTCCTCGAAGCGCCGGGAAAACTCGGCGCCGACATCGTGGTGGGCGACGGGCAGTCCGTCGGCAACGCCATGAGCTTCGGCGGCCCCGCCTTCGGATTTATCGCCGTCAACAAGCCTCTCATGCGAAAAATGCCGGGCCGAATCTGCGGCCAGACCGTGGATTCCAAAGGAAGGCGGACCTTCGTCCTGACCCTCCAGGCCCGGGAGCAGCACATCCGCAGGGAGAAGGCCACGTCGAACATCTGCTCCAACCAGAACCTCTGCATCGTCGCCGCGTCGGTCTACCTCAGCCTCATGGGCCCGGCCGGACTCCGGGAGATCGGGGAGCAGATCATCGCGAAAACCGAATACGCCGTTTCACAGCTCGAAAAAACGGGGAAATTCCGGAGAGCCTTTCCCGGGGTCCCCTCCTTCCGGGAGACGGTGCTCCTCTGCGACGAGCCCGTCGAAAAGCTGAACCGGCGTCTTCTCGACGCCGGGATCATCGGGGGATACTCCATAGAGTCCCGCTACCCGCGGCTGAAGAACGGCTGGCTTCTGGCCGTGACGGAAAACAGGACGAAGGAAGAAATCGACCGCCTCGCGGCGGTCGCGGGAGGTGACGCCTGATGGCCCGCACAATGGAAACCCTCTTTGAATCGAGCCGCCCGGGAAGGAAAGGCTATGCCCTGGCGGAGCTGGATGTCCCCGCCGTGGACTGCGGGTCCGTCCTGGAAGGGTTCTGCCGGGAGACGGCCCCCAGGCTGCCCGAGATGGCCGAGGTGGACGTGGTCCGCCACTTCACCAGGCTGTCGAAGCTGAACTACTCCGTGGACGAAGGGTTCTATCCCCTCGGTTCCTGCACCATGAAATACAACCCCAGGATCAACGAGACCGCGGCAAGGATGCCGGGCTTCGCCCGGATCCATCCCCTCCAGCCGGAGGAGACGGTCCAGGGGGCTCTCAGGCTCATGTACGACCTCAGCGCCATGCTCGCCGAGATCACCGGCATGGACGCCGTCACCCTCCAGCCCGCCGCAGGCGCCCACGGCGAGCAGACGGGGCTCATGATGATCAAGGCGTGGCACGAGAGCCGTGGCGACACGAAAAGAACGAAGGTCATCGTCCCCGATTCAGCCCATGGAACCAACCCGGCCTCGGCCACGGTCACAGGGTTCGACGCGGTGGAAGTGGCCTCCGACGCCGACGGCATGGTGGACCTGGAATCGCTGAAATCCCTCATGGACGATTCCGTGGCGGCCCTCATGCTCACCAACCCCAACACCCTGGGGATCTTCGAGAAGCATATCCTTGAACTCACGGAGACCGTCCACCGGGCGGGCGGACTGGTCTACTACGACGGCGCCAACGCCAACGCCATCATGGGCAAGACCCGCCCCGGCGATATGGGTTTCGACGTCCTCCACCTGAACCTCCACAAGACCTTCAGCACCCCCCATGGCGGCGGAGGCCCCGGAGCGGGGGCGGTGGGGGTGAAGGCCGAGCTCGAGCCCTTCCTGCCCGCGCCGGTGGTCATCCTCCGGGACGGCCGGTATGCCCTGGCCGGGGACAGCGAACGGCCAAGGACCATCGGAAGGGTCCGGAGCTTTTTCGGAAACTTCGGCGTCCTCGTCCGGGCCTACACCTACATCCGCACCCTCGGACCGGATGGCATACGGGAAGTGTCGGAGATGGCGGTGCTGAACGCCAACTACCTGGCGAAAAGGCTCAGCGGCATCT
>CAZJAR010000143.1:0-3927 GCA_964543785.1 uncultured Synergistaceae bacterium | reverse complement strand
AGGGTGAGGTCTTCGATCTCCCCCCGGTCCACCATGGCCTTCGCCTCGGCGAAGGGGAGGTAGCCGATATCCGTCAGCTCGGGGTGTCCCTGGGCCACCCCTTCGGGGCAGGGGGTCACCGTCACCAGGACACCGCCCTTCTTCAGGGGAAGGTCACCCGCATAGATTCCCTTGGCGGCCTGCCAGAGCTCGCTGTCCGCAGGGAAGGTATCGGTGATCACGATGTCGGCGTACTCCGCGAAGGGGACGCCGAAGATTTCCCTGGACGCCTCGCAGCCGGCGGCGTGGGCCATTTCCGGGTCGCCGCAGACGCAGCGGTAAATCCTCTCCTCCCGGTCGAGGACCACATTCACGATGAAGGAAAGCCCCGCCTTTTTCGCCACGGCGTTCATCTCCCGGCGGACGGGGTTGTCGATGGTCCCCATAATCTCTTCGCCTTCGTAGAGAGCGCTCACCCAGTGGGTCTGGCCCGTGGTGACCACTCCGGAGACCCCGGGCTGCACCATCTTCGCTCCCCCGGAGAAACCCGCAACACGGTGGGGAGTGATGTGCCCAAGGGCGATCACGTGGTCGAACTCGAGGAGCAGCCTGTTCACCCAGACTTCCGTTCCATGTTCCGTTGTCCCCAGGTTTGCGAGCCCCTTTTCGTCGTGGGCATTGTGCTGGTAGACCCTGATCCTCTCGAGAAGATCCTTTCCGACCTTGGCTTCCACTTCGGCATCCGTCATTGCCCGGTGGGTTCCGAGGGCGATGAGGATGGCGGTGTCCTGAAGGGCGGCCCCGCCGGCTGCAAGTTCCTCCAGGACCAGGGGGAGCAGCCGGGCCGCGGGGGTGTTCCTGGTATTGTCGTCAATAAGGATGAGGGCAGAATCTCCGTTTTTCACCATCTCCCTCAGCCTCGGGGAGCCTATGGGAGCCCCAAGGGCCCGCTTCACTTCGTCCAGGTCGCTTCCGGAAGAAAGGGGAGCCGTCCGGGGTGCGAGAACCGCCAGAAGGTTTCCGTCGGGAATGACCGCGTCTCCGAATCCCTCGTAGGGAAAAGTTATGTGTGCCATGACGCACCTCCTCGTCAGATTTTTTCGGGGGGAGTGAGGCCGAATTCGGCGGCGAAGTCCTCCAGCATTCCGAAGGTGGCTTCGTCCAGGGGCACTCCCTTCTCCAGGGCTTCTTCCCTGCGGAGGGATTCTTTTTCGCCGTGTATGTACACCCGCCCGTTCCCCTCCGATGGTGCCGAGGACCTGAGGGCGGCGAGCATTTCTCCAACCCGCCTGCGGATATCCTTCTCGTCGCCGAAGAGGTCGAGCCTCGTGGCGGAGAAGAAGTGTCCCACGTTGGCATCCATTGTCTGGAAGACGTCCCTGGTCCAGGGGCCGCCCGCCAGGGGACCGCAGAGCATGTCCACAAGGACGGCGAGGCCGTACCCCTTGTGTCCGCCCATAAGTTCAGAGGAGCCTCCGAGGAAGAGAAGGCCGCCCCACTGTCCCGTGGGATCAGCGAGAATCGAGGTGGCCTCGGCCGGGTCGGTCACCGTTTCACCGGACTCGCCCACGAACCAGCCCTCCGGCATCTCGAGGCCACGGCGCTTGTAGACGCCGAGCTTTCCCCGGGGCGCTGTGGTGGTTGCCATGTCGAGCAGCCAGGGAAGATCGCCGTCGGAGGGGATGCCCACTGCGATGGGGTTGGTGCCGAGCAGGCGCTCCTTCCCCAGGGTGGGGACGGCACACCGGATGGTATTGGTGAAGGCGCTTCCCAGAAGGCCTTCCTTCACCGCCATCTCGGCCCACAGGCCCGCCATGCCGAAGTGGTTGGAGTTCCGCACCGAGGCGTAGCATGTTCCATGGGCCTTTGCCTTTTCGATTGCTTTCTTCATGGTGAATTCGGAGATGTGGGCCCCTATGCCGTAATGCCCGTCGACAACCAGGGAGATGGGGGTTTCGTGGACGATTTCAGGGTCCGCACCCGGCTTGACGTGGCCGCTCTCGAGCTCGTTCCGGTACACTTTGAGCCTGGTGACCCCGTGGGAGGAGACTCCCCTGGCATCGGCTTCGGCAAGCACCGCGGCCGTGACGCGGGCCTTGTGTCCGGGGTAGCCCATTTTTTCCAGGACAGACGCGGAGAGTTCAACGAGAGCTTCGTACTGTATCCGATCAAAAGCCAACAGAAATCCCTTCTTTCCGTCTATTTTTCCGGAATTCCGCCACAGAAAGGAAACTCCGGGAATAATATCGTTTTCAAGCCTTGGCCGTCGGGTGTTTCTTCCGATTATACCGCCTTTTGTGTTTTTCACCCGTGTCCGCTTCAGGTCTTTGAGTTGCCGCCGTAAGGGGCGGCAACCTACCCCTCCGCAGGAAGTTTCCCCGTCTCCAGCGGCGGAGCGGGGGTGAGCCCGGTGACGGCGAGAATTTCTTTTTCATCCAGCGTTTCTCTTGAGACCAGTGCGGCCGCCAGGGCGTCCAGCTCCCTCCGGTGCTTCGTCAGCAGTCCTTTCGCCTCGGCGAGGCTTTCCCCGATGATCCTGAACACCTCTTCATCGATGATTTTGGCAGTCTCTTCACTAAAGGGTTTTGTTCCGCCGAACCCTCCCTGGGTGTTGAGGAAGGGGTTTTCCCTGGGGGCAAGCTGCACCATGCCAAGCCGTTCGCTCATGCCCCACCGGGTGACCATTCTGTAGGCAAGGCTCGTTGCCTGTTCGATATCGCTTTCCGCCCCGGTGGTTTTCGTGCCGTACACGATCTCTTCCGCCGCCCTGCCTCCGAGTGCGCCTATGATCCGTGCCCTGAGATAGTTCTCCGGGTAGTTGTACCGGTCCGAGACGGGGCGCTGGTATGTCACGCCGAGGGCCTGGCCGCGGGGCATGATCGTCACCCTGTGAACGGGGTCGGCACCGGCGACCGTCAGGCCGAGGATGGCGTGTCCTCCCTCGTGGTAGGCCACCCGCTCCCTGTCATCTGTGCTCAGAAGAAGCGGTCTTTCCGGCCCGAGGACTATCTTCTCGAGAGAGTCCAGGAAATCCTTCGGCCGGACGTCGTCCTGATCCCGCCTGGCGGCGAGGAGGGCTGCTTCGTTGACGAGGTTTTTCAGATCGGCACCTGAAAAGCCCGGCGTTGTTGCGGCAATCTCACCGAGGCTGGTTTCGGCTGACAGGGGGACGTTCCGGGTGTGTACCATCAGGATTGCCTCCCGTCCAGTTTTGTCGGGGAGATTGACCACGACTCTCCGGTCGAACCGCCCCGGCCTCAGAAGGGCCTTGTCGAGCACATCAGGCTGATTTGTGGCCGCGAGCACGATAACTCCTGTTCTGCTGGAAAAACCGTCCATCTCCGTCAGGATCTGGTTCAGTGTCTGCTCCTGCTCGCTCGAGCCTCCTATGCTCATCTGGCCTCTTGCCCGGCCGATGGCGTCCAGTTCGTCAATGAAGATGATGGCAGGGGCCTTCTCCCGGGCCTGGCTGAAGAGATCACGCACCCTCGCTGCACCAACGCCGACGATCATCTCCACGAACTCGGCGGCGCTCATGGAGAAAAAGGGGACCCCCGCCTCGCCCGCCACGGCTTTTGCGAGGAGCGTTTTTCCCGTTCCGGGCGCCCCTACGAGAAGGATGCCCTTCGGGGCCGTTCCACCCAGCCGGGTGTATTTCCCGGGATCCTTCAGGAAATCGACGATCTCCACCAGTTCGTTCTCCGCCTCGTCGATGCCTGCCACGTCGTCGAAGGTCACTTTCTCTTCTGTCTCCTGGTCGTACCGTTTCGCCTTGCTTTTCCCGAGCCCCGTGAGTCCACCCATGCCGCCCTGGGAGGACCGGCGGAACAGCCAGAAATAGAAGAGGATGAACAGGACTCCGGGTCCGAAACTGTAGAGCAGTGTCTCCAAGGCGCTTCGCTCTTCGTGTATGGGCTGCGCACTGATTTCCACGCTGTGGGAGAGCAG
>CAZJAR010000142.1:1606-3992 GCA_964543785.1 uncultured Synergistaceae bacterium | reverse complement strand
AATACGAGATCCTTCGTCGCCAAAACCGCTCCTCAGGATGACACCACTTCTGCCATCCCCGGAGGGGAGGGACCTGACGCTGTCATCCCGAGCGAACGCGAGGGATCTCGGGGTGAGGCACTTCAGAATCAAATACGAGATCCTTCGTCGCCAAAACCGCTCCTCAGGATGACACCACTTCTGCCACCCCCGGAGGAGAGGGATCTCGGGGGTGGTCCACTTCAGAACCAGAGGCGAGATTCCTCGGGCTTCGCCCTTCGGAATGACAGCTTTTCGCTTCGCTCGCTCGGGATGAAAGAAAAAAGAGTGTCATCCCGAGGCCGGTCCTATGGCGGCTTTCAGCCCCACTGTCGGCGGCATTTTTCCAATTTCCCGGCCTTTTATTTCACCATCTTCCCATAATTGCATTAGCGGTACCTTTCTGCTACTGTCTCTCTCTGAAGACACTTCTTCACGAAAGGTTGATGATTGCTTTGCCCCGTTTTTGCAAAGGTTCCGTTGTTGCATGGGTTCTAGTTTTTCTTCTGTTTCCTGCCATTGGGGCCTTTGCCTCGATTCCTGCCGGGGCGGAGTATGTTCCGGGTGAGGTCCTGGTGGTATTCAAAGCAGGAGCTTCGTCCACCGCCGCTTCTCTTGCCGCCTCATCGGTGAACGCCTCGGACCACAGGGTGTTCGGCGCCCTGTCCCGAGCTTCGGGAAAGCAGACGACTCTCATCCGCAGTTCCGGAAAAACCACGGAAGAGCTTCTGGCGAGATTTCAAAACATGCCGGAGGTTGAAGCCGCCGCGCCGAACTACATCCGCCGGATTTCCGCCACAGTTCCGAACGACACCTATTTCGGCAACCAGTGGGGACTGCAGAATACGGGCTCGTCGGGTGGAACTGCGGGAGCGGACATCAGCGCCCCGGAAGGATGGGACATCCGCAGGACCGTGACCCCGGGGAAGGTGGTGGCCATTCTTGACACCGGCATGGCTCTTAACCATCCGGACCTGCAGGCCAACCTGTGGCGGGCCGCCGACGGCACATCGGGGTACGATTTCGTGAACAACGACAGTGAACCCGAGGACGACAACGGGCACGGAACCCACGTGGCAGGCATCATCGGGGCCGTGGGGAACAATGCTCTCGGCGTTTCGGGCGTGGCGTGGACCGTGAAGATGATTCCCCTGAAGATCGGTGACGGGATCGGCAGGGTGTACGACAGCGCGGAACTGGCCGCCCTGAACTGGGTTCTCGAAAAGAAAGAGGCCGGCGTGGACATCGTCGCGGTCAACGCGTCCTACGGGGGATACGCCTCTTCGGCGGTCCAGCGGGAGGCCATTTCCGCCCTTGCGAACAAGGGGATCATCTTCGTTGCCTCGGCCGGAAACGAAACGAACGACAACGACCTTATGCCCTCCTATCCGGCATGCTACAACCTGCCGAACATCATCTCCGTGGCGTCGACGGAAAAAGACGACACCCTCTCCGATTTCTCGAACTTCGGAAAAAACACGGTTCATCTCGCTGCGCCGGGAGGGAGCATTCTCAGCACCCACACATCCTACGTTCCGGCAGCGGGGGATTTCTTTTTCGACGACCTGGAGGGCGATGACGAGAACTGGCTCTCCGGTGCGGCTGCCGGCTCGACGGACGGATGGGCTATCGGAACGTACGATTCGCGGCAGGTGTGGATGAGCGGCTACGAGGCGGACAATACCTCATGGATCATGGCGAAGGATCCCATAGACCTGTCGGGGACATTGGAGAACACGGTCCTCCTCGGTTTTCCCGTGGCGCTGGATATCGTTGAAAACGAAGACTTCGTGAGGGTGTACTTCTCTCCGGACAACGGGGTGACCTGGACAGAATCCTACGAGATTTCTGCGGATACGGACTATGACTTTATTGATTTCAGGCTCTCGGTTCCGGACAGTTTCAAGACAGCGGAATTCCTGTTCAAAATAGAGCTTGAGACCGGCAGCACGGGAACGGGACTTAACGGGATAATGATGGGCGCCGCGGGAGTGGGCGTCGCGGAATCCCGGTACTTCTCCATGAGCGGCACATCCATGGCTACTCCTTTCGTGACGGGAGCGGTGGCCCTGGCGGCGTCCCGGTTCCCTGGCCAGTCTCCGAAAACCATCATCCTGGAAAAGGTGGACAGGATTGATTCTCTCAGGAATAAAACAATCACCGGAGGACGGCTGAACCTCTACAGGGCCTTGAGTTGGGAGGAGCCCGACGGTGCCGTGGAAGGGTGCGCCGCGTCGGCGGTCTCTCCCTGGGGCCTGCTGCTCGCCGTGCCGCTCCTGGCGCTGTTCAGGAAGAAATAGACCAATGGTGAAGGGGGGCCGCATGGCCCCCCTTTTTTTGGTTAAGAACAGGTACCGGGGCAGATCCT
>CAZJAR010000142.1:0-1506 GCA_964543785.1 uncultured Synergistaceae bacterium | reverse complement strand
GCCCTCAGGATGACAGACAGGTAAATATTCTGAGCGCTGCAATCGCGTTCCCTGAGGTCGTGAGGATGCCACCATACTGACGACAGCCCTCAGGATGACAGCCCGAGGAAAAACTTCCCTACGCCTCGCAGCTTAACCCTGTTTCCAGCTTGTTGCAGATGAGCTTGCCAAGGCGCTCGGCCCCGATGCGGATTTTCTCGGGAGGAACCCCGCCGAAGCTGATCCGCATGCAGTCGTTCCCCATGCCGTTGCCCTCGATGAAGAATCCCTCCCCCGCCACGTAGGCCACCCGCACGTCGGGAGCCGCCAGCGATTCGGCCAGCAGGTCGGTGGTGTTGATGCCTCCGGGAAGCCGGGCCCAGGTGAAGAGGCCGCCGTCGGGGAAGGTCCGCACCGTTCCCTTCGGGAAGAATTTGTCGATGGACTCGATCATGACGTCCCGCCGTTCCCGGTAGAGGTCGCAGATCATCCTGTGGTGGGCCGGGTAGTACCCCCGCTTGAAGAACTCGGCACAGATGACCTGGGGCAGCATGGACGTGTGGGAATTGGTGGCCGTCTTGGCGTCGAAGAGCTTTGCCGTGATTTCTTCCGACGCGAGGACGTAGCCCAGCCTGCTGCCGGGGGAGAAGATCTTGGAGAAGCTGTTGGCGAGGACGGTGTGCCCCGTGGTGTCGAAGGCCTTGATGGGGGGCAGGTCCGTGCCGCTGTAGCGGATGTCCCGGTAGGGGTCGTCCTCGAGGATGATGGTGTCGTACCGGCTGCCGAGTTCGGCCACTTTCTTCCTCCGTTCGAGGGAGAGGGTGCGGCCGGTGGGGTTCTGGAAGGTGGGGATGACGTAGACCATCTTCGGCCGGTACTCCCGGATCTTGGCCTCCAGGTCCTCGGGAACCATGCCGTTTTCGTCCATGGCGACGCTGACGCACCGGGCCTGGAACATCTCGAAGATCTCCACGCAGTGGACGAAGGTGGGCGACTCCACCAGAATGACGTCGCCGGGGTCGATGAAGAGCTGGCAGAGGAGGTTCATTCCCTCCAGGCCCCCGCTGGTGATGATAATCCGGCCGGCGTCCGCCTCCACGCCCTTGGGGGCGAGGAGCTCGCTGACCACGATGTCCCGGAGGTCCGGCAGGCCCATGACGCTGCCGTACTGGAGGGCCTCCACTCCCCTGCCGTCCCTGGTGATCACCTCGTTGGTTATCTCCCGGACGATGTCGACGGGCAGGGCTTCCCTCGCCGGGGCCCCTCCTCCGAAGGAGATGATGCCGGGATCGTTCATGGCGCCGAAGAGGCCCCGGATGATGGCGGCCGATTTTTCCATGGTTTTCATTCTCTGGGCGAAGACTGTCATGATGCTCCCCCTTTTCTCGGGCAGATTGGCAACCCGTTCACTGCCCGCATTGTATCATTTCGGGGGGAAGGGCCGGCAGGAACAAAGACAAGCATGAGGTCCTCCCCATTACTGTCATTCTGAGGGCGAAGCCCGATCGCGGAGCATCCCCGGAGGGG
>CAZJAR010000141.1:0-4003 GCA_964543785.1 uncultured Synergistaceae bacterium | reverse complement strand
CCGTGGTCTTCTCCCTCGGCGTCTTCGTCAACCTGGCCTTCCTCGGAGGTCTTCTCACCTCCGCCGGAGTCTTCCTCGGCGGCATTGACCGGTACACGAACTACATCGTGGCAGGAGTCTTCGTCCTCTTCGGCCTTCATCTCCTCGGACTGATCAACATGCCGTGGTTCCGGGGCGGATCCGGCCCCACGACAAAGCATACAGGATACCGGGGAGCCCTCGCCCTCGGGACACTTTCCGGACTGGCCCTCGGTCCGTGCAGCTTTGCCTACTCGGCCCCGGTGATCTTCCTCGCCATACAGACAGCCGCCACGGATATCGTCCGGGCGCTGCTGCTCGTGGCAGCCTACGGCGCCGGTCACTGCACGGTGATCATCGCCGCCGGAAGCGCCACGGACGCCTTTTCCCGCATCTTCTCCGGCGGCGGCGGAAAAGCCACAGCCTGGCTCGGAAAGATCAGCGGCGTTCTTCTCATTGCCGCAGCAGGGTACCTTATCTACAACGCTCCTACGATCTGAGGCGGGGAAACGGACAATGGATTTCGTCGACCTTGTGCGGAAACGGTACAGCCTCCGGAAATACTCCCCTTTTCCCGTTGCGGAACCGGTCATAGACAAATGTCTTGAGGCAGCCAGGCTGGCTCCTTCGGCCTGCAACTCCCAGCCCTGGACCTTTGTGGTGGCCAACACCCCGGAAAAGGTGACTTCCCTTGCGAAAGCGGCATTCAGCGGAATTTATTCCATGAACTCCTTCGCGGCCAAGGCCCCGGTGCTGATCACCGTCCTCACCGAACGGTCAGGGTATGCAGCCTCCATGGGGGGCTTTTTCCGGGGCATCCAGTTCAGCCTCATGGACGTAGGCATCGCCTGCGAACACCTGTCCCTCCAGGCAGCGGAGCTGGGCCTGGGAAGCTGCATGTTCGGCTGGCTGGACGAGAAGGCGGTGAAGCGGGAACTCGACCTTCCCAGGCAGGCGAAGATCGGCCTCATGATGTCCCTCGGCTACCCGCCCGACGAAGACTACCTCCCCCCCAAAAAACGGAAGTCCCTGGACGAAATCCGGAGGTATATTTGAGGTTTGCCATCCTGCCTTTGCTTTGTCATCCTGAGCGCAGCGAAGGATCTCGCCCCTGTTTGTCATCCCGAGGCCGGCTCCATGGCCGGTCGCGTCCCCGGAGGGGAGGGATCTCGCTTTTTACTGCATTCAGAGTCAAACCCGAGATCCTTCGTCGCCCAGACCCGCTCCTCAGGATGACAAACAAAGACAACCCCGAGGTCCCTCGTCGCTTCGCTTTCTCAGGATGACAGCCTTGTTTGTCATCCCGGGCAAACGCGAGGGATCTCGTTTTATGTATCAAACCCTCCCCCAATACCGGCAAAAAAGCGAAGAAAATACCTTCCGGTCAGCGCTCCCTTTGGTGTAGAATGATCTCAAGGTATTTCAATTCCATATTTACGTCTGGGAGGGGTTTTCATGATCGTGTTGCTGGTTCTTCTCGCACTTATCGCCATCGCAGTATTCTGGGCAGTTTCGGTCTACAACAGGCTCATCAGGATGCAGAACCTCAAGAACGAGGCATGGAGCGGCATCGACGTACAGCTGAAGAGACGCTTTGACCTGGTTCCCAACCTCGTGGAGACCGTGAAGGGCTACGCCTCCCACGAAAAGGAAGTATTCGAGCGGGTCACAGAGGCCCGGTCGGCAATCAGCAGGGCCGGTTCCGTCAACGAAAGGGCCGAGTCCGAGAACATGCTTTCCGGAGCCCTGAAGACCCTCTTCGCAGTGTCGGAGAACTACCCCGAGCTGAAGGCCAACACGAACTTCCTCCAGCTCCAGGAACAGCTCGCCTCCCTCGAGAACGACATCCAGATGTCCAGGCGCTACTACAACGGCGCCGCGAGAGACTACAATATCGCCATCGCCACCTTCCCGGCAGTGCTGATCGCCCAGAAATTCGGCTACGAAAAGGCCGATTACTTCGAGGCAGCGGAGGAAGAAAAGACTTCGCCGAAGGTCTCTTTCTAGGCTTCACAGAAGACGGAGGAGGCGCATCCATGGTATTGTTCCGCAGACTTGCGCCGGCGCTTTTTGCGCTGGCCCTGGTGCTCCTCCCCCGGCCTTCCGGGGCTGAGGAGTCCATTCTCCTTTATTCCTCATCGGCTTCCATCCGCGGAGACGCTTCCCTTGAAGTACGGGAAGACATCACGGTCCGCGTGGAGGGCAGGCTCATCCGGAAGGGTATCTTCAGGGATTTTCCCACAACCTACACGGACAATTCCGGCAAAACCGTCCGGGTCGGCTTTTCGGTCGAGGAAGCCCTTCTCAACGGGGAACGGGTTCCCTACAGCACTGAATCCCGTTCCAACGGCATCCGGATCTACCTTGGGGACCCGGATGGAAATGCACCCCCCGGCGAGCAGACCTACACCCTCGTCTATGTGACCACCGGCCAGCTCGGATTTTTCGAGGAACACGACGAACTCTACTGGAACGTCACCGGGAACGACTGGGTCTTCCCCATACTGAAAGCCCGCTTTTCCGCCTCGCTGCCGGGCAATGTCCCCTTTTCGTCCGTCGATATCTACACAGGCCCCCAGGGAGCCCGTGGACAGGATGCCCGCATTCTTCCCGACAACTCGGTGGAGACCACCAGGCGTTTTGCCCCCGGAGAAGGCCTTACAGTGGCCTATACCTGGCCCAAGGGCATCGTGGAAAAGCCGAAACCGCCCATGCGGTACGCCCTGTTCGACAACTTCGGAAACGTATTTTTCTGGAGCGTTCCCCTGCTGCTCCTGCTGTACTATGCCCTCGCCTGGATCCGCTGGGGAAAGGACCCGCCGAGAAAACCGGTGATCCCCCTCTTCAGCCCCACAGCCGGCAACGGACCGGGCTTTCTCCGTTTCGTCAGGGGGATGGGCATGGACAACTCCTGCTTCACCGCCGAAATACTGAACCTGGCGGTCAGGGGCTTCCTCAAAATCGAGGAGATGTCCCTCGAGGAGTCCATGCAGCGTCAGGGCGAAATAGGCGAAAAGAGCCTGCTGCGCGGGATGGTCTCCCTTGCGTCAAAACTTGCCGGGAAACGGTACGCCCTCCTGAAAGTCCCTGAAGAAGAGCGGAAGACAAGCCCGTCGAAGAACGAATCCCGGCTTTTCAACACCCTTTTCGGGCAGGGGAGAAAAGAGCTCCACCTCGTCCAGGACAACCATGAGATCCTCGGCAAGGCGAAGGAAACCCTGCAAGCCTCCTGGTCGGATGCCTCCAGGTCCCTTTTCTCGAAGAACACCCTTATCTGGTTGGCGGGATTTCTCATCCCCATCCTGATCTACGCTCTCCTCGCCTGGGGAGGCCAGGAGGACGGCGCCCTGCTCTCCGCCTTTGCCCTGGGCGGCACCCTTGCCGCAGGCACTCTCTATATCTTCGCCTGGGAAAAAATCAGGAGCAGGGGACGCATTCTCCGCAAATTAATCACGGCCTTCATTCCGGCCATAATCGCGACCATTATCACCCTTTTCTTCCTTGCAGCCCTCACCGAGGTGAGCGGATGGCTCCTGGCGCCGCCCCTGGCGGCCGGCCTGATGATCCTGGTCTTCAAGGAGCTCATGACGGTCAGGACGGAGAAAGGAAACGACGTGCTGAACGAGGCGGACGGCCTGGCCATGTACATGGGCACCGCGGAGCGGCACCGGCTGGAGATGTTCAACCCGCCGGAGGAAACGCCGGAGGTCTTTGAAAAGCTCCTTCCCTACGCTTTCGCCCTGGACACGGCGGAAACGTGGGCGAACCGCTTCGAGGAAATCCTCAGGCAGCAGCAGTACCAGCCCGACTGGTACTCGGGTCCCTCCGCGGCGAACTTCTACACCGGAGGGGCAGTGGCCTCGCTGGCGTCCTCCATGTCGTCCACCATCGCGTCGGCCTCCCAGGCTCCCGGCTCATCGAGCGGCAGCGGAGGCGGCGGCTCGTCCGGAGGCGGCGGGGGAGGAGGCGGCGGCGGCGGCTGGTA
>CAZJAR010000140.1:0-4010 GCA_964543785.1 uncultured Synergistaceae bacterium | reverse complement strand
CCTCGGTTTTCAGCAAGAAAGAGTGCGCATTCTCCCACCCCTGATCACTGTCATTATTCCAACTATGTAGAGCATACCCCGGAAGTTTCGGCAATGCAACCCTTCCTGAACCGGGGTCAGGCCCGGGACAGGAAGGGGAATCTCAGCCCTTTTGCCCGGAAGTCTACGGCGTTCTTCAGGACGAACAGGGTAGTGTCCTCCTCTTCGCAGGCCGTCCGCTCAAGGGCTTCGTTCATGCAGGGAGAGAAACCGAAGGCCACCCTGCGGACCTCCGGACCGAAGGCGGTCACGGCATGGTCCAGGTCAACCGCTTCTTCGCAAAAAACGTCGTCCAGCAGAAGAAGGTTGCCTTCCACTGCCGCGACGAGATAGGCTCCCGTTTCCGGGTCGTACCGGACCCGGTCCTTCATCGGCCCTGTGAGCCAGAACATGGCGAGGCCGGCGTTGTTCATGCTGAACCTGCTCACGCTCCGGGTTCCCCGTATGGCCTGCTCCACCTTTTCCCGGTGTTCGGGCTGTTCCATGTCCACCTTTTCCGCCCGGGCGGGAAAAGTGGTCGAGACGGAGGCGGTACACTGCACTTCCCCGCTCTTCCGGAAGCCGAACCGGGGGTAGTAGTCCAGCACCTCGTCATTGGCGAAGAGATAGATTTCATCGACTTTCGGAGACCATTCGTCCAGGACGGTCTCCATGAGGAACCGGCTGAGCCCCTGCCCCCGGAAGGCAGAATCTGTCATCACCGTGCCGATCTGCACCATGGTGAGGCCTGTACCTTCCAGCGTCATGGGCATGAAGTTCACCGACACGCTGGAGACCACCTCTCCGTCCCGGGACAGGGAATAGGGGATGTACTGCTTCGTCCAGTACCCCGACCGGTACCATGGCTCGAAGTCGAGGCCGAAGGTCTTCCGGGCCAGCGCATTGAAGGAGCGCCGCCCCGGCTCAAAGTCCTGGTAGCCTATCAGGAGGGAAAAATCACTGTCCATGGCCGTTCTCTCCTTCGCTGCGGGAATGCCGGGCTCCGGCAGGGGACACCTCTTTCAGAAAAGCGGCGGGCGTGGCGCCCACGATCCTCCGGAACCAGCGGGTGAGATGGCTCTGGTCCGCGAACCCCGCTTCCGCCGCGGCCCGGGAGGGGGTATATCCCTCCCGGAGGAGACGTTCCGCCGTACGTACCCGGAGCTGGGTCAGGTAGGCGTGGGGCGGCAGCCCCGTCTCGTCCCGGAAGGTGCGGAGAAAGTGCCAGGGGCTGAGAGAGGAGAGGGCAGCCAGCTCGTCAAGGGAGATGTTCCGTGTCATGTTCTCTCTCAGGAAGGCGCATGCCGCCCGGACGGAACCCCGGGATGCCCTGGGAACGGCGGCGGGATATTCGCCGAAGCGCCCGAAAAGTTCGGATATGAAGGCAGTCCAGAGGGAGGAGACCGTCAGCCTGTCCATGGTTCCGGCCTGGAGTCCCCCGATCAGCCGCCGGAAGAGAGCGGCGAGCTCCCGGGATTCAAGGGCGCCCCGGCCGATGAAGGGAAGGCCCCGGTCTTTGCCCCCCAGTCCGCCTGCTATTGTGCGGACGGATTCGGGGTCTGCGTAGGCCATGCGGTACCTCCACCCCCTGCCGGCAGCCGGGTGGCCGTCGTGGACCTCGCCGGGGACAACCAGGCCGAGCATTCCCTCGGAGGCGACCACATCCTCCCTCCGGTAGCGGAACGCGAGGGCCCCGCTTTCTATGACGCCGAAAGCGTAGGTTTCGTGGCTGTGCCGCGAAAAATTCATGTCCAGGAATGTACCGTCCAGAAAGAGGACTCCCGGCAGGTACTCCGAGCGCCAGAACCGTGTACGGTTTTTTTCCGAATGTCCGGGCAGGGCATCTCCGTTCTTTTCCATTGTTCCTCCGTGAAGGCTGCAGCAATTCCGTTCAAGAATTTTATTCCGTTCATCAGGTATCATAAACGAAAACGCACGGAAAAAGGAGCTGACTGCATCATGATCACCGCATCCCAGGAGTGGAGGACCATGTTTCCCGGCGCATGTTTCGGCGTGTTGGTACTGGAGGGGGTCGACAACTCGCGGGAATGTCCCGCCCTCGAGGAGAGGAAAAACGCCTTTGAAACCGCCCTCCGGAGGCGCCACGAAGGAAGAACAAGAAAAGAGATCGGCCTTGAAGAGCCCTTCGGGTCCTACGGACGGTACTACAAAAGGTTCGGCCAGGGATACCCCGTGCTGCACCAGGTGGAAACAGTGGCGCTGAAGGGAAAGCCCCTCTTCTCGCCGTCACCCCTCGTGGCGTCCATGTTCATGGCGGAGCTGAAGAACGGCTTCCTGACCGCAGGCCACGATCTGGACAGGGTTTCCCTGCCCCTCTTCCTGGACGTCTCGAAGGGGGAGGAAGGCTATACGGCCATGGGAGGCAGGGAACGGATCCTCCCGCCGGGGGACATGTTCCTTTCGGACCGGGAGGGAATCCTCTCCAGCATCCTCTACGGTCCCGACGACAGGACCGCCGTCACGGCGGAGACAACCCGGGTTCTCTACACCGTCTACGGGGTGCCGTCCCTTCCGGCGGAAAACGTGCGGGCCCACCTGGAGGAAATCGGGGAGCTCGTCCGGATCCTGAGCCCGGAGGCGGTCCGGAGGGAGTTTCTGGTCCTGGGTTAGTCCGTCCTGGTCCCTGTCGGGGCGCTTTCCTTCCGGCCGAAGAACTCTCCGAAGGCGGCGCCTCCCAGGATCAGTGCCGCCCCCGCCATTTGAACCGGCGTCAGCCGTTCGCCCAGCAGGACCGCCGAAAGGAGAAGGGCCGAGAGGGGCTCCAGGTAGCCGCAGATGGCCACGGACTGCGCGGGAAGGCTCTGCATGGACGAGAAATAGAGGTAGCATCCGAACCCCGTGTTCACAAACCCCAGCAGCAGGAGGGGGAGAAGGCTCCCGGGAGGAATGGCCGTCACCGTTCCCTGCCGGACAGCCGTAAAGACCGCCACGGTGACGAAACTGGCGGAGAGCTGCCAGACAGCGTTCTCGAAGCCCGTGATGCTCTCGGCTAGCTTGTTGAAGATCACCATAACAGCCAGCATGATCGCCGACAGCAGGCCGCACGCCAGACCCCAGGAAATGCCGCCCCGGGCCACCTCGTTCCCGTTGACGAGCACCATCCCGAGAAGAACGGCGCCGAAGCCGAGGAGCCTTGAAAGGGCCGGCTTTTCCCGGAATATCACGGGAGCCAGCACCATCACGATCACGGGGCCGCAGTAATACGCGAGGGTCGCCGGCCCGACGCCGATCCTGCGGTAGGCCTCGTACAGGAACATCCAGCTCGCGCCCATGGCAACACCCGAAAAGAGCAGGAAAGCCAGGTGCTTCCTGCTGCGCAGCCCTCCGAACCGGCCCCCCGACAGCATGAACACGGCGAGAAGAAAGAGGCTGCCGATGAGGGTTCTCCAGAAGACGATCTCGTGGCTGCCCAGCGCAATGCGGCTTGCCACGATGCCGTTTGAGCCGAACAGCAGCACTGACGAAATGAATTTCCCATAGTTGCTTTTCATGAAACAGCCTCCCGATGTATTGTTGAGAACATGCTGTCCGGTCTGTGCATTTGTCGCAGTATAGCATTTTCATCGACTTCACAAAAACAGATGGTTCTCATGCGGTCGATGATACAATCGGAAGTATCGCGGGCGCAGCATCCCGCGGAGATGTGTCTTAGCTGTCATTCTGAGGGCGAAGCCCGAAGAATCTCGCCCTTGGTGGTCGAAGGATCAAAACCGAGATCCTCCCCCTTCGGGGACGCGATCGGGCAGGAAGCGCCCTCAGGATGACAGAAACAGTGCCGCCAAGAACGCTCCTCAGGATGAGAGGATAGAGGGGTGCGTCTCATGCCGGTGTATTCAGGAGAGAAGAAGACAACGACCGAAAGGGGTGGCATTCATGCAGTGTTCCAAGTGCGGAGCGGATCTCCCGGACGGGGCGAAATTCTGCCATGCCTGCGGGGCGGAGCAGGAGGCCCAGGCGGGTTCCGGAAAGGG
>CAZJAR010000139.1:0-4090 GCA_964543785.1 uncultured Synergistaceae bacterium | reverse complement strand
GGGAATCGACATCGGGCGGATCGACACGGCCGTGCTCGTGGGGTTCCCCGGCACACGGGCCTCCTTCTGGCAGCAGGCCGGACGGGCGGGGCGGAAGGGAAGGAGCGCGTCGGTGGTCCTGCTGCTGGACAGCCTCCCCCTGGACCAGTATCTCGCCATCGATCCGGAGTGGCTCTTCTCGGGAGAAAGCGAAAGCGCGGTGGTGGACCCGGACAACCTCTTCATCCAGGTGGCCCACGTGCGTGCCGCGGCGGCCGAGCTGCCCCTCTCCGCGGACGACGGGGCCCTTTTCCCGGACCTCGGGGAGATCGTCCCCGTCCTCCTTCCCGGAAAGGAGCTCCGGAAGGAGCAGGAAAAATACTTCTGGTCCGGAGGGGCCTACCCGGCGGGGGACATCAGCCTGCGCAACATGGACAGGACCCGGTACAAGCTGAAGAACGCCGCCGACGGATCCCTTCTCACGGAGATGGACGAGCTCCAGGCCTTCCGGGAAATCTACCGGGGCGCCATCTACCTCCACGAGGGGCTCCAGTACCTGGTGGAGAGCCTGGACCTGAACCACACCGAGGCCCTGGCCCGGCCCACGGAGGGAAATTACTACACCGTCTCCTGCGATATGACCGAAGTGCACAAAATCAGGGACGAGAAGACCGAACCCCTGGGCAGGACCCTCTGCGGCCTCGGGGACGTGCGGGTGGCCTACACCACGGTGGGCTTCCGGCGGCAGCAGTTTCACAACCACCAGAACCTGGGCATGGAACTGCTCGACCGTCCGCTGAGCAAATCCTTTGATACGGAGGGATTCTGGATCGCCCTTCCCGGCGAGGTGCGGCGGCTGTTTCTCTCCATGGCCCCTGCCCCGATGCCGGGATTCCAGTTCCGGAAGACCTACGCCGAAGGGCTGAGCTTCGCCCTGCTGAACGCCGCCATGATGGCCGCCATGGCCACACCGGAGGACATGGGCAGCGCTCTCCTGGCCGGGGATGGCCCCGAGGGAGGCAGGATGTCCGTGTGCGTCTTCGACATGTACGCCGGAGGCCTCGGGTTCTCGCGCAAGGGGTTCTCCCTGGTGCGGGACATTCTCCGCAGGGCGGACCGGATGATCCGGGGATGCCCGTGCAGCGGCGGCTGTCCTGCCTGCGTGGGGGACTACCACCTGGACAAGAGGGTGGTCCTTTGGGCGATCGGCAGTCTTTTCGAGACTCTTCCTCCTCCCGGGGATGTGCTGTCGGCGGGAGGCGGTGAGGGGCCATGACGTCCGCCGGATCCCTCCTGGAGAGGCTGAACCCCTACCAGCGGCAGGCGGTGCTCGAGCAGGGCCGGGCCACCCTCGTCAATGCCTGCGTGGGCAGCGGCAAGACCACAGTCCTTATCTGCAAGGCCCTCTACGAGCACACGGTGAACGGGGTTCCCCTGGGGGACATGGTGGTGCTGACCTTCACGAACAAGGCGGCGGACGAGATACGGAGCCGCCTGGCAGCGGCCGCTCCCGGCGCCGCCCTGGAGAGCACCGCCTGGTTCGGCACCTTCCACAGCGTGGCCATGAGGATGCTCCAGCGTATCCTCCCCGTGGAGACCCTGGGCTACACCCCGTCCTTCTCGGTCCTTGACCCCGACGGGCTGCTGGAGATTGCCGAACGGCTGGTGGTGGAGCACGGGCTGACCATAAAGTACCGGAACAGGCTGATGAAGCGCCTGGAAGCCTGCGCCGCGGGAAGGACGCTCTTCGGCCGGATGAAGCGGGAGGACGGCATCTCCGCGCTCGTGGACCTCCTTGCCCGGGAAAAAGTGCTCCAGAACGCCATGGATTTCGACGACCTTCTCCGGAACGCCGCGGCCCTGGCGGGGAAAACCACATGGTCGCCCCGGTGGATCATCGTGGACGAGTTCCAGGACTGCGACGGGGCCCAGATGGAGTTCATCCGCGCCCTTGCGTCGGAGGAGACGAAGCTCTTCGCCGTGGGCGACCCCAACCAGGTTATCTACAGCTGGAGAGGGGGCAGCAGGGACATCTTCACCAGGTTTGCCCGGGAGTTCCGCGCGACCGAAATTTCCCTTCCCCTCAACTACCGGTCCAGCTCCACTATCCTCGAGGCCGCCCGGTGCTTCCTCCAGGACTCTTCGGACCTCGAAGGCACCCGGGAGCGGGGGGCGGGGATCGTGGTCCGGAACCACTTCAACCCCTTCCTCGAGGCGGAATACCTGGCGGACAGGATTCGGGAGCTTCATGACGGGGGGATGCCGTGGGGTGACATGGCGGTGTTCTACCGGATGCAGCGCCAGTCGGGCCCCCTGCAGGCCGTTTTCCGCCGGAAGGGGATTCCCTTCACGCTTTCGGTCCGGAAGACCCTGAAGGATATCCCCGTGCTGCAGTGGCTCGCCCGCCTGTTGAGCGCCTCGGTGAACGGGGCCGACAGAAACGGCCTGGTCTCCGCCCTGACCGACAGCCGCTTCGGGGACGGCCTGGCGCCCGCTGAGGCGAAAAATCCTGTCGGGGCGGGATCGGAGCTGCATTCCCGGGTCCGCTCCTTCCCGGAATGGGCCGGAACGGGCCGGGGCCCCCTCGAAATATACGGCTATTTCGGTCTGGAACACAGGCTGTCGCCCACGTCGGCCTCCTTTCCGGAAAATCGCAGGCTCGTCCTGGCATTTCTGGAGAAACTGGACGCATTCTGCAGGGAGAGGGAGGGGAGCTTCACCGGAAAGGCTGCGGAATTTCTCAACTCCTCGGCCCTGTACGGGACGGAGTTTTTCTCTCCCGGCGGCGGCGAGGGGAGCGGAGATTCGGTCCGGCTCCTGACCCTCCACGCCTGCAAGGGGCTCGAGTTTCCCGTGGTGTTCATCATCGGGGTCAACGAGGGGCTCATCCCTCTCCACACCTATTCCCCGGAGGGGCGGGAGGAGGAAAAACGGCTCTTTTTCGTCGGCATCACCCGGGCGAAGGACTACCTCGAACTCTCCTGCTACACCGACCCCGGCGATGTCCGGGTTCTTCCCGGGAAGAGCGGCTTCCTCTCCATGATCCCGTCCCGCCTGCTCGAAGGCGGCGACGACCGGCCGGGCGGGGGAGATATCCGGGCATACTGCAGGGCGCTGCTGGAAAACAGGGAAAAGGGCGGAAGGGGCACCGTCTTCGGGGGAGCGGAAGACAGCTCGACTTCGCCGCCGTCTCCGGAAGGGCTTCCGGTAAGAGTCCGCCACCCGAAATACGGGGAGGGAGTCGTGGAATCTGAGGACGAGGAAACCTACACGGTGGCGTTCGGACAGTACGGGGTGAAATCCTTCCTGAAGGACTTCTGCCCCCTGGAGTTTCTCTAAAGACGGAGAAGCACGCCGGGTTGCTTTTTCAGGAGGACCTTCTCCCTGACCGGGTTCAGAGACGCTCTGCAACGGCCGCGAATTCCGCTGACCGGGGATCGAAGGGCGTTCCCGCCACGTCGGAATACAGCCCGGTCACCTTCAGCCCGTTCCTGGCACACTCCGCTTCCAGGGTTTCCGGAGAATAGCACTGGAACCAGTTGTATATGGTCCGTATCCGGCGGGATTCCACGATCGTGTACTTGTCGAGCAACACTTTTTCCTCCCTGTACTTGAAGGTGTTCAGAAAGCCGTAATAGTCCTCCGCCGACCAGAACCCGTTCATCAGGTTCCGTTCGAAGCGGGAGGTTTCCTCCCCCCGGTCGAAGGTCTCAAGGGAGTACACATCGAGCAGCACATGTCCCTTCGGTTGGAGCATGGCGGTAAAATTGCGCAGCATCGTCCGCCGCTGCAAAGGGCTGAGGGCGCAGAAATCGCACATTATCATCAGGATCAGGTCGAATTTTTCCTCCGTTTCGAACCCGAGATAGTCGCAGAGTACGTAGTCGATCGAAAGCCCTTTCATTCCGGCGACGGAGACTGCGGATTGAATTGACCGTCCGGAGAAATCCACGCCCGTCACCCTCGCCCCCCGCTCCGCAAGGGGGAGGGTGTACAGGCCCGGGCCGCAGCCGAAGTCGATGACGGAAAACCCCTCCGACAGGCCGAAGCGGGACGTGATCCACTCCACGGACCGACGGATGAACGACGTCTTCCTGGACGCGACGTCCAC
>CAZJAR010000138.1:0-4177 GCA_964543785.1 uncultured Synergistaceae bacterium | reverse complement strand
CGGCGATCAATACGGTAAAGGATCCGGCGGCGGAATGTACGCCACGGGCGGCAGCCCGACGGTACGGAACTGTATCTTCACGGCGAACTTCGCCCTTTACTACGGCGGGGGCATGTACAATGAGGCCAGCTCCCCCGCGGTGACGAACTGCACTTTTTCCGAAAACATGGCGAACCACGGCGGCGGCATGCACAACTACCTTGGGAGCAGTCCCACGGTGACCAACTGCACCTTCACGGGGAACAGCGCCGACATAGACGGCGGCGGTATGCAAAACCACTCGAACAGCGACCCGACGGTGACCAACTGCACCTTCACGGGGAACAGCGCCGACATAGATGGCGGTGGCGGCGGTATGAAGAACAATACCAGCGACCCGACGGTGACCAACTGCACCTTCACGGGGAACAGCGCCGAATATGGCGGTGGCGGCGGTATGAACAACTATTGGAGCGGCCCGACGGTGACGAACTGCACCTTCTCGGGGAACACTGCTGACTTTGGCGGCGGGATGTACAACACCGACAGCAGTCCGGCGGTGACGAACTGCACCTTCTCGGGGAACACTGCTTTCTATGGCGGCGGGATGTTCAACGAGGTCAGCAGCAGCCCCGCGGTGACGAACTGCACCTTCTCGGGAAACAGTGCGACCGGGTCCAGCGGCTACGGCGGCGGGATGTGCAACACCGACAGCAGTCCAACTGTCATGAACTCCATATTCTGGGCGTCCTCAGGAAGGGAGATCTTCGATGACGCCACATCGGCTCCCTCGCTCATTTCCTGCGTGGTCCAGGGTGGGTATTCGGGAGGAACGGAGATTCTCGAAGGCGATCCCAAACTCGGCCCTCTGGCGGACAACGGCGGCGCCACCCAGACCCACGCATTGCTCGCGGGCAGTTCCGCCCTCGATGCCGGCCGACCCGTGGGAACCGCGGTGAGCGGTTCCGTGACGGTGCCCGCCGCCGACCAGCGCGGCATCACCCGTCCCCAGGGAGAGGTGTCTGACATCGGCGCCTTTGAAGCTGTCCTTGGAGAACTGCAGGTGAGCATCCAGCCGGAGGCGGCCCGCACGGCCGGAGCGCAGTGGAGCGCGGACGGGGGATCAACATGGAAAAACTCCGGAGACACGGAAGAAGCCATTCCCACAGGCACCTGCACCATAACCTTCAACGAGGTGACCGGCTGGACGAAGCCTGACGATCAGGCTGTTGCCGTGACGAAGGACGCGACTGTCACTGTGGAAAAGACCTACGTGCGGCACACCGGAAACCTGCGCGTCAATATCACCGGCCCGTCAGGCGCCCGGTGGAGCATCGACGGAACAGAGTGGAAAAACTCAGGCCAGACGATAACAGGTCTTCCGACAGGTGTGTATACTGTCCTGTTCAACGAGGTGACCGGCTGGACGAAGCCGGCAAACCGGAATGCCACTATAAACAAAGACCAGCTGACCGTAGCCGACGTGCAGTATACAGTAATCCCGGCACCGGACCCCGATCCGGCACCAGCACCTGCCCGGCCGGTGAATCCGCCCGTCGTGCCGCCGTCGGAACCCCTTCCTTCGGGCTCTGCACCATCCATGCCGGCTCCGCTGGCGGTGAACCTGCCTCCGAGCCCCACTCCCGAACAGGAGAGGGAAGCCCTCGCGGATGTTCTGCAGGATGCCGGCATTCCCGGCGGCCTGGCGGAAGATATGGCATCGCTTCTGAATATTGATGGCGAGGGCAATGTCTCCATTTCGGGAGACGGGATGGACCGCCTGCGGGAACTCCTGGAGACCGTTGAAATCCCCGAGGGTGCCGAAAGGATCTCTCTGCCCGTCTTCCAGGCCCCCCTGACCGGAGGGGCGACAACAGCGGCGGTCTTCTTCGCCATCCCCGGCGGATTCCTCGGCAAGCGCTGCGACAGCCTCCAGGTGGTGAAGATGTTCTCTTCCACGGAGGCGGACGTCTTTCACCGGGTACACTCCCTTGACGCTCTCCTGGACGGCTGCTCCGCCGTGGTCGAGGTGGAGGGAGAAACGCTGGTGCGGGTGCTGGGGGCCGGTGACGCAGTCACCGCAAATTGCCGCCTGGCCCTGGCCATACGGGACGGCGGGCGGTTTGACCTTGACGGCGAGGAAAACGGCAGCGTGACGGACCCTGCCTTTATGGTGGAGGGAGAGGCCTTCAGCGACCCTGATGACCCGCAGAGAAGCGGAGGCGGCGGATGCTCCGCCGGAGGGGCTCTTGCCCCGTCGCTGGTGATGCTCCTCGCGCCGCTGGCCCTTCTTGCGGCGGGCCGGAAAAGGTAGGCTCGCCTGCGCTACTGGACGGCTAAGACAAAGAAGCTCCCTTTCCAATGGAAAGGGAGCTTCTTTTATGCCGGTTTTGCCTATTCGTACCGCAGCGCCTCGATCGGATTGAGCAGCGAGGCCTTCCAGGCGGGGTAGAAGCCGAAGAAGATGCCCACGAAGACGGAAAAGCCGAAGGCCAGCACGATGGATCCGGTGGAGACCACGGTGGCCCAGCCGAGAATCCCGGTGATGATCTTCGATGCCGACGTGCCGAGGACGATGCCGATGATCCCCCCCGCTACGGAGAGGAGCAGGGCCTCCATGAGGAACTGGGTTCGGATGTCCGATCCCCGGGCGCCGATGGCCATGCGGATGCCGATCTCCCTGGTGCGTTCCGTCACGGAAACCAGCATGATGTTCATGATGCCGATGCCGCCCACGAGCAGGGAGACGGAGGCCACCGCACCGAGGAGCAGGGACATGACTTTGGTGGACTGGGCTGCCGCATCGAGCATCTCCGCCATGTTCCGCACGTCGAAGTCGTCGGTTTCCCTTTCGGAGAGCCTGTGCCGCTGCCGGATGATGGCCTTGATCTCCCGTTCCGCCTCGGACACGGAGTCGCCGTTCAGGGCCGAGACGGTAATCCTCTGGACCGAGTTTGCCGCCGCCCGGCGGAAGAGCCGGAGCTGGGCCGTCCGGAAGGGGACGAAGGCCGTGTCGTCCTGGTCCTGGCCCCAGGGGGTCTGACCCTTGGGGGCCAGAACGCCCACCACATCCATGGGGACGTTCCGGATGCGGATGGTCTTGCCGATGGGGTCTTCTTCGCCGAAGAGGTTTTTCGCCACAGTGGAGCCGAGGACAACCACCTTGGCTCCGCTCCGGGCCTCCCCGTCGAGGAAGAACCGCCCGTCGGCGATGCGCCATTCCCGGATGTCGAAGATGGAGGGCGTGCTGCCGGTGATCATGGTGGACCAGTTCATGTTGCCGTAGACGAGCTGGGTTCTGCTGTAAATCTCCGGGGCCACGCCCTTCAGGGCAAAAGCCTCCTGTTCCAGGGCCTCGGCGTCCTGCACCGTGAGAGTTGATGCCGATCCCGCCTGCTGGCGGACGCCTCCCGCCGTGGAGGCTCCGGGCATGACGATGAGGATGTTGCTCCCCACGCCGGAGATGTACTTCTGGATGTTGACGCTGGCCCCCGCGCCGATGGCCACCATGGTGATCACCGCGGCGACGCCGATGATGATGCCCAGCATGGTGAGGGCCGACCGAATTTTGTTGGAGAGCAGGGAGCGCACGGCGGTACGGAGGGTTTCAAGCACGGGGAGCCCTCCTTTCGTCGCCGGTGAGTTTGCCGTCCCGGAACATGAGGGTCCGGGAGCTGTATTCGGCGATGTCGGGTTCGTGGGTGACCAGGATGATGGTCTTGCCCTCCCGGTTCAGCTCCACGAAAAGATTCATGATCTCCCCGCTGGTTTTGGTGTCCAGGTTGCCCGTGGGCTCGTCCGCCAGGATGAGGGGCGTTTCCCCCACCAGGGCCCGGGCGATGGCCACCCGCTGCTGCTGGCCGCCGGACATCTGGCTTGGGCGGTGTGTCATCCTTTCCGCGAGGCCCACCCGCTCGAGGGCGGCCTTCCCCCGGTCTTTTCTGGTTTTTCCCGGGACCCCGGCGTAGATGAGGGGCAGCTCCACGTTCTCCAGGGCGGTGGCCCGGGGAAGGAGGTTGAACCCCTGGAAGACGAAGCCGATCTTCCTGTTCCGGATTCCGGCGAGGTCGTCCTTCGGCAGGGAGCCCACCTCGCTGCCGTCGAGGGAGTAGGAGCCTTCGTCGGGCACGTCGAGGCAGCCGAGGATGTTCATCATGGTGGACTTGCCCGAGCCGGAGTGCCCCATGATGGAGACGAA
>CAZJAR010000137.1:0-4224 GCA_964543785.1 uncultured Synergistaceae bacterium | reverse complement strand
GGAACGGGCGAGGGACACTTTCTCCCTGCTGAAGGCGGCCGGAATTCTCGACGGGGAGACTGCCTCCAGGATGGAAAAGATGACCGGTTTCCGAAACATCGCCGTCCATGACTACCAGTCCCTGAACCCGGACATCCTCAAATCCATCCTGGCGTACCGGCTGAAAGATCTCGAAGATTTCTATTCCGCCCTGCTCCGCCATTTTTCCTGCGAAAAATAAAGAGCGCCCGGAAATTCACGCTCTTCCGCAAAGGCGCTGCAGGAAAATCCCCGTTCCCATCGTAATACCTACGGCTTCCCGCCGGATAACCCACAAAAGTGGCATGATAAAAAGTGCAAAAAGTGGCAGTTGTGTTCCTGCCACCTGAGATGTAGTGTAATGGCCGGAATGTCCCCGAAAGGAGAACGGCCATGATCCTCTTTGAACTGGACGAAAACAGCGGGAAGCCCAAAAGCAGGCAGATCTCGGACCTCCTGGCGGACAGGATGAAAACCGGCCTCCTGAAGCCGGGCGACCGGCTGCCATCCACAAGGAAGCTGGCGGATATGCTCGGGGTCCACCGCTCCACCGTCGCCCTGGCCTACCAGACCCTCTGGTCCCTGGGATTTGTGGACCTGCGGCGGGGCTCCGCTCCAGTGGTCCGCAGCCGGGCCCCCCTGCCGGAGGCTTCGGAACGGGAGCCGGAAAGCGCCCTCGACTGGGACCGGGTCTCCTCCTCCGCCACCGCAGAACTGTACCGCTGTGCCCCTCTCCGGACCGTTCAGCGCAGCTCCTCTCCCCCCGGGGACTGGATCTCCTTCGAATATTTGCGGATGGATCCCCGCCTTTTCCCGATGGAACACTTTCGGACCTGCCTCGGAAGAGCCTTCCGGGAAGAGGGGGCCTCCCTGCTGGGGTACGGTGATCCCCGGGGTCATGAAGGCCTTCGGGAGGCAATCGCCGCCCGCATGGGAACCCACGGTATCTCCGTGACGGCGGAGGAGATCCTCATCACCAACGGCGCCCAGCACGCCCTCGACCTGGTGCTCCGCATGACGGCGGAACCCGGCAGGACAGTGGCCGTCGAATCCCCCACCTACGGCGACATCCTCCCCCTTCTCCGCCACTACGGCCTGAACATTGCCGAAATCCCCCTGAAGGAAGACGGCATGGACCTCGACACCCTGGAAAGCGCCTGCCGGAAGGGGCCCATCCACCTGGTCTACACCATGCCGAACTTCCAGAACCCCACGGGGATCACCACGGACCAGCCTCACAGGGAACGGCTGCTGGACATCTGCACACGCTTCGGAATTCCCCTCCTGGAGGACGCCTTCGAGGAGGAAATGAAATACTCGGGCAGGGTGGTGCTTCCCGTCAAGTCCATGGACACCGGCCACCGGGTGATCTACTGCGGCACCTTTTCAAAGGTGCTCTTCCCCGGGGCCCGCGTGGGGTGGCTGGCGGCCCACCCGGAATGCATCCGGCGCCTGGCCGTGCTCCGCCGGTACGGCGAACTGTCGCCCCCGGCGCTGCTGCAGGCAGCCCTGGCCCGCTTCTGCTCCGAGGGGCACTACGAACGCCACATCTCCAGGATGCACCGGGTCTACAGAAAACGGATGCAGGTCACCCTGGCCGCCCTGAAGCGCTCCATTTCCCCGGAATGGGCAGCCTGGACCCGGCCGAACGGGGGATACCTCATCTGGCTCTCCATGGCGCCATCTCCTCCGGCGGACTGGGAGGCGATCCTGGCATCGGAGAAGGTCAGCGCCGCCCCGGGGAATATCTTCTACTCCTCGGAACCAGCCGGCGTCCATTTCCGCCTCTCCATCTCGTCGCTGGACGAGGAGGAGATCGAAGAAGGCATCCGCAGACTCGGAAGGGCCTTCGGGAAGGTGTATGAAAGGAAGGGATGAGGAGATGAAACTCTGGAACACGAACCCCCTGCACGGCATCCGCCTGACGGGAGGCAGGGGAAGCACGGTCTTCGACGATCGGGGCAGAAGCTACACCGACATGTGGTCGGGCACATGGTGCAACGTCCTCGGGTACGGCCATCCCCGGCTGGCCCGGGCCCTCCGGGAGCAGTCAGAGGGTCTTCTGCAGGCGGGGGCGCCCTTCGGGACCCCCCAGGTCGACGAAGCCCTCCGGCAGCTCGCCGGAATCCTGCCGCCGGAACTCGACCGGGCCGTTTTCCTCAACTCCGGCAGCGAGGCGGTGGAACTGGCCCTCAAGATGGCTCTGGCCGCCACCGGGAGGCAAAAAATCATCGCCGCGGAAAAAGGATACTACGGGGGCACGATCTTTGCCCTCTCCATCTCCGAACCGGGCCGGACGTCAACCTTTCTTCCGAAACCCGCCCAGGTCCTCCGCCTGCCCGCGCCCCACTGCGTCCGGTGCCCCTCCTCATCCGACTGCGGAGGAGGGAACTTTCCCTGCCTGGCCGCCCTTGGGGAAACTCCCCCGGAAGAAGGAGCGGCGGCAGTGATCTGGGAACCCGTCCTCGGGGGAGGCATCCTCGTACCCCCTCCCGGCTACGGAGCCCGCCTCCGGGAACTGGCGGCCGCCCGGGGAGCCCTCTTCATCTCCGAAGAAATCACCACGGGCATGGGCCGGACAGGACGGTGGTTCGGCTTCTCCCATGAAAATCTGGTGCCGGACATCCTGGTCATCGGCAAGGCTCTCGGCGGGGGACTGCCAGTGTCGGCGGTGGTCACCACGAAAGAGGTGGAAGAGCGGGCGGTGTCCGTTCTGGGACGGCACGTCCAGTCCCACCAGAACACGCCCCTTTCGGGGCGGATCGCCGCGGAGGTCATCGCCACCCTGCGGGACGAATGCCTCGTGGAACGGTCGGAAGAAATGGGGGAAATGCTGCTCTCGGGGCTCAAAGAACTCCAGGCCCGCTTCCCCTGCATCCGGGAGGTGCGGGGCAGGGGGCTCATGGTGGGCGCGGAGCTCACCCCGGAAGCTGCCGGAAGGGGGCCGGACATGTCCAAACGCCTGCTGGACAAGGGCTATATCCAGGACTTCCACCAGCTGACGTCCACCTTCCGCCTCTTTCCGCCCTTCGTCATCACAAGGGACGAAATACGGGGATTCCTGGCGGCATTCGGGAACGTGCTCGGTGAGCAGGAGTGATCAGTTTTTTATCGACGCCCTGACCCTGCTCTTTTTACGTTGTGTGACCGTCCGGCTTATTCTCAACCGTTCCATGATGCCGTCCTGAAGGATCTGGGAATAATTCAGGGCGGCCCGCTTTGCCTGGCTGTCAAGCCAGCCGGGCAGGGTAACCGTTCTGCTGACAGCCTTCGTTTCCATTCGCTCCCTGAAAGACGGCATCCAGACTTCTATGAGGACAGCGACAACCCTGCAGCCGTCTTCCTCGTATTGACCAAGGTCAAGGCTCTGAAGTGGCGTAGGGGCCGGAATTTCGTCACCGTCATCCTCCATGCCCCAAAGGTGCAGCGACATGGCTTCGGCAGCATTCTTCAGAGCTTCGTCTTCCGTTTTCCCCGTTGTAGTGCACCCGGGGAGGTCGGGCCAGAGAAGATAAAACATTTTCGTTTCATCGTCATACCCCATCACTGCCGGATATCTGTACCTGTCAGGCTTGTTCATGAATCCTCCTCTTTCCGGGAAGGCTGAGGCAAAAGGCCTGCCTGTTTCCAAATTGATTTTGCCGTCGGACCCGGAACATTCTTATCCGGATGCTTAACCGTAACCTTGCCCTTTTTCACAGGATGCCTGAATTGGCAATGGCTCCCTTCCGTTCCGTGGAGCTGCCATCCATCAGCCTCAAGAATCCTGATGATTTCCGATGAGGAGCAGATCTTGTTGCGGTCGATTTCCGGCTTTTTCATCCGGGGCATTCCTTTCGTCAAGATTTTAACACGTGTAAATAATATTTGTCACGGAAATGAAGAGTATCCGGAGAGTTTTTAAATTCACCGAAAAATGCCTGCAGATCAATATTTCGCGCTGCTCTGTTCCCCAAAAAAAGGAGTCCGAGAAAATTGTTTTCTTAGGGCCCTTCTCTTTGTTCTCGGCTTTCGGGCGTTAATCCTGCCGTGAGGCGAACCGTTCGTAAGCAATCGTGTGGTACGGGGTCGGCACGCCGGTCTGCCGTCCCATCTCAACCATTCTTCCGATGATATGGTCGAGTTCGGTTTCGTCAGCCGGCTTGCCGCTGCTGAGATCACGATAGAGGGAGGACATGGCGTCCGGCTGCATCCCGGAAAGAACAG
>CAZJAR010000136.1:0-4279 GCA_964543785.1 uncultured Synergistaceae bacterium | reverse complement strand
GCGGCTTGTGGTGTTCCATGAAATGAGCATTCCGCCCCTCCTACAGTCCGATTTCACCGTCGGTGAGATAGCAGGCCGGGTCCGGCCCCCAGAAATCCCCCGCGGCCAGGGCCCTGGCCCTGAGATTTCCGTTGCATTGCTCCAGTCTCCGGCAGGCGCCGCACCTTCCCCGGAGATAGGGTTTCCTGTCCCGCACCATGGCGAGGAAGGAGTCCCCTTCCCCCCTCCAGATGTCGGAAAATCCTTTCTCGCGGATGTTTCCGAGAATGATGGACCGGGTAAACTGGTCGATGGTCACGCTGCCCTCCCAGTCCACGGCCCCGATGGCCATGCCTGAACGGTTGCCTCCGCTCCGGCCGAGGAGCCCGAAAATTCGCTCCGCCCGTTCCGGGTCCCTCTCCCTCATCTTCAGGAAGAGGTAGAGACCGTCACAGTGGTTGTCCACCGTGAGGATTTCCGTGTCCACCCCCCTGCCGCCGAAATCGAGGGTCTTTTCGATGAGGAAGTCCAGGGCGTCCCTGGTTTCTTTGTGTGTGAGATCCTCCCCCTGGAGTTCGCTTCCCCTTCCGGCGGAGACCAGGTGGTAGAGGCAGACCCGTGAGATCCTCTCCTCTTCCACGAGACGGAAGATGGCGGGAAGCTCCCGCACCGTGGTCCGGGTGAGAGAGAGCCGGAGGCCCGCCTTTTGCCCGGCGGCCCGGCAGTGCCGGAAGGCCGCGAGGGTTTTTTCGAAGGCGCCCTTCGTGCCCCGAAAGGCGTCGTTCACTGCTTCCAGGCCGTCGAGACTGATGCCGGCGTAGCTCACCCCCGCGGACCGGAGCCTCTGCGCCGTGGCGCTGCCGATGAGGGTGCCGTTGGTGGAGAGGACCATCCGGAGCCCCAGGGAAGCGCCGTACTCAAGGAGCTGGAAGACATCCTCCCTCATGAGGGGTTCCCCGCCGGAAAGGAGGACTGCGGGGACCCGGAACTCCGCCAGGGATTCCAGGAATGCCCTGCCTTCTTCCGTGGAAAGCTCGTTTCCCGATCCGCCGGGCGTCGCCGAGGCGTAGCAGTGGCGGCACGCCAGGTTGCAGGCCCTGGTGCAGTTCCACACCACCACCGGTCCCAAGCCGGGGGCGGCCCCCGCGGGGGCCGGAGCGCCTCCGTGGTACCTGAGCCTGTCTCCGAAATGCTCCCGGTCAAGCAGCAGTTTTGTCAGGCTGATCAAGTAAATACCTCCTCCGGGCAAGGGCAGCGGTCAGCGAACATTCGGGGCCGCACCCGAAGAGCAAGCGCGGCCCCGGCGGAACGGAATGGGGCGAGCTATTTCACTTCGTCGGGGGAAATCCCGAGGGCGTCGGCCACTCCCCTGCCGTAGGCCGGGTCGGCCTTCAGGCAGTTTCCGATGTGGCGCACCTTGATTTCCTTCGGGGCATCGCCCAAATTCCGGGCGGTGTTCTCGAAGAGAACCTTCTGCTGAGCCGGGCTCATGAGCCGGAAGAGGAGTCCCGGCTGGGTATAGTAATCGTCGTCGTCCTCCCGGAAATCCCACTGCCAGGCCGCCCCGGAAAGGGGAAGAGGAGGATCCTTGTACTCCGGCTGCTCCTGCCACTTGCCGTAGCTGTTGGGCTCGTAGCCGATGGTGCTTCCAGCGTTGGCGTCCACCCGCATCTGGCCGTCCCTGTGGTAGCTGTTCACCGGGCACCGGGGCGCGTTCACCGGGATCTGGTGGTGGTTCACGCCGAGGCGGTACCGCTGGGCGTCGCCGTAGGAGAAGAGCCTTCCCTGGAGCATCTTGTCCGGGGAGAAGCTGATCCCCGGCACGACGCTGGCGGGGTTGAAGGCGGACTGCTCCACGTCCCGGAAATAGTTGTCCGGATTTTTGTTCAGCTCGAAGTGCCCCACCTCGATGAGGGGGTAGTCTTTTTTATACCATACTTTCGTCAGGTCAAAGGGGTTGTAGGGCATGTTGTTTGCCTGCTCCTCCGTCATGACCTGGATGAACATGGTCCACTTCGGGAAGTCCCCCCGCTCGATGGACTCGTACAGGTCCCGCTGGTGGCTCTCCCGGCACTTGCCGACGATGGCTTCCGCCTCCTGGTCCGTCAGGTTCTTTATCCCCTGCTGCGTGTGGAAGTGGAACTTCACCCAGACCCTCTCGTTCGCTGCGTTGATCATGCTGAAAGTGTGGCTCCCGAACCCGTGCATGTGACGGTACGAGTACGGGATTCCGCGGTCGCTCATGGTGATGGTCACCTGGTGGAGCGCCTCCGGGAGGGATGACCAGAAATCCCAGTTGTTCTTCGCGCTGCGCATATTGGTGCGGGGATCCCGCTTCACCGCATGGTTCAGGTCGGGGAACTTCAGGGGGTCCCTCAGGAAGAAGACGGGGGTGTTGTTTCCCACCAGGTCCCAGTTCCCCTCCTCGGTGTAGAACTTCATGGCGAAGCCGCGGATATCCCGTTCGGCATCGGCGGCTCCCCGTTCCCCCGCCACCGTTGAGAAGCGGACGAACATCTCGGTCTTCTTGCCGATCTCGGAGAAGATCTTCGCCTTCGTGTATTTCGTGATGTCGTGGGTGACGGTAAACACGCCGAAGGCTCCAGATCCCTTGGCGTGCATCCTGCGTTCGGGGATAACTTCCCGGTCGAAATGGGCAAGCTTCTCCAGGAACCATACGTCCTGGAGGAGCATGGGGCCCCTCGGCCCCGCCGTCACTGCGTTCTGGTTGTCCGGCACCGGTGCCCCGGTAACGCTGGTGAGTTTTTCCTTCTTTATGTCCTTTTCTCTGTCGCTCATTCTGCAGCCTCCTCCATTGCTTCTGTCTCGTTTCTCTTCTGAAAGACATTCCGCGCACAGCCTCTCTCCCGGCAGACGGAGGAAAGGAAATATGGGAAGAAGGCAGTTCCCGCCTGACAAGGCAGAATCCGGGAAAATAGAAACACTATTTCAAGGTTGAAGCGAGTAACAACCATTTTAATTTTTTAAATTTTACACATAACAATTCCCGGCGTCAACGGCTCCCCCTTGTATTACAATAGAGATCTCAGCGTCATCATTTTCCGGAGAAAAGAGGGAACGGTCCATGAAAGAACTTCTGGAAACCGTGGTGAAAGACTGCGGATATACATGGCGGCAGGGGCAGGTGGCAACCTACATTCCGGAGCTTGCCAAGGCCAGGGCGGACGCGACGGGCATCGCCGTGTGCGATCTTTCATCGGGGCTTTCCGGGGCGGGGGACACGGATTTCGCCTTCACCATGCAGTCCGTGTCCAAGGTGGTCTCCCTGGCCCTCGCCCTTTCCGAATGCGGTGAAGAGAAGGTGTTCTCCGCCGTGGGGATGGATCCTCTCGCGGACCCATTCAACTCCATCATGCGCCTGGAGATGGATGCGCCCCACCGCCCCCACAACCCCCTCATCAATTCCGGGGCCATCGTGGTACTCTCCCTTCTTCCCTGGAAGGAGAGCAGCCAGCGCATCGCCGCCGTGAGCGCCATGGCCGCGCGGATGACGGGCAGAAAGGCGGTGGCAGTGAACGAGGCGGTCTACCTGTCGGAGAAGGGAACGAGCGACCGGAACAGGGCGCTGGCATGGTTCCTGAAAAGCGTGGGCAACCTGGAGGGCGACATCGAAGACATCCTTGACGCCTATTTCCGGCAGTGCAGCCTGGAGGTCACCTGCGAGGACCTCGCCGTGCTCGGGGCCACTCTCGCGGCGGACGGGACGAACCCGGTGACGGGAGAACGGGTGATGAGCCCGATGGTGGCCCGGGTGGTGCGGACCATCATGGCCACCTGCGGCATGTACGACGGGTCCGGGGAGTTCGCCGTGTCGGTGGGCATCCCGGCCAAGAGCGGCGTGGGCGGAGGAATCGCCGCGGCTGTCCCGGGGAGGATGGGCATCGGCACCTGCGGGCCCGCCCTGGACAGGAAAGGGAACTCCGTGGCGGGACTGGCCATGCTCAAAAGGCTGAGCGAGGAGCTGAAGCTGAGAATCTACTGAGCTGGTGACCAGTCACGGACCCAATACTAAAGAAAGGCTGATGAACATGACGATAGTAACGGAAATTGATGGTTTCACCCTTCGGCAGGCTGTGAAAGAGGACGTGCCTGCCCTTTTCTCCCTTATACGGGAGCTGGCGGTGTATGAAAAGCTCGAGGACCAGGTGACGGCCACGGAGGAGAGCCTGGAAGTGAGCCTCTTCGGCATCCGCCCGGGGGCAACGGCCCTTCTGGGGGAGTGGCAGGGGGAACCGGTGGCCTACGCCGTCTACTTCCACAACTTCTCCACTTTTGCAGG
>CAZJAR010000135.1:0-4412 GCA_964543785.1 uncultured Synergistaceae bacterium | reverse complement strand
CGGACCACCTTCTTCCACTGGGGGCTCCACCCGTGGGCGGGATACGCCGTCATCGCCCTCTGCCTGGCCTATTTCCAGTACCGTAAGGGTGCTCCCGGGCTGATGAGCAGCATGTTCCTGCCCGTCCTCGGGAAGAAGGGGAATTCAAGCGTGCTGGGCAAAACCATCGATATTCTCGCCATCTTCGCCACCATCGCCGGTCTCGCCACGTCCCTCGGCCTGGGAACTCTCCAGATCAACAGCGGCCTGAAGTACCTCTTCGACATGCCCCAGAACGTCACCCTCCAGCTTGTCATCATTGCCGTCCTGGCCCTTGTCTACACCGGAACGGCGGTTACGGGGATCGAGCGGGGCATCAAGTTCATATCGAACCTCAATCTCTTCCTGGCCTGCCTGCTGAGCATCGCTCTCTTCTTCATCGGCCCCACCATGGCCATCGTCGAATCCCTTATGACCGGTGTGGGCGACTATCTTTCCAACGTGGTGAACCAGAGCTTCCGCATGGCTCCCTACGGCGGCGAGTACAAGGGATGGCTCGGCGGCTGGACCCTCTACTACTGGGCATGGTGGATCGCCTGGGCTCCCTTCGTAGGCTCGTTCATCGCCCGCATCTCCAGGGGGCGGACCATCCGTGAATTCGTTTCCGGCGTACTGGTGGTACCGGCCCTGGGCAGCTTTACGTGGTTCGCCATCTTCGGCACCTCGGGGCTGAACCTCGAGCTCACCGGCGTGGCAAAAATCGCGGAGAAAGTAGCCGCCGACATTTCCGTGGGCGTTTTTGAAGTCTACAAATACTACCCTCTTGGCGGCGTCATGTCCGTCATCATGGTGGCGCTGATCTCCACCTTCTTCATCACGTCCGCCAACTCGGGAACCTTCGTTCTCTCCATGTATTCAACCCAGGGGGACATGAATCCTCCGAAGGTGCGCATGGGCATCTGGGGCATCCTGATGGCGGCTCTTGCCTTCGTGCTCCTGATGAGCGGCGGGCTGCAGTCGCTGCAGATTGCCTCCATCGCCGCCGCCGCACCCTTCGCGGTGATCATGGTGGTGGCCTGCTGGTGCCTCTGGAAGGCCCTTGTGAAGGACGAAGCCACCTTTACCGAACTTGCGGACTGACATCTGGAAGAAACCGCCATTTGCGGTTATCCTTCAGGAGGGTGCCCGCAAGTGAATGGGACCTTGCGAGTTTCATGACAGACGACGCCCCCGGCGCTTTTTCGCCCGGGGGCGTCGTCTGCAGGGAGTGCCGCGCACCGTGAGAGGAGGAAATGAGCATGGAATACGGAAGCCTTCTGCTGTTGTTTGACGAGGAAAACCCCTGCTGGACCGAAAAGCTTGTGCAGCTTGCCGATGAAGACCCGGCGCTTCTGGCGGACATGGTCCGGGACGGCCTGGCCGAGAGGAAGGGAGAGATATGCGTCCTGACGGGCGAGGGGAGGGCGGCGTTCCGGAAGGAGGCCGCCGAAAGCTATCTTTCGGCCGAACCGGGAACCCCCGCCCTGGACCTCGGAAAGCATCTCTTCCGGACACGGCTTCGGCTGCTGCTCGACAGGAAGCATATCCAGCGGTGGGGGCTGAAAGAGTATGTGCCGGGAGCCCGTTTTCCCGTGCCCGGCCTGGAGGATGCCCTGCTGTTCTCCCATGACGGGGGGATCGAATGGAAATGGCCGTCCTCCCCGGCGGTGGAACGGATGAGGAGCGACTGGCCCGTCACGGGACTGGCCGCCAGGAGAGCTGTTCCTCCTCCTGCCGACGCGGCAGCCCGGTGGTTTGAAACCCTGGGCGAGGCTCCCGCCGTCTTCGAGGCGGACCTGCTCTACCTCAGCCGGTACGACTTCCAGGCCTATACGTCCTTTGCCCCTCTGCCCGGTGACCGGTGGGGGCTGCTGAACGCCGACCGCTTTTTCTGCATGGATTCCCCTTCTCCCGAAAAGAGCAGTCTTGAATGGTTCCTGGGAACCGCCGGCCGGTTCCACCTTGCCCTGGAGGTTCTTCGCCGTATGGTCCTGCCGGGGTACATGGACCTGGACAGTCATGACCAGGACGGCATCAACTGGCTGGTCTTCCTCTTCGAAAGGGAGGAGCAGGCGGGGCGGTGCGTTTCCCTTCTGGCTCCCTTCGGGCAGGATCTTATCCGCCCGGCCATACCCATGGACGTGTGGGCCCTGAGCTTCGAGGCCCTCGAGGCCTTTTCCGAAAAGGCGGAGACCATCCACGACCTTCTTCCGGTGATCGGGAAAGCGGTGGTGCGGACTCCGTGAAGCTTTTTTGAAAGGCTGTCCTGCCGGAAATCCGGAAAGCTGCAGCGGGGAAGAAGCACGAAACTGTTCCATGGATGCAAAAGGAGGAAAACCATGAAGGACGGATTGAGCTCCAAAGAACCGGACAAGAAGCTTGCTGCTGTTTGCGGTTTGTATTGCGAGGCGTGCTCCCTCTACATCGCCACGACGGAAGACCCGGCACGGCTGACGGCGCTGGCAAAGCTTTTCCAGCTCCCGGAGGAGGAGATGCGCTGCTACGGATGCCGTTCGGAGAAGAGGGGGCCGTACTGCCGGACCTGTGAAATGGCCCCGTGCGCCGCGAAACGGGGAATAGAGTTTTGCGGCGACTGCGCGGAATATCCCTGCGACACCCTGAAAGCCTTCCAGGCGGAGCGTCCCCACCGGGCCGAACTCTGGGAGGATCTTGAGCGAATCCGTGAGGTGGGGTACAGGGAGTGGATGGCAGAAAAAAGGGAGCACTATTCCTGTCCGCAGTGCGGTACACTCAACTCCGCCTACGACCTGAAGTGCCGGAAGTGCGGAGAGGAACCGGGCAGCGCCTTTACCGCCAGGAACAGGGAAGCAATAGAGGAAGCCATGCAGCGATCGCGGAAATGAATTTTCCGGCTGGCAGACCGTGCTTCTCCCGTCGCCCGGACAGGCCGCAGCAGGAGTTTTGATGGAGATGGGCGATGTCCATTACGCGCCCTGCCACAAGGTGAAATGAAAAGGAGGACACAGCCATGGTGAAATACGATCCCCATTATTACCCCTACCCCTCGAGGCGGAACATGATGTACGCCTCCCGGGGGATGGTCTGCGCGTCCCACCCCCTGGCGGCCCAGGCGGGGCTCGACGTGCTCAAGAAGGGCGGCAACGCCGTGGACGCCATCGTGGCCACCGCTGCGGCCCTGACGGTGGTGGAGCCCACGGCCAACGGCATCGGCAGCGACGCCTTCGCCATCCTGTGGAAGGACGGAAAACTCAGGGGATTCAACTCCAGTGGGCCCATCCCCCGGGCCCTTTCTCTGGACGTGGCCGACGCGAAGGGATGGACCGCCCCCTCGTCGGACGGGCACCTGCCCACCTACGGCTGGACGCCCGCCACGGTTCCCGGCGCCCCCGCCGCATGGGCTGAGCTGACGAAGACGGCCGGGAAGCTCTCCCTGGCCGACAATCTCGCCCCTGCGGTGTTCCTCGCCCGGAACGGCCATGCCGTCTCGGTCACCACGGCCCACCACTGGGAGCTCGCCTACAGGAAATACGCCCGGGAGAAGGGGGAGGAGTTCAGGGCCTGGTTCGACACCTTCGCACCCGCCGGCCTGGCCCCCCGGGCCGGTGAACTCTGGTTCTCCGAAGCCCACGCCCGGACCCTGGAGCTCATCGGGGCCACGGACGCCCGGGCCTTCTACGAGGGCGAGATCGCGGACAGAATCGTGGCCGCCGCCTTGAAGACCGGCGGGTACTTCTCGGCCGAGGACCTGGGATCCTTCCGCCCCGAGTGGGTGGAGCCCATCAGCGTGAACTACAGGGGATACGACGTCTGGGAGATCCCCCCCAACGGACAGGGCATCGTGGCCCTTCTCGCCCTCTCCATCCTCCGGGGCTTCCGGTTCTCGTCCCACGACGACCCCCTCACGGTGCACCGGCAGATCGAGGCCATCAAAATGGGCTTCGCCGACGCCCACCGGTACGTGGCGGACACCCGCTTCGCCGCCGTTCCCGTGAAGGAGCTTCTTGACGGCGCCTATGCCGACGCCAGGAGGGCCCTGCTGGGCGAGGAGGCGGAGGACCGGAAGGCCGGAAACCCGATGCCCGGAGGCACCGTCTACCTCTGCGCCGCCGACGGCGAGGGGAACATGATCTCCTACATCCAGAGCAACTACATGGGATTCGGCTCGGGCGTGGTCATCCCGGAGACGGGCATCGCCCTGAACAACCGGGGCCACTGCTTCTCCCTGCAGAAGGGACACCCCAACGTTCTCGAGCCGGGAAAGCGCCCTTACAACACCATCATCCCGGCGTTCCTCACGAAGGACGGCGTTCCCGTCGGTCCCTTCGGCGTCATGGGCGGCTTCATGCAGCCCCAGGGCCACGTCCAGGTGGTGATGAACACCGTGGACTTCGGGATGAACCCCCAGCAGGCCC
>CAZJAR010000134.1:3452-4488 GCA_964543785.1 uncultured Synergistaceae bacterium | reverse complement strand
GGTGGTGGCCACGTAGGGCAGCCCTCCGGGCCCTGTGGATCCCATGGTGATGGTCTTGCCGGAAGCGGCGGCCTCGATGAGCTCCTTGTAGGACGTGTAGGGGGAATCCTTGGAGACGATCACCACGCCCACGTTGGCCATCATGAGGAAGACCGGCTCGAACTGGTCGTAGTCGATCTGGGAAAGACCGGTGACCTTGTAGAGGTTCGGGTTCTCCGCGCCGAAGAGTATGCTGTAGCCGTCAGCGGGCTGGTTCGCCACGAAGGTGGTGGCTATGGCTCCCGTGGCTCCCGTCCGGTTCTGCAGGATGATGGTCTTTCCGAGATGTTCCTGGGCGATGGGGACGATGGCCCGGGACACGTTGTCCATGGCGCCTCCGGCGCCCCACATGATATACCCCTGGATGTTCTTTTCCGGATAAGCCCCGAAAGCGGCCCCCGCCAGAACACATACCGTCAGCAGCGCAATACCGATTTTTCTCATGAAACATTCCTCCTTTGTTTTTCGTTTCTCTCTTCCCCGCAAGGAGAAGTAACTATTCCAGCCCTCTCAATCTCCTGTAGAAAGACGTCTGGGACACGACCAGAAAGACGATGGCCAGCGTCAGGAAGAGGCTGATGGGATTGGTGACAAACCCTTCGAGGAAGGGCAATAGCTGGTTTTCCGCTCCCTGCATGGCCCGCCTGTAGTTGGCGTCAAGCATGGGGCCCAGTATCAGGCCGAGAACCATGGGACCTGTGGCATAGCCGTAGAGCCTCAGAAAATACCCGATGATGCCGAAGCCGATCATGTAGAAGATGTCCACCACGCTGTTCTGGATCGCGTAGGTTCCGATGACCGAGAGGATGATCACCACGGGCATGATGATCTCCTTGGGAATCTCGATGATCTTCGCGAAGGGCTTGACGCTCACGAGGCCCAGGACCATGAGGGCCACGCTTGCGATGGACAGGCAGCTCACGATCATCCAGAAGAGGTGGGGCGTCTCGATCATGAGCATGGGCCCGGGCTTGAGACCGTGGATGTAGAGGGCACC
>CAZJAR010000134.1:0-3442 GCA_964543785.1 uncultured Synergistaceae bacterium | reverse complement strand
CCATAGGCGCCGCCGATGGCTCCCTTGTTGGCCGTCTCGGGGGCCACGATGCCCTCGTAGGCCCCTGTGCCGAAGGGGCGGGAGGGATGCCTCACGGTCCGCTTGGCCTGGTCGTAGGCCAGAAGGGCGGCCACGTCACCGCCTGTTCCCGGAAGGGCGCCGATGAACACGCCGAGAAGGGACGACCGGATGGACAGGGGGAGGTACTTCAAAAAAGTGGCCCAGTCCGGGATGATCCTGTCGAGGTTCTGCTTCGGCGACTTTGTTCCCGCCTTCCTGAACTGGGTCAGGGCTTCCGATACGCCGAAAAGGCCGATCATGGCCGTCACGAAGCTTATCCCCGCCATGAGGTAGATATTGCCGAAGGTATACCGCAGCTCACCGGTGGAAGGGTCCATGCCGACCATGCTCAGGAGCACACCCACCGCTCCGGCGGTGATTCCCTTGATGGGGTCTCCCCCGCCGATGCTGCCGATGAGCAGGATTCCCATCACCGCCAGCAGGAAAAAGTCCCTGGGTGAGAACTTGAGGGAAAAATTGGCGATCACCGGCGCCGCCACGGAGAGGACAATAATGCCGACGAAGCTTGCGAACACGGAAACGGTGGTGCACAGCCCTATGGCTTTGCCGGCTTCACCCCTCTGGGCGAGGGGATACCCCTCGATCCCCGTGGCGATCGCCGCCGGCGCTCCCGGAATGTTGAGCAGGATGGCCGTGATGGAGCCGCCGTAGACGCCGCCGACGAACACGCCGCAGATCAGGGCGAGGGCACTGTTCAGGTCCCACGAAAAAGTGAAGGAGATCAGCAGGGACGCCGCCATGGTCACGGACAGGCCGGGAATGGCGCCGACCCAGATGCCGGCGAAAACGCCCACCCAGATGAGCATCATCATCTCCCAGCTCAGAAAAGGTATGAGGAAATACTGAAGGTTTTGTTCCATATCCGGGCCCCCTTACGGCAGTATGACCAGGAACAGGTAGCGGAAGACCGCCACCAGGACCGCGAGGGAGAGCGCTGATATCAGGAGCGCCCGGATGATGTTCTTCCCTCTCTGCAGATACACCATGCCGATGACCATGAACGCATAGGATGAAGCCACAAAATGAAGCCTTGGCAGCGCGAAGCAGTACGCCACAAGCAGAACCACGACAACCACCACGTCCATGGGGAGAAGATACCCGGTCAGGGATGCGGCCGCTTCCGGCTGTTCCCTCCGCAGCGCTTTGAAAAAATTGACGGCTGAGCACGCCATGATCAGCGTGGAGGCGAGCTTCGGGAACACCGAGGGCGAAGAAAATTCTCCGCTCGTCATATCGAGGGCGAAGTAATAGCCGAGAGCGCCAATCAGAAACATAATGGCCGCTATACCAAGCTCGCCCGGCTTTCTCCGCGCCTCGGGAACGTATTTCGAAAGATCCTTCACGGTTCCCGACGTTTCCCCCGCAGCTCCTTCAGCCGAAAAGTCCCTGGATTCTTCCATCTCTGTGATTCACGTCCTTCCGTTGCGGTTGCCCTATTCCAACCTCAATACAAGAGGGGACGGGCCGAAACGGAAGTTCCGGCCCATCCCCGATTATACACGACGGGGCACTATTTTTTCGGTTCAGGAATGTTGAATTCGGCGGGGGATTTTTTCGCTCCCCCGGCGTTGTAGATCAGCCAGCTTGCTGTGGATTCAAACTTCTCCAGGAATTTCACGGCTTCACCGCCTACAGCGCCGTTTTTGAAGCCGCCGGAGTTCTTCACGTACTCCTCGAACCGGGGCTCCGCCATGGCCTGGGTGAAGGCGTCGCTGAGCTTTGTCACGATATCGTCCGGAGTCCCCTTTTTCACAAAGACGCCGTAGAACGGTCCCCAGGGAAGGTACTGGGCATACTCGGGATAGATTTCCGTGATGGCCGGTACGTCGGGAAGCTGGGGAACCCTCTTCGTGGTGAGCACCGCGAGGCCGCGAAGCCGGCCGGCCCGGATGTACTCCACCGACGTTGAAAGGGCCAGGGGCATGACATCGGCGTGGCCGCCCATGACGGCAGTGGCGCCGGGACCGTCGCCGTCGAACTGGATGTAGTTGAAGTCCGTTCCGTGGATGTTTTTCATCATGGCGCCCGCAACGTAGGGAAGACCGCCCACGCCGGAGGTGGCCATGCGGATCTTCTTCTCGCCCTTCGCCGCCTCCACAAGCTCCTGCATGGTGTTGTAGGGGGTGTCGGGATTGACGCAGATGACCACGGCGCCTTCCACGGCGATGACGATGGGCTGAAGGTCATGGAAGCTCAGGGGGGAGAGGCCGAGAACACGGTAATTGGCCGGGTTTTCCGCACCATAGAGCAGGGTGTAGCCGTCGGCGGGGGAGTTCACCGTGAGGGTCGTGGCGACCGCCCCGGAGGCACCGGTTTTGTTCTGGAGAATGATGGTCTGTCCAAGCTTCTGCTCCGCCAGGGGGGTAATGGCCCGGGCGAAGTTGTCGGTGCCGCCCCCGGCGCCCCACATGATCAGCCCCTGGATGTTCTTCTCAGGATACGCCGCCGCTCCCGCCGAAGCGAGAAGAAAGACCAGAACAATCGAAAGTCCGAACACTGCCGCTTTTTTCATACATCTTCCTCCTTTATGTCCCTGTTTTCCATCCCGGCCGTGCCGGGCGGAATGTCCCCATCCGCACCCCTGAGGGACGGATCATCCTTCCCGCTTGTTCGCCGGATCGTAAAACTCCCCGAAGAGGACTTCCTCCGAGGGCGCATCGGCAAGAATGGGCTTGGCGACCCATGTGCTGTTCATATAGTGCTTCAGGGCGATGTTCTCCGATACCTGGTTGCCGCCCCAGGTGCCGCATCCCATGCTCGACGTCATGGGCATGCCGTTGTTGGCGCTTCCGGCATTGGCCTTGGACTGGGGCTGCCGCACCATGATCCTGGTGACCGGCGCTCTCATTGCGAGGGCGTGGATATGGTCATCGTTGTGGCTGTATATGCCGCAGGAATGTCCCCGGCCGCCGACCTTGTAGATCTCGTCCATCATGTTGAGGGCGTTTTCGAAGTCTCCCTCGTAGCGGAACAGGGCGAGCAGGGTCGTCAGTTTTTCGCCGGAGAATTTGTACTCCTTGCCGATGCCATCCCCGACCACCATGACGAACTTCCTGTCCTCGGGAATCTCGAAACCGGCCGCCCTGCAGAGCTTCTGGGGGGAAACGGCCACGGTATCCACTATCCGGTGCCCCTCGTCGTCCCACATGGCTTTTTTCAGCATCTCCCTCTGTTCCCCGGTGGCAAGGTAGCCCCCTTCCTTCTGGAGCTGGGCAACCATTCTGTCGTATATTCCGCCGTAGATGATGAGGTTGTCGCGCAGCACGCGCGCCGCCCCGGCCGGCCGGTAGGCCACGCCGCGCAGGGCCAGCGGGATCAGGAGCACGATGATCAGCGCGTTGAAGATCACGGCCGAGAGGAT
>CAZJAR010000133.1:0-4513 GCA_964543785.1 uncultured Synergistaceae bacterium | reverse complement strand
GCGCCGATGATGACGCCGATGATTCCCGAGCGGATCGCCGAGGGGATGAGGGGAACGAATTCTTTCATGGGCGGGATGACCTTGCCGACTTTTCCTTCGATCTTGTAGGCTACTTCCTCCTGGAGGACGGCGAGGAACTCGGAGACGCCGAAGACGCCGATGAGCGCGGGAATGAGCGGAATGCCGCCCTTAAGCTGCAGAAGGCCGAAAGAGAGACGGGGGTAGGCGAAGATCTGCTCCATGCCCACCATGGCGGCTGCGAAGCCGAGGAAGCCCACGATCCATCCCTTGAGAGGGTCTTTTCCGGCGGAGAGGGTGCCGCAGATCATGATGCCGAAGAGGGCCAGGAGGAACAGTTCCCAGTGGCCGAACCTCAGGGCGATCTTGTAGATGAGGGGTGAGAGGAAGATCATGACCATGATGCTGAAGAGGGTCCCCACGAAGGAGGCGATGAGCCCCGTGCCAATGGCCAGACCGCCCTTGCCCTGCTTTGCCAGGGGGAAGCCGTCGAGGCAGGTGGCCGCCGCCGATGGAGTGCCGGGGATGTTGATCATGATGGCTGCGTTGAGCCCTCCCGAGACGGCTCCGACGTATACTGCGAGAAGAAAGGCCACGGCGTTCTCCAGGGGCATGCCGTAGGAGAGGTTGATCAAAAGAGCCAGGGCCATGGTGGCAGTGAGGCCCGGTATAGCTCCTACCAGGAGGCCGAGGAGGCTTCCTCCGAAAATCAGTCCGAGAATGGTGGGGTTGAGGGCTCCAACGAGGGAGACCCCGACCTGTGCTGCTTCATCCGCGAGAAGATGCAGTATTTCCATGATCTCCTCCCTTTCTTACGGCATGGGGATCCGGAAGAGATCCCGGAAGGCTGCGGTGATCACCCAGGCCGCCGCAAAGGCCAGGAGAATGCTCCAGTGCAGCTTCATGGCCTTGAGGTAGAGGAAGGTGACGATGAGATACCCCGCTGTTGCCCAGAGGAACGGAATAAATCCCACGGCCACGACATACGCGACGACAAGGAGGAGCAGAACGGTTCCTTTTCTGACTCTCGGCGAGGAGAAAAAAGCGTTCAGGTTATTCCTCCCGAGGACATGGAGGGCCTGTTCCTTTCCGCCCCGCTTTGCGGCGGAGCGGAGAAGGAGAAAGCCCAGAAGGATGAACACGCCTCCCAGAATGAGAGGAAAAAGCCCGGGGGAGACGAGAAGGGAGTTGTTGAACACCCGCATCCTCAGGGCGGCGGCAGAAAACGCCGCCCCGAAGACGATCAGGCATACGGCGGAGATGTAGTCCGCCCCGGAGCCCTTGTGCACTCTTCCAGTCATGTTATTTGTTCAGCTTCTTCTTTTCTGTCTCCCAGTTCCAGTCGGCGAGCTTGGGGATGTTGAAGTCGGCGGGGGATTTCTCCGCCATCTTCGCGTTGTAGAGCACCCATGAGTAACCGGAGATCTGGAGGGAAAGGAAGCGGTCGGCTTCCTCACCGGTGAGTCCGACGATGTTCAGGCCCTTCTGCTTCGTGTATTCAAGAATTTCGGGCTGTTTGAGGGCCCAGTGGAAAGCCTCGGAAATCTTGTCCTTGATCTCCTGGGGAGCGTCGCGGCGGATGCAGATCGGCCAGGTTTCGCTCAGGTCGGGGATCTTGTCGCTGCCGGGAAGAACCTTGACGATGGGATCAATGGTGATGGTGTCGGTGATCTTCATGGGGACCTTCATCATGACGGTGACGGCGCGGATTGTTCCGGCCTGGGCCATGTCGATGGCAGAGGAGAAGGTCACAATGCCCACTTCAACTTCACCGGCCAGGACGGCGGTGGCAACATTCCGGTCACCGTCGAAGGTGACGTAGTTGATCTCGTTGATGCCCGCAACTTCCGCGATGGCCTGCATGATGACGTGAGGGCCGTTGCCGAAGCCGGAGATTCCCATGTTGATCTTGCCTTCCTTGAGAGCCTTCGCAACGTCGTCAAAGGTCTTCATGTCGCTGTTGGCGCCGACGAGGATGGCTGCGGGACCCTGGAAGGGATGCCAGGACGTCCACTCTTCCCAGCCGGAATTGGACGTTTCCTTGATCTTGAAGCCGCCGAAGCATCCGGAGCCGGTGGCAAACATGGTGTAGCCGTCGCCGGGAAGGCCGAGAACGTGCTCCGCAGCGACCGCGCTGGCGGCGCCGGGCATGTTGGCAACGTTGATGGTCTCGTTCAGGTACTTGGACATGAGTGCGATCATGGGACGGACTGACGTGTCGGTTCCGCCGCCGGCGCCGAAGCCGACGATGACTGTCGGGGTTCCCTTGGACCAGATCTTGTCTGCTGCCAGGGCGGTGCCGCCGAGAGCGAGCCCCGCAATCAGGACGATGGCGATAATGGAAGCGAACTTCTTCACAATGACCACTCCTTCTTTTCAGGTATTGGTACCTGTGGAACAGAAGCTTACGGATTCCGCCTACCCTTCTGGATCACCAGGCTCTCTTCCCGGGGCATCCCTCCTCTTGGCAAGTGTGCCGCTCCCCTGAGGTGCGGCTTCCGGACTGATACCTTTATTTCTTCAGCGAAAGACTGTTGAGCTTCTCGTAGAAGAGGCCCAGGGCTCCGTGGTCCAGGGTTTCATTGCCGTCTGCCGCCAGGTTCTGGAACATTTCCATGAGCTGGGCCGTCAGGGGCATGGACAGATGGAGCGACCGGCTCGTCTCGAGGACATTGGTGAGGTCCTTGATGTGGAGGTTGATCCGGAAGCCCGGGTTGTATCTGCCCTCGAACATGCGGGGGGCTTTGTCCTCCATGCACTGGCTGCCGGCGAGACCGCCGCGGATGGCGTTGAACACCTTTTCCGGGTCCACTCCCGCCTTTTTCGCGAAAGCCATGCCTTCGGCGACGGCGGCGATGTTCACGGCCACGATGCTCTGGTTGACCAGCTTGGTGGTCTGCCCGGCGCCGAGGTCGCCCACGAGGGTGCTCTTGCCCATGAAGGCGAGGATGTCCTTCACTTTTTCATAGGATCCTTCGCTTCCTCCCACCATGATGGCGAGGGTTCCCTTCTCTGCTTTTTCCTGGCCGCCGCTGACGGGGGCATCGAGCATCTCCGCTCCTTTTTCGGCGAGGAGCGCGCCGAGTTCACGGCTTACCAATGGTGCGATGGAGCTCATATCGACTATAAGCTGTCCTTTTTTGGCCCCTTCGAGGATGCCGTTTTTGCCGCAGACGGCTTCCTTCACGTGGGGAGAGTTGGGCAGCATGGTGATGACCAGGTCGCTCCGTGCAGCCACGTCTTTCGGGCTCGCTCCCTTTTGGGCGCCGGCCGAGACGAGCTCTTCCACGGCTGTGGGAACGATGTCGTACACTATCAGTGATTTTCCTGCTTTCAGAAGGTTCTTCGCCATGGGTTTGCCCATGATCCCGAGACCGATGAATCCGATGTTCTGCATTGGAATCCCTCCCGTTGATTTTGATTTCCTTGTCTGTCGTATCTTACAGCAGCTTTTCGGCGGCTTCGGCAATAGCTTCCTTCGTCAGGCCGTAATGCACGAGGAGTTCATCGTAGCAGACCGCCGACTGACCGTACCTGTCCTGGATGCCGACGATGCGCATGGGAAGGGGAGCGGAGCACAGGGCTTCCGCCACTGCTGAACCAAGTCCGCCGTAGATGCTGTGCTCTTCGCAGGTGACGATGCCCTTGACGCCGTTTACAGCCTTCGCGAGAGCGGCGGTGTCGAGAGGCTTGATGGTTCCGAGGTGGACAACCCGTGCGGAGATGCCCTTCTTTTCCAGAAGGTCGGCAGCTTCCATCGCTATGGCGGTCATGGTGCCCGTTCCGATGAGGGCGACCTGGGCTCCCTCCTTCACCACCAGCGGCTTGCCCGTGGCGAAGGGAGTGTTCTCGTCAAAGAGAACGGGAAGGTCGTTCCGGTTCAGACGGATATAGACAGGCCCGTCGATGGCCGCCGCCTCCCGGACGGCCCATCTCGTCTCCACGGCATCGGCGGGGCAGAGGACGGTCATTCCGGGAAGGACCCTCATGGTGGCCAGGTCCTCGAAGGACTGGTGGGTGGCGCCGTCGCCGAAGTCGGAGAGGCCGCAGCTCGAGCCTACGATCTTCACGTTGAGCTTCGGCAGGCAGACGCTCTGTCGGATCTGATCGAAAGGCCGTCCCGAGGCGAAGACGGCGAAGGAGTGGGCGAAGGGGATCTTGCCGGTGAGGGAAAGGCCCGCCGCCACGGAGATCATGTTCTGCTCGCCGATGCCCATCTCGAAGTACCGCTCGGGGAAGTTCTTCTCGATCACCACCGACTGGGTGGAGCCGCAGAGGTCGGCGTCCAGGGCCACGACCCTGGGATTTTCTTTCGCAAGGGCGAGGAGTTCTTCGCCGTAGGCAGTCCGAAGGTTCATCAACATTGTTCCCGTCCTCCTCACATGGCGAGTATTTCGCGCACGGCCTGTTCCTGCTGTTCCTTCGTCAGCAGGTTATTGTGGTAGGCGTGGGTGTTCTCGGCGAAGGATACGCCCTTGCCCTTCACCGTCCGGGC
>CAZJAR010000132.1:0-4578 GCA_964543785.1 uncultured Synergistaceae bacterium | reverse complement strand
AGCGGATGGTGCGCCTCGTAAAGGAAGGAGTCATCCGTTCTGCGGAAGGAAAGGACATCCACCTCACGGCCCACTCCATCTGCCTCCATGGCGACAACCCCGCAGCGGTGCAGATGGCCCGTCATATCAGGAAAACCCTTGAGGAGAACGGGGTGGAAGTGAGAAAAATACGGGAGGTGCTGAAGGGATGAAAGCCTTCGACTACGCCGGCGTTTCCCCCAGGGAAGTCCGGCAGATGATCAGGGAGGGAAAGTGGACCCTCCCCACACCGGGCATGTGCAAGGGGCACGTCCAGGGAAACCTGGTGATCCTTCCCAGGGACCTGGCCTACGATTTCCTCGTTTTTGCCCAGAGAAACCCCAAACCCTGTCCCATCCTCGACGTCACCGAGCCGGGAAATCCCGAGCCGAAGATCGTTGCTCCGGGAGCCGATCTCTCCACAGATCTGCCCAGGTATCGGGTATGGGTGAATGGCGAGTGCACGGAAGAGCCCACGGACGTGAAGAAGTACTGGAGGGACGACCTGGTGGGATTTCTCCTGGGGTGCTCCTTCTCCTTTGAAGGAGCCCTGCTCGAGGCCGGCATTCCGGTGCGCCACATCGAGCAGAACCGGAACGTCCCCATGTACATCACCAACATCCAGTGCGCCCCCGCCGGAGCCCTGAAGGGCCCCATGGTGGTGAGCATGCGCCCCATTCCCGCCGCCCAGGTCCCCAAGGCGGTCCTGTGCACGGGACGCTTCCCGGCGGTCCACGGTGCTCCCGTCCACATAGGCGACCCGTCTCTCATCGGAATACAGGACGTGAATAAACCCGACATGGGTGACCCCGTGGACATCAACCCGGGAGAGGTGCCCGTCTTCTGGGCATGCGGCTGCACGCCCCAGGCCGCCATCATGGCGGTGAAGCCCCCCTTCTGCATCACCCACGCGCCGGGGCACATGTTTATCGCTGACCCGAAGGACGCCGACTACGCGGTGTTCTGATCCGCATTTCCGGAACTAAGGAACCGGAGGGAGCGAAAGCCCCTCCGGTTTTTTTATCCTGCCATTATGAGGGGAAGGGCTTCGTCGAGGATCGCCAGGGAGGCATGAAAATCGGCGAGGGAGATGCGCTCCTCCGACGTGTGGTCCAGCCTGCTGTCGCCTGGGCCGTAGGCTGCCATGGGGCAGTTCCACGCCGACGCGAGGTTGAAGTCCGCCGTGCCCCCCTTGGCAAGGATCCGGGGGATATTTCCGTTTTTCCTGATGGCCAGGCGGAGGGCCCGGGCCACGGGGTTGTTCTTGTCCTCCACGTGGGGCGGCGTCACGCCGCGGAACGATATGGACACGCCCCGCCTTCCAGCGGCCTCCCGGAGGAACTCCATCCACTTCCCGGGGCTGCTGCCCTCGGGAAGGCGGATGTCGAGCTCCGCTGTTCCTGACCGTTCTCCCTGTTCCTTTCCCTCCATGGAGACCACGGCGCCGGAGGGGCGCCGGATGACCGGCAGCGCCGGGTCGTCCAGGCTGTCAACCAGGTCCAGGATGTCGGCGGCGCACCGGAGGACTCCCGTAATGGGTCCTGCGTCACCGCTCCTGTGGGCTCCTCCGTCGGATGCGGCGAGCACCGCCCGGAGGCTGCCCCGGTAGCCGATGGTCACTCCGTCCGTTCCGGAGGGTTCTCCGATGATGCAGGCGGCGGGATGGTGCCTGGGAATCCGGTGGAGGGCTCCCCGGGAGTCGGTCTCTTCCCCGGTGGCGGCCACGAGGGTGACGGCCCAGTCAGGGGGGAGGGATACCCGCCCTCCGGCGGCGGCGAAGGCGCACAGGGGCCCCTTGGCGTCCACCGTTCCCCTTCCCCAGAGAATGTCCCCTTCAAGGCGGTGTTCCGGGCCTCCGGGCACGGTGTCGATGTGCCCCAGGAGCACAAGTTCCCTCGATCCCAGGCCCCGCCGGGCCACCACGCTCCCCGAGCCGTCCGTCTCGACCCGCTCCCACCCGAGGGAGGGCAGTACGTCCGCGAGATAGGAGCAGGCGGCCTCCTCCCGGCCGCTCGTGCTCGGAATGGACACCAGCCGGGAAAGAACGGACACCGGGGCGGTCATTCCGCTCCCTCCTCCAGGGTTTCGGCAAAGAGGGCCGCCGCCCGGTCGAAATCTTCCCTTTCAGCGGTGAAGGGGGCAAGGAACCGGACCACCGACGGTCCTGCGGGAAGAGCCAGGAGCCCTTTTTCCTGGAGGCGCTTCACCACGGGAACGGCCTTTCCACGGAGCTCCACTCCGTTGAGGAGCCCCCGTCCCCGGACCTCCGCGACGAGGGGGGAGCCGATTGCCGAAAGGAGGTTCCGGAAGTAGCTTCCCAGAGCGTCTGCCTTCGCAGGGTATCCTTCGTCCTTCAGCAGCTTCAGCGAAGCGTCCGCCAGCGCAGAGGCGAGGGGGGCCCCTCCGTAGGTGGAGCCGTGTCCCGATGGGGGAAAATCACCCAGCTCCCGTTTCCACAGGGTCAGTCCCGCAGGCAGGCCCCCCGCGACACCCTTGGCGAAGCAGATAATGTCGGGATCGAGCCCCGCGCCGGGAGAGGCGGTGAAATTGCCGCATCGTCCCCACCCGCTCTGGATTTCATCGCAGACGAGGAGGGCCCCGGCTTCCCGGCAGGCTTCCGTTATCCGGGCGCCCAGTTCCGGTGCAAGAGGATAGACTCCGCCCTCTCCCTGGACTGGCTCCACGAAGACCGCCGCCGTTTCACTGTCCACCGCACAGGGGAGCTCCTCAGGCTTGACGTGGGTCACCGGAGCGAGAATACGGGTCCAGTCTTTCCGGTACTGGGGGTTGAAGGTGAGGGAAAGGGCCCCCAGGGTCCGCCCGTGAAAGGCCCGCCGCAGGGCAAGCACCTTCTTTCTGTCCGGACGGAGGGAAAGGGCCAGCTTGAGGGCCGCCTCCACCGATTCGGTGCCGCTGTTGCAGAAAAAGACGGCATGCCCCGGCAGTTCCTCCGTAATGCGCCTGCGGAAGGCATTCCGGGCCGGGGAGCCCATTCCAAGTCCCACTGTCCAGGGGGACCCGGCCGCTTTTCGCAGGGCCTCCACGAGCACAGGATGGCAGTGGCCGAAGAGTGCCGCTCCGCTCCCGCAGTAGAAGTCCAGGTATTCTTTTCCCCGGTCGTCCCGGACGGTGGCTCCCGTCCCGGAAACGACCGTCAGCCCGCGGCTGCCATAGATCCCCGACACAGCAGGGTTCCTCCTCCGGACAGGCCCGATTCCACCGGCGACGACGCCCGGCTGTCGGCTATCACCACGGCCCCGGCGCCCCCTTCAAGGGCTTCCCTGGCGGCCAGGAGCTTCCGCTTCATGTTCCCCCTGGCGCAGTGATCCAGGTCGTCCCATCCGTCCAGGTTCCCCTCGTCTATTTTTGACGCCGGATCCCCCGGATCCCGGAGCAGCCCCGGCACGTTGCTCAGGATTGCCAGGACATCCGCTCCAACGGCGGCGGCGGCGGCGGCGGCGAGGCGGTCGCCGTCCACGTTGAGAATCCGCCCGCTTTCCGAGTCGTCCGCCGCGAGGGGAGGAAGGAGGGGCAGGCCGCCCATTTCCCATACGGCATGGATGTCCCCGGGGTCAAAGGACACGATGGAGCCGCTGTAGTTTCCCCGCAGGATGCGGACCTTGCCGTCCTCCACGGAGCGGAGGGCGTCCTTCCGCTTCGCCGCCGCACCCTTCGAAGCGGGGGGGTAGAGAGGAACGGCATGGATTCCCATTTTCCCCAGGGTTTCCGCAAGCCGGACGGAAAACCGGCAGCAGGCTGCTTCGAAGAGGGCCAGCTCGCCCTCGCTCACGAAACGGCTTCTGAAACCTCCGGGGCTTGTGACGTAGAGGGGTTCCGTCCCGGCGGCCCGGGAAAGATCCTCCATCATGGAACTGGCCCCGTGGGCAAGGACCCACTGTTCGCCCCGCTCCATTCGTTCCTTTATCTCCTCGAGGAGGGAGAGGAAAACATTACCCCTTGCTCCCCCTATTTTGACGACGCCCCGCTGTATCCGGCGATTCATGGTCATTCCTCCCGCAGTCGTTATGCCGGGTAGACCGGCAGCATTCCGAGCCCGGCAGTCTCGTCCAGTCCAAGCAGAAGGTTCGCGGACTGGACCGCGCTTCCCGCGGCCCCTTTCATAAGGTTGTCGATGGCAGTCACCACCACGAGCCTCGTGCCGTCCTCGTGAAGGGTGAAGCCGGTGAGGGCCTGGTTGCTGCCCGTGACGAGCTTCGGTTCGGGCAGACGGAGATGGGACGGCCTGGCGGGGCAGAGGGAGACAAAGGGCTCTCCCGAATAGGCGCTCCTGTAGGCCTTCCACAGTTCCGCTTCCTTTACCCTGCGGGAGAGGTTCACGTAGGCGATCATCTGGACGCCCCGGATCATCTCCACCGCCGTCATGGTCAGGGTCACTCCTTCCTCGGAGAGGTTCAGCTCCTGGAGGATCTCGGCGAGATGCCTGTGGCGGAAGGGCTCGTACACCCTCAGGGCCCGGCTCCGGAAGGGATGGTGGCTTCCCGTGGTGGGCGTCGCCCCCGCCTCTGAGGATCCCACCCGGACCTCGATCCTCACGTCGCC
>CAZJAR010000131.1:3741-4773 GCA_964543785.1 uncultured Synergistaceae bacterium | reverse complement strand
AAGGGGATCCAGGGGTATTACCGCCTGAAGAGCGGCGATGCCGAAGGATACATGACCATCATGGAGAGCGACGAAAAGGACGTCTATTCTGTCTACTTCCTGGTGGCCATGAAGGAGACCCCGGACCTTGCGGGCGAACTCGACGGCCTGGGAAAACTTGAAGGAAACAGCATGATCGTGGACGACCTCCGGAACGATGAAGTTTCGGTGAAACTGGTCTTTGACGGTGAAACCGCCGTGCTCACCTCTCCGGAGAAGGAGATGAAGTCCTTCATTGAAGAATACGGCGCGGCTTTCGACGGTACGTACCATCGGGAGAAAAAGAACTCCCGCTGAAGGGAGGAAGCGTTTTGCCGCTTTGGGCCGCAGTACTCCTGTTTCCTGTGTTTGCCTGCGCTTCCGGCTTTCTCTTCAGGGGTGCGTTTGCTTCGGGGGGCAGGATGCGCTTCTTTCTTGCCGCCGCGTCAGCCTGCCTCAGCATAGCCGTACTGGTTTACGCGGCTGCGGCGCTTTATTTTATAGCCTCCATTGACTAATGGGCTGTGGGGATAGTGTACTCCCCCCTGAAATGGAAACGAAATTCATTCTCTGAAAGGGATGACTGAGATGAAAAAAACCGTTATGTTTCTGACAGTGCTCTCGCTGTTCGCGTTTTCCTGCGCCGCCTTCGGGGGGGCAAAGGGATTTTCCGGCGCCGAGCTGAAAAAGATGAGCACCTTCCTGTCGAACTTCACCGAACTCGGTTTCATGGACTTCGACGCGGAAGTCCTCACGAACGAAGATGAACCTGACGACATGATCCGCTTCGGCATCTGGCACAACTATATCAACAACTACAAGAGCCGCATCGCCCGGTGCAAGAAAAAGGACTGCGAGTGGGGATCCCTCGTCATCGAAGGCAAGTACGTCACGGAGAGCATAAAGAAGTACTTCGGCGTGGACTATAAAAAACTCGCCAGCGTCACCGAGTCGGACCTCCCCTTTTACTATGACGGCACGTACTATCACTTCGAAGGGGCGGACGGCGAGGCC
>CAZJAR010000131.1:0-3731 GCA_964543785.1 uncultured Synergistaceae bacterium | reverse complement strand
GAGGCGGTCCGGGATTCCGAAGGCCGCATCGTCATGCGGGGGGAGATCTACAATACAGAAGACAAGAACGATATCCTCGGAAAATTCACGGCCCTGGCGAAACCTCACAAATTTAATGGAAAGGATACCTGGGCGATCCTGCGCATGGAGACGGAGTTTTAATCCTCCCCGGCAGGACCTGCGGGACAGGCCTTTCCGACAGGAATCCCTTGTTCGTTCCCGGTCCGCCGTGCGGGTGGACAAGCACAGCAACAGGGCGGGCGGGAGATCCTTCCCGCTGAACGGGCAAGCGAAGGGCGGTTCTCCGGAAAAGGAAGAACCGCCCTTCTACTTTCCGGACTGCTTCTGTTTGTCATCCTGAGGCGGCCTCATCGCCGAAGGATCGTGGGTTGTCATTCTGAGCCCTGGTTTTTCGGGCGAAGAATCTGGTTTTGGGAGACTAAAAAGAGAAAAACAGATCTTTCCCCACCCCGGGGATGCCACGCGATCGCTGTCGCACAGGATGACAATATTCCCCCGGCTTTTTTTCGTTCAGGATGTTGCTCCCCTGAAAGGGCAGTCCATGCGGTAGAAGCACCTCCGGCACCGGTCGGTCCGGGGAGGGAAGGGACCCTGGGCGGCCCGGAGGGCCGTGGAGCGGATATCCTCCTCCACCTCCTGCCATGAGCCTTCCGGCACCACTGGTTCGCCTTCTTCCCCCGTCCGCAGGCGGATGAGGCGGATGTCCGTCTCCGCCTCCCCGTAGACGGCCCGGGCAGCACAGCCGTAGAAAAGAAGCTGGGCATCGTAAAGGAACTTCCACGACGGCTGCTCCCCGGCATTGAGGCTTTCGTCCCCTGCCGTGATCTTGTAGTCCCGGATGAACACCCGGCCATCTTCCCGCCAGAGGGCGTCCATGGCCCCGGTGAGCAGCGGCCCCTCCATGAGGGGCATCCGGAAGGGGATCTCCCGATCCAGGCTGCCGTCGGCGGCGAGGGCGGCAAGTTTTCTCCCCGCCGCCCCTTCGGCCGTGACGGTGAGCCATCCCCGGAGGGCCGCCCGTCCGGCGCTGTCGTTCCAGGCGGCGCGAAGGCGGGGCGGAAGGCGGGGAGGGAGGGCTTCGCCGAGATACCGTTCCAGGCCGGGGACAGTGAAGTCCCACCGGGCGAGGACCCAGTGGGCGAGGGAGCCGAGGTCGGCCCCGCCGAACTCTTCCGAGGAAGGAAGCTCCCAGGCGAGTTCGAGGCCCTGGCGGAATTTCATGCGCCATGCCGCGGGGCACCAGGAGAAGAGGGCGTAGGATGTGGCGCTGAGCCGTTCGTACCGCAGGTCCGCAAGGGGGGGCGAGGGGATCCACCGAACGGCCTGAATCTCGCCGGACCCATCCTCCGTCTTCCCACGGATCTTTCGAGGATCGTCTTCGGCGGCGACGGGAACGGGGAGGAAGTCTTCGCCGGTCAGGGAGAGCCACGACCCTTCCTTCGGGGAGGGGGAGCCGTCCTTGTCCAGCCCGCAGGGCGAGCAGAGGATAAGGCAGTCCATGGCCCGGGTACAGGCCACGTAGAAGAGGCGCTGCCATTCTTCCTCCACTTCCGTCTTTTCGAGGAAGGATGCCAGCTTCCCCGTGGCGGATTCGATTTCCTCTCCGCCGTCCGTCCATTCTCTAGGGTAAGAAGACGCACCCGCCCCCAGCAGGGGGGACGCGACCAGGGATTCACCCTTTCCGCCCCTTCCCCCGGGAGCCTTGTTCAGGTCCGCCACGGCCACGATGGGGAACTCCAGTCCCTTGGCGCTGTGGACGGTCATCACCCGCACCACGTCTTCCTCGTCCCCCAGGGGCGACGTCTCCGTCACGGTCCCCTGCCCGGACCGCAGGGAGGAGAAATAGCCGGCACACCCGGCCGGGTCCGGGCCGAAGACGGCCTCGTACTCCCGAACCAGGTCCAGGGCCTGCCGGAGGTTGGCCAGGACGTTCCGGCGGTTCCACGCGGGGTAAGACCGGAGGTACGAATGGTCCCGGAGAAGGGAGCAGAGGGCGGCGAACAGCCCGCTGTATCTCGCCTCCGCCCGGAACGCTTCCAGCCGGGCCGCCGCCCCGGGATGGCGCGCCGGGAAGTCTTCCCCGCAGGGGAGGAGGGCGTAGGCCTCCTCCAGGGAGAGCCCGGAGAAGGGGGTGCAGAGAAAGGCCGGCAGGGCCCCCCGGTCCTCCGGAAAAGCGATGGTCCGGATGGCGGCGGCAAGGTCTTCGATCTCCCCCCGGTTGAAGTATTCCTTTCCCTTCTCGAAGGCCGCCGGGATGGCCGCCTCGGACCGGAACACCATCTCCAGTGCGGGAAAGGACGTCCGGGCCGGTACGAGGACAGCCATGTCCTTCCACCGGGCGGGCCGCATGCGCCCTTCTTTCTTGTCCCACACGTCCATCCCGCGAAAAGCCGCCAGCTTCGCGGCGAGGCCCCGGGCCACCCTCACCCGCACCTTGCCCGTGGATTCCGTCTTCTTCTTCCCTTCGTCGTCCTCCAGGGGCCGGGCGTACCGGATGACCGTGTCCAGCGGGGGAAGGGCGGTGTCCTCCCGCAGCTTTGCCTGCTCCGGACCGCCGGGAAAGACCAGTGCCTCGTACTCCTGGGGCAGGGAGGAGGAAAGGCCGTTCCGCCAGATATGGCCGAAGATCCCGTTTATCCTTTCCAGCAGGGAGGACCGGGTGCGGAAGCTCGCCTGGAGGGGGATGTACCTGTCCCCTTCCCCCTGGCGCAGAATCAGGCTGCCGAAGAGGGTGGGGTCGGCGTGGCGGAAACGGTAGATGGACTGTTTCAGGTCCCCTACCAGGAACATCCTGCTATCCTCGCCCGCCACGGACCGGATGAGGGCGTCCTGGAGGGGGTTGGTGTCCTGGAACTCGTCCACCAGGATCTCCCGGTAGGTGCGGACCTGCCGTCCGCCTTCTCCCGCCGCCGCTTCGGCGGCGAGGCGGATCATGTCGTCGAAGGAGAGAAGGCCCCGCCGGCGGCGGAACTCCCGGCAGCAGCACCACAGCATGGCCGTCAGCCTGAGGAGGATGCCCCGGAGGCGGAAATGAAGGGGTTCCTCCCCCGTGCCGAGGAAGGCCAGTCCCTTCCACAGGAAGGCGAACCGCTCCCTGTGCTCTTTCAGGGACCGGCACCCCGCCAGTTCCGCCGCTTCCTTTGCGGCGCTTCCGTTCGCTCCGGTGAGGCTTTTCAGAAGGCACCCGTACAGCTCCGAGGCGAAGGAAAGAGCCCCCTCCGCGTCAAGGGCTTCGGGAGACGTGCCTCTCCAGGTGTTCCGGAACGCGGCGAGCTTCTCTTTGTAGGCTCCTCCTCCGGGCAGTTCTGCGGGCAGCCCCGGAAGAACCGTGCCCAGCCAGATTTCCGCCGCCTCCCTCGCCGGGGGAAGGCACACGGCCTTCAGCCGTCCGGTGACGGGGACGAAGTAATCCCGGTCAGCCGCCGCCGCGAGCAGCTCTTCGGGGTCCAGACCCCGGCTTTCCAGGATATTCGCCAGGGAGAAGGCGAACCCCGCCGTTGTGGCCGGGGAATAGGTGTTCAGCACCCGGGGGAGGTCCTCCAGGCTTTCTCCCAGGAATTCCTCGGGTGTCCGTCCTCCGGGGAGGGCGTTCCGGAACCACTGGAGGTCGAGGGCGTCAAGGGCAGCCGTTGCCCGGCCGGTGAACTGCCTCTCCTCGGGAGGGGAGATGGGGCGGGTGCGGGTGTTCGTTGTCGACGCTGAGGCCGAAT
>CAZJAR010000130.1:0-4840 GCA_964543785.1 uncultured Synergistaceae bacterium | reverse complement strand
CGATGGAAGTGACCGGATAGTCCGGGATGGCGGAGAGGGCTTTTCGCAGGTGTTCGGGAAAGTAGTACGGACACGGGGAGTTTTTTTCGGAAATTGTTTTGGAAGGCATCGCTTTCTCTCCTTCACGGACCGCCATATTCTGGGGAGCCGCCTGTCCGGTTCGCCACCGCGAGGTCCCATTGCATCCGGAAATCTCTGCGGGTTGTATCCGCATCTTTCTTTTTGCTGTTTCCGAAAATGAAAAATCCGCCGGTCCGGTTTTTCAGCAGATCTCCGCCTGCCCGGCCGGAGAGATGCACCTCTGGATGAACAGGTTCTTTTCCGTCGCCAGGTCCACCAGCACGGGATGGGGGTAATGGTTTCCGTCCCTGCCGGTCCGGAGGCAGACCCTCGGCTTCAGGATGCTCCGTTCGCCGGGAGCGGCCACCACGCCGCACCTGCCGTCGGAGAGCTCAACTTCCGTCCCGGGGGGGTACATGCCGAAGGCGTTGACGAAGGTCCGAACCACCAACGGATCGAGGTGGTTCCCTGCGCTCGCGATGATCTCCGAAATTCCCTTGTACCCGGGCAGACGCTTTTTGTATGACCGCTCCGACGTGATGGCATCGTAGGCGTCAGCCACCGCTGAAATCCTTGCGGCCACAGGTATTGCTCTCCCTTCCAGGCCATCGGGGTAGCCGGAGCCGTTCATCTTCTCGTGGTGGTGCCTCACCATTTTCAAAATCACGGTGTCACCGACGCCCGCCCTTTTCAGCAGGGCCTCCCCCACCTCCGGGTGCCTCCTGATGAGGGCGAACTCGCCTTCCGTCAGTCGCCCCGGCTTGTTCAGTATACCATCCGGGACGTACTGCTTGCCGATGTCATGAAGAAGCCCGCCCACGGCAGCGGAAGCTATTACCCCCGTCTGCTCCGGGAAAAGACGGTGGGCCAGAAAGGCGCAGAGCAGCCCCACGCTGAGGGAGTGGGAGAGGAGGAAATAGTCCCTCGGCCGCTCCCGAACGAGGCACAGCAATATCCCGGGGTTGGCGGCCACCGACTCGGCGAGAAACCGCCCGATGCGCAGCAGGGGAAAAACGTGAATGTTGCCCGGCGAGCCGAAGAGGACGTCCTTGCAGTAGCTTGTCACAAACTGGAGGGTATTTTCGAAGAGTTTTTTGTCATCGGAAGCTGAAGGGCGGCACCCTCCGCGGAATATGTTCAGAATCTCGTCGAGGGAGTGTTCCGCCTTTTCCTGGACGGCGACGCGCGAAACACCCTGCCTTGCGAGGGTGGTCGCCAGGTTTCTGCGGTTCAGGGATTCCATCATTGAAAAATCGGCGCCCTTCGGCAAAAGAAGGGCGCCCTTTGGGGAAACCACATCTTCGGCAATCCGGCCGCAGAATGTTGCAAGATCCCAGACAGGAAGTCGGAATACGAAGGTATCAAACATAAAGGCCCCCGGCCGATGAATTTCCACGCATACTTAGTATAGCATCCTGAACTGCATCCAACCTGAAGTTTAGCATCATTTCCCCCGTGACAAAAGTTTCAGAAAGAAAGTGCAAATTGGCCCAGGTGGCAGCAGCCGCCAGGGGATAGGCCCCGGAAATCGAAAAAAAGACGAAGCAATCCCAAAAAACAGACCGCTGCATTCTTTTGTTTTCTGGGGTCACCTCTCCTCCGAACAATTCCGTGCGAGTTTTTTTCGATGTGCAAAGTTATTTTTCGGAATACGGCACCGCGTACTTCTTCCTTGAGGAGTTTCTGTCCATTTTTTCCATAAAAATTATTTTTGTCCGCGCTCATTCGGCTTGAATTTCTTTATAGGCTGGGGTAGCATTTTCGGCACCCTTCGAAGTACCGCGCTCCCGCACTCAAGAGGAGCGAAGGAGCCGCAGACGACCCTGAATATCACCGAAGGCCGCGAAAGCTTTGCACAGTAGACGCGGATCATATTTCGCAATATTCCCTGTTTTAAGACACAGACAGTTGTATCCGATAATATAAAGAACACATGGTAAAAAACATTTTATAAAAGGAGCGATGCTTTTTCCCCAGGAACACAAAGAATGAAAGCATGAAACCGGAACGCGCTTTTGAATGAACCGGCTCACGGCAGGGGGGGTTCTCTTCTGCCCGAATTCCGACAAGGAGGATATTGCATGAATACGCTTAGGGCACGACTTATTTCCGTTTTTCTTATTGTGGCCATCGCAGGAGTGGGCGCCGTGGGGCTGATCTCGCTGACGCGGGCCCGCCAGGCCATCATTGACAGCGCATGGAAAGAAGGAGAGGCCAGCGCGCTGGCACTCTCAACGAATGTCGAAAACTACATTCTGGAGCGGGCAAAGGTTCTCGAGATTCTGGCCCGCCAGGACTCCGTCAGTTCGATGATACTGGAGGAACAGCAGAAGGCGCTCGTACCCCTGTACGACCAGTACAGTTTTTCGGACATTTTCATAGCGGGCCTGGACGGCGGCACATCTGATGCCAAGCTCGGCCCCCAGCAGGTGAACATCAAGGACAGGGAATATTTCCAGAAAGCGGTCAAGGAGAAGAAAACCGTTGTCTCCCAGCCCGCAGTGAACAGGAAAACCGGCGCCCTCACCTTTTTCTACGCGTCTCCCATCATGAAAAGCGGTGAAGTTGTCGGTGTCCTGGTAGCCGGAAATGTAATGGAAAACCTCTCCAAAATAGCTTCTTCGGTGGTCTGGGGGCAGAGCGGGTACGCCTACCTGCTGGAGCATACAGGCGTCATCATAGCCCACCGTGTCCAGGAATTTGTCGGAACGCTGAATCCGTCGATAGAGAGCGACAAGGTCGCTCCCGAACTTGCGCAGGGAATGCGTGACGGCCTGAAGGGAAACAGAGGCAGGATAGAGTATTTCTTCAACGGCAGGGACCAGATGAATGCCTATGTTCCCGTTCCCTACACCGGCTGGCTAGCTGCCGTCACCACGCCGACCGAAGAGTTCCTCGGGCCGGTGCGGGCCATCCAGACAGCGATTCTGATTTCCGTCGCGATAGTCGCGCTGCTCATCATCGCCGTCTCGCTGTGGCTGGCGAACAGCATCGCCAATCCCGTGCGGGCGGTTGCCGAAAAAATGGATGCAGTTGCCGGGGGAGACCTTACCTCGACCCTCGAGCTGAAAAGCAACATGAAAGAGATCAAGACGCTTGTCGGTGCGGTGAACTCCATGATCACCCTCGTTTCCGGGGCCATCCGCGAGATCATGGAGAATTCCAGGCAGGTGCTGGCGCGTTCCGAAGACCTGAGCGCCGCCGCCGAGGAATCAACGGCGTCCATCGAGGAAGTCATGGCCATCGCCGAGCGTACGAATGAGCAGACGGAAAGCGCCGCCGCCGCCGCACAGGAGACGAACGCCGGGGTCGAGGAGGTCGCCGCCGGAGCGCAGGCTGCCGCGAAGGCCGCTTCAGAAGCCGGCGAAGGGGCAGCGCAGATCGCGGAGGCAGCCCAGAAGGGCGGAGAATCCGTCCAGGAAATGGCTTCCATGATCACCCAGACGGCAAAAGCCGGAGAACAGGTCGGAAACGCCGTGGAGAACCTCGCCGGAACGGTGAAAAACATCTCCGGGTTTGTTGCCACCATCACCCAGATAGCGGACCAGACCAACCTCCTGGCGCTGAATGCGGCGATCGAGGCTGCCCGTGCCGGAGAAGCGGGGCGCGGCTTCGCGGTCGTGGCGGAGGAGGTCAGGAAACTCGCGGAGGAGTCCAACCGGTCCGCCGGAGAGGTCGGAAAACTGATTTCCGAGATCACATCCCGCACGGAGAGTGCGCTGAGGGATTCCGAAGGGTCGTCCAAAATCCTGAAGGAACTCGTCGCGAAGGCCTCTGAGACAAGCGGAGTGATCGACGATGTCGTGAACCGGATGAACAACGTGACGGAGAACATCCAGACCATAGCCGCCACCGTCGAAGAGCAGTCCGCAAGCGCCCAGGAGATGACTGCAGGCATGGACAGCGTATCGAAGTCAAGCATTGAGATCGCAGCGCAGATATCCAGCGTGAACAGTTCGATGCAGGAGCAGACAAAGGCGGTGGAAGCCATAGCCGCTTCCTCCGAGCAGCTTGTGAGTCTGAGCAATGCCATGCAGCAGGCCGTGTCCCGGTTCAAGGTGAACGAAGAGGACCGGGGGCTTGCGGTGAGGAAGTAGAAGAATCCTGCTTCTTCCCTGGCTTTCCGGCGTGAACGCCGGAAACGCCCTTCAGCCCGATGGCTGTGAAGCTGTCAGGGCAAGGAGCCGGTAGACAACACGGCGTTTTCGGGACATCCCCCGGAAACGCCGTGTTTCTTTTCCACAATCTTTTGGTCAAAAACGCCTCTCTGCCGGAAGTGCCCGTTTCTCTTTGTGCATATTCGTACTCTTGTTGGTAAAATACAGGGACCTTCCCGAATACCCGGGCGCCTGGCGGGTGGCGGAACAGACTGAAGAGGGCTAGAATAGGGCCGGTTTTCCATTTTGCCCCAATCATCCGGAAAGAAGGACACACCATGAAACCCATCATCGAAACGCTCATTGACCGCGGGCTTTCTCTTTTCAGCGGGCAGCGCCTGGAGGACATCCGGGCGGGACTCGGGTACACCGCCGTGAAGCTGGACACCCAAAAGGCGGGAGTGGCCTGCATGCTGCGGCACCGCCTCGGGAAAAGCACCTGCTCACTGCTCCCCAATGCGGGAAGCCTCTCGGGAATGACCGCCGACCGGGCCCTTCCCCTGCTGCGCTCTCCCAACCCCGTGGAGGCATCCATCGGCCTTGCAGCCCTCAATGCCCTGGTTGACGGGGGCGAAGCCGGGGAGTCCTCCAACGACGACCTGGTGGAGATGCTCGGCATAACC
>CAZJAR010000129.1:0-5038 GCA_964543785.1 uncultured Synergistaceae bacterium | reverse complement strand
TCCAGGGTGCCGGCCACGGAGGGATGGTCGGGACCGAGATACCGCTCCTTGATGGCAAGGGCCCTTCTGAAATAGGCTTCCGACTGTTTTGCGTCCCCTTTTGCCCGGTTCAGTTCCCCCAGGTTGTGGATCACCGATGCCACCGATGGGTGCCCCTCCCCGAAATTCTTTTCATAGATGCCCAGGGCACGTATGAACAGGGGCTCCGCCGCTGCGGTCTTTTGCTGCCCGAAGAGCAGGAGGGCCAGGTTGTTCAGCGAAGCCGCCACGTAGGGGTGCTCGGGGCCGAGGGTCTCGAAGACGGCGAGGGCGCGGCGGAACATGGACTCCGCCTGGTCGGGGCTGCCTCCGTCCTGGTACAGAAGGGCCAGGTTGTTCAGGCACATGGCCACGTTGGGGTGGTCCGGGCCGAAATGCTCCTCGTAGAGCGCCATGGCCCGAAAGAACAGGGGTTCGGCGGCGGCGGCGTTTCCCTGGGACCGGTAGAGCTCGGCGAGGTTGTTCAGCGGCGTGGCAAGAGCCGGGTCGTCCTTCCCGAGGGCCTTTTCGTAGGATTCAATGGCGCGCCTGTAGAGAGCCTCGGATTCGGCGTACCTGGCCTGAAAGTGGCGGAGCTGGGCGAGGTTGTTGAGGGTGGACGCGGTATCCGGGTGGTTCGGCCCGTTCCGTGCCTCGTGGATGGCCAGGGCCCGGAGGTAGTACGGCCCTGCCTCGTCATACTGCCCGAGGCTGTGCCACGCGTTGGCGAGAAGCCCGAGGGTGGACGCCGCCTCGGGGGAGTCGGGGCCCGCTGTTTTCTCCGCCTCGCCGAGGGCTTTCAGTCCCTCGGTGACGGCCTCGGAGAACATGCCGGACTGGTAGAGGGAGAGGGCGTGCTGGTGGAGCGTTTCCCAGCTCCCTTCTTCCGCCCTCCCGGGCAGGCAGAAAACCTGCAGGAAAAGGAGCAGAGCGAGCACGGAAACGATTTTTCTCATGAGGGGCCTCCTTCCGGGAGCCTGGCTCCCGCGAAAAAAGGCGGCCCCGCCCGGGGCCGCCCCTGTTCTCTATCCGATGGTGCGCCCGAGGAAGGCGAGGAGGTTTTCCCCGAGGATGCCCCGGAGGTCCTGTTCGCTCCAGCCTCTGGAGAGCAGCTCGGCGGTAAAGGACAGGCTTCCGGGATAGCCCTTGACGCAGTCGTATTCCCTGAAGGGGCCGGGACCTGAGAAATCCCGGGTCTCGTCGCAGAAATCGAAGCCGAAGCAGACGGTCCCCGGTCCGGCAAGGCCGGCAATGCGGCAGGCGTGGTCCGCCAGGTCTTTCCCGTCCACGGTCTTTTCGTCCGGGTCGGCGACGAAGGTGCTGCAGGAGTTCATGCCCTGGACGCCTCCCCGCTCTGCGAGCCGCGCCGTCTGGCTGTCGGTGAGGTTGCGCATCACCGGGGCGAGGGAGCGGCAATTGGAGTGGGACGCCATGAGGGGGCAGTCGAAGAGTTCGAAGACGTCCTCAACCCCTTCGTCGTTGAGGTGGCTGATGTCCAGGTACATTCCGAGGCGGAGGGCCTCCCGGAGGGCCCGGACGCCGAATTCCGTGAGTCCCCCCTTCCGCCCCTCCTCCGCCGGGGCGAAGAAGCACCCGTCGGCGGCGTAGTTCCTCCTGCTCCAGGTGATGCCCACACCCCGGACGCCAAGCTCGTAAAAAATCCTGAGGAGGGAGAGGTCGTTCCCTATGGGGTCAAGCCCCTCGAAGGAGAGGAGGATGGCAAGCTCTCCCTGTCCGTTTGCCGCCCGGATCTCGCCGGTGCTCCGGCAGAGGGAGAAGAGCCCCGGGCTTTCCTCCATTTCGGCGTGGAGGGCGCTGATGTAGTCGAGAGACCTGCGGAGGCCCATCTCGGGGAGGTACCGGCCGCTCAGGAAGAGGGAGGACACCACCAGGTCCACCCCCGCCTCCCGGAGGCCGGGAAGGTAGTGCCGCTCGATGACCCGCGTCTCTCCCCCCTCCCGCTTTTCCAGCACGAAGGGCAGGAGGTCGAAGTGGGCGTCCGCCACGAAGGAGTTCCTGTGGAACTCCGCCGCCCGGCTCAGAAAGTCCGTTCCGCTGTTCATGGGATCATTCTCCTTTTCGATGAAGCCCGTCACTGCCGGGCGAAGAGATGGGCGTACTCCGCCAGGGAGTGCCTGATATGCCCGTCCCTTCCGGAGACGGGTTCCGCACGGACCATGGAGTTGAGCACCGCTTCCTCCGTGGCCTCGGCGGCGGCCCGGAAGGCGAGGTTGATGTGGTTTTCGTTGAGCATGGAGAGGGAGACCAGGGGCGCCGTTTCGTGGTGGCGGAAGCGGTTCGCCGTGGTGAAGGCAAGGGCGATTTCCCCGCTGCCGCTGCCGATGAAGGCCCCGGTCCTGGTGATGCCCACGGACGCCCTGCGGGCGACCCGGCGGAGCTGGCGCTCCGGGAGGGGGATGTCCGTGGCGATCACGGCGATGATGGACCCCTGCTCGTCCTGGGGCGGGTGGATTTTCCCGATGGCGGGGCCGATGTGCCGCCCGTCCACCCGGAGGTCCTCCAGCTGGCCGTAGTTGGAGAGGACGAGGACTCCCAGGGTGAAGGAGGCCCCTTCTACCTCGAGAACCCGTGAGGCGGTGCCGATGCCGCCCTTGAGCTGGTGGCACGACATGCCCCTGCCCGCCCCGACGGCCCCCTCCTCACAGTCCTCCGAGGCCGAGGCGAGGGCCTGGAGGACGTGCTCCTCCCGGACGGCGAAGCCCCGTATGTCGTTGAGGAAGCCGTCGTTGCACTCGCAGACCACCGGGTTGACCGTTCCCGTCTCCCGGCCGATGTCGGGGTTGTCCGCCAGCATGTGCCGGACGAGGGCTTCGGAAGCCGCTCCCACGGCAAAGGTGTTGGTGAGGAGGACGGGTGTTTCCAGGGTGCCCATCTCCTCCACCTGGACGAGCCCGGCGGACTTTCCGAAGCCGTTGATCACGTGGCAGGCGGCGAGGAGCTTTTCCCGGAAGAGGTTGTCCCCGTGGGGCAGAACGGCGGTGACCCCCGTCTGCACGGGACCGTCGGCCAGGGTGCAGTGGCCCACCCGGACCCCCTCCACGTCGGTGATGGCGTTCCGGGGTCCCCGGGGCAGTATTCCTGGTTTGATGCCGTAGTCGGTTATGCGCTTGCGGAAGTCCATGAATTCATCTCCTGTCCCTAAACCCGTAGGCAGCGGGGAGCGTCACCAGTGCTCGCTTGGGCCGTCGGTGCAGATTGTCGTCCTTGACAACTGCACCTGAAACCGACATCCATGTCGGTTTCTCGGCTCGGGCGCTGTGCCCGGTGACACTCCCTCTGCCGTGAAAAACTGCGGATTTATACTTTTTAATTTCGTCCGGGATCACGGATTCATTCTATCATTTCCGCCCGGCCAGGCTCCCGAGCCATTCGGCGGCCCCCGGGACGTCCAGGTACCGGGCGGCCCATCCCCGCCGCCGGAGCCGTTCCGGGACGAGGCAGTCGAACTTTTCGATCTCCGTGTCCGGGGCGTCCGCCGCCAGGTCTTCACCGGAAGGCAGGGCCCGGCCGGGGATCCGCCCTGCGGCCTCCCGAAGCCCGGCACCGCTGCACCCGGAAAGGGTGATCACGCCGCCGAAGGTGTCCGCCCGGAGGTTCATCCTCCGGAGCAGCATGGCGGCCGCCTCGACGACTTCGTCTCCCCTCCAGGGGAAGAGATGGAGGCTGCCCTTGTCTTCGAGGATGTCCGTCTCCCCGAGCCTCCAGTTCCGGAACCGCTCAGCCCCTTCCCGGAAGAGCTCCGCCGCCGCCCGGTCGAAATACCGGGGGGGATCCCCCGAGAGAAGGACCTGCTTCATCTCCCTCCGGACGGCGTCATGGACCACGGTTCTTCCGCCCGCAAGGCGGGGGGGCGTTCCCCCTGAGGCGGGCCGGAGCAGGACGGTTTTGCTTTGGGCGATCACGGCCACGGTCTCCCAGGCCTTCCCGGCGAAGAGGAGCGAACCGCCGGGTGACGGGGGAATCTCCAGGGGGACGGTCCCCAGGAGTTCACCGTTGTATTCGAGCCGGTATTCCTCCGGGGAGGAGAAGGCGGTGAAAAAAGTGTACCGGTCCGTCAGAAGCTCTCCCTCCGTGCCGAGGACGAGGCGGCCGTCCCCGAGCTGGGTTATGGCCTGCTTTTCCGCGAGACCCCGGAGGAAGTCGCCGTAATCGTTCTTTCCCACCGCATGGAAGGGCCCCGTGCCGCAGAGCAGCGTCCAGAGCTGGTCTGCCCGGACACCGCCGTACTGGGCAATCACCGAGAGGGTCTGCTGGACCAGGGTCGAGAGGTGGTAGAGCCCCTCCCGGGGAGGTTCCCGCCATTTCCTGAGCAGCAGGGAGAGGACGGCGGCAGTCTGAACGAGGGACAGGCGGAGGGCATCGGCGGGGTGGCTGCCGGGGCCTGTTTCGTCCTCCTCCGCGAAGACCCGGAGCACGGCTGGGCCGCCCCGCCGTCCCGAACGGCCGAGACGCTGCCGGAGGCCCGATACGGTGCCCGGCTCCCCCACCTGGCCGATGGACGCCACGGAGCCGATGTCAATGCCCAGCTCGAGGGTTGAGGTGCAGACCGCCGTGGTGGGAAGATCCTTCTTCTGGAGGCGCTCCTCGAGGCTCCGGCGGAGGTCGGGCGCGAGGCTGCCGTGGTGGGGAAAGAACTCGTTGGGGACGAAATTGCGGCCGCAGAGGGCGGAGAGGGCGGCGGCAAGCTCCTCGGTGCGGGAGCGGCTATTGGTGAAGAGGAGGTGGGAATCTCCCCTGAGCAGGCGATAGATGTCCTCGACCAGTTCGTCCGGGAGGCCCGGGCGTTGCCCCTTTTCCGCCCGGGGCGTCCTGTACCCCCGGACCTGGAGCTGAAGCTCGCTTCCCTTTCCCTCCGAGACGAGGATCCTGCAGGGAAGGGTTTTCTCCGGACGGAGGGCGGAGGCTGCCTTCTCCATCTCCCCCAGGGTGGCGCTGAGGGCGATCCGGGGGACCGTCCGGCCGATGAGGAATTCGATGCGGCGCAGGAGGGACTGGAGCT
>CAZJAR010000128.1:0-5066 GCA_964543785.1 uncultured Synergistaceae bacterium | reverse complement strand
CGTGGGAGCCTTCCATCCCGCCGAATGGGTCCTCTCGGACGTGGAGTGCCTCCGGTCCCAGAAAGAAGAAGACTTCCGGCAGGGACTCGCGGAAGCGGTGAAATACGGAGCCGGAGAGGACTGGAACTTCCTTTCGTGGCTCGAGGAGGACGCAGGACCTATCCTGAGGCGCGACTGCGGGGTTCTTCTCCGGCTTGTTTCGGATTGTTCACGGATGAAGCTGGCGGTCGTCTCGGAGGACGAACGGGAGCAGACGGGCGCCCGGGCCCGCCTGAACCTCGGCCACACTGTGGGGCACGCCCTGGAGGCGGCATCGGGGTTCTGCCGCTGGAAGCACGGCGACGCCGTGGCTGCGGGAATGATGGTCGCCGCACGACTGGCTCTCCGGCTTGGGGAGCTGCAGGAGAGCACTGTCCGGAGAATCGGGAGACTGCTCCGTTCCTTCGGCCTGCCCCTGGCGCCCGACCTCCCCTGGGACGAAACAGCTCCCTACCTGGCCATGGACAAGAAATTTTCCGGAGGCTCCCCCCGGCTGGTGATCCCCGGTGAGGGAAAACCATGCCGCCTCAGGGACGACATCCCCCTTTCCCTCCTCCGGGAGGCCTATGAAGAAGGAACCGCCCCGCTGGACGGGACGCTTCTTTCCATGTACTCTTGAGAGAAGAAAGGAGGTGGAAAAATGGGCAAACTGACAGGAAAGAAACTGCTTCTCCTCGGTGAGCGGGACGGCGTTCCCGGACCCGCCATGGAGGCATGCCTGAAGGGGAGCGGCGCTTCCATCGAATTCTCCGTGACGGAGTGCTTCGTCTGAACCGCCGCCGGAGCGATGGACCTGCAGAATCAGCAGCGCATCAAGGACGCAGCTGAAAAGTTCGGACCGGAAAACGTCGTGGTCATCCTCGGTTCCTCCGACGCCGAAGGCGCGGAGATCTACGCGGAGACCGTAAGCAACGGCGATCCGACCTTTGCAGGCCCCCTCGCGGGAGCCCCGTTGGGACTCCCCGTGTACCATGTTTTCGAGCAGGATATTCGAGAAGAGTGCGACCCCGCAGAATGGGAAGCACAGATCAGCATGATGGAAATGGTGCTTGACCCCGACGCCCTCGCGGCGGCGGTGAAGGGCATCCGCGAACAGTTCAGCAAGCACGCGCTCTGAGAGAGCGTAAAAAGCCCCCGGAAATGAACAGTCCCCCGATGCCGGTTTTATCCGGCTCCGGGGGGCAGTTCACAACCGGGGGTTTTTTGTTTGGCACAACTGCCGTGTAGTGTCCCTTTTCTTCACTGGCATTTCGATAAAAACCGGATTGACGTCAGTGTTTCAGGAGTCCTTCGTCACCAGCGAGACGCCGTTCAGCTTCTCGAAGTATTTTGCCACGCCGCCGTGGTCCGTATCCGGACCCCAGTCCCGCACCACATCTTCCATCATGGCCAGAACGCTTTCAGTCAGCGGCATGGCGACGTCGTATTCCCGGCACGCGGTCATCACGTTTTTCAGATCCTTCACATGGAGCCATATTTTCCCGCCGGGGGTGTAGTCTCCGCTGAACATGCGGGGCGCCTTGTCCGTCATGCACTGGCTTCCCGCAAGGCCTCCCCGTATGGCCTGGAAGATCTTCCGCGGGTCCACCCCCGCCTTCTTTCCAAGACACATGGCCTCGCCGACGATGGCCATGTTGACGGCGACGATGCACTGGTTCGCCAGTTTGCTGATCTGTCCGGCCCCGGAGCCGCCCACCAGGACGACGTCCCGTCCCATGGATTTCAGAATGCCGAGGCAGCGTTCGAAAACAGGTTCGTCCCCTCCGGCCATGATCGACAGCGTGCCGGATTCCGCCTTTTCCTGGCCTCCGCTGACCGGTGCGTCGAGCATGGCGGCGCCTTTTTTCCGAAGTTCCGAGGCTATCCGCACCGCCGTGACGGGATCGATCGAACTGGTATCGATGCAGACACTCCCTTCGCGGACAGTCCGGAGAATGCCCTGTTCTCCCAGGTAGACCTCCTCCGCCTCGGGCGACCCCGGCAGCATGGTGATGATCACGTCGCTTTCGGCCGCCACCCCGGAGGATGTGTCCACTACCCGAACGCCCCTGGCGGCAAACTCCTTCCGGGTTTCTTCGCTCCCGCTGCGGATGGTCATGGAATACCCCGCCTTGAGCAGGTTCAGCGCCATCCGCTTCCCCATGATCCCCAGGCCGATGAATCCGATCCGTTCTTTCGTCATGCCGTACCGTCCCTTCTGATGAAGTGCGTGCTCCGCACCGTCATTCTATCATCCGCGAAAGAACGGCGGGCTACGTCCTCCGGCGTAAGGCCGCGAAGAACATCGCCGCGGCGGCGGCCGGCAGAACCACTTCAAAAACCAGGCAGAACAGTTTTTTCTGCGTGCAGCTTCCTTCTTCCTTTGTGCCGGGTTCCCCTATTTTCCGAACAGCAGGAGAAGAGGCGCCAGCAGCAGAACCGTCGCCATTCCGCCGGAGGGAATGGCCGAGCATCCCCCGCTGTCCGATGACGGGGCGAACTCGTAAGAGCCGATGTCATAGGCCGACCCCTGGGGCCTGGGATACCCCCGCTGGTCGCTGGAAGGAGCCCCGGCAGACGTCCCCTTGTCGACGGCGGAACTCCCCAGGAGCAGGGCATGGGTTTTCGTGTAGCCTCCGTTGTCCTTGAGGGTACCGAGGTTCGGGTTTCCGGTGACGTTGGTCCCTCCGGAGTAACCGTACCGCACCACGCAGTAGGAAACGGCCGGAACCGAACCGGTGTCGTTGACGATTTCGTTCCCTGCCTGCCCGGAGCTGTTCCAGAAAATACAGTTCTTCACCACCGGAGCCCCGCCGCCGCTGTTCTTCATGCCGGCTGCACTGTCAGCCGAGTTGTTCGAGAAGGTGCAGTTCACCACCGAAGGTGAGCAGCTGAAATTGAACATGCCCCCTCCTGAAGTGGAGGAATTCCCCGAGAAGGTACAGTTGACGATGACGGAGGCGCTGTGGGCGTTGGTTACCGCTCCCCCGAAACCGTCTTCCACGACGTTCCCGGAAAAGGTGCAGTTTGTGATCCGTGCGTTCGAGTTTCCGGCACCGGCTATGGCCCCGCCGCCGAAATGGAGAAGGGAATCCCCTTTTGCGGTGTTCTCCGAAAAGGTGCAGTTGATGATCTCGGGGCTGCAGTCGTCCACATTGGCTATGGCTCCTCCGTCCCACTCCGCCCTGTTCCCGGTGAAGGTGCACCCGCTGATGACGGGGCTGCTTCCGTCGTAGTTGAGTATGGCTCCGGCATCCGTCCGGACGGCATTGTCCGTGAAGGTGCAGCTGACGAGTTCAGGGCTGCTGGCCAGATTGTACATGGCTGCCCCGGATCGTGCCCCGTTCCCGGAGAAGGTGCAGTAGCCGAGGCGGATAGTGCTCGAGGAATTGTAAATGGCCCCGCCGCCCCATTCAGCGGTGTTTCCCATGAAGATGCAGTTGCGGACGACGGCGTGGCTGCCCGTGTTGTGCATTCCTCCGCCCTGCTGCTTCGCCCCACCGGTGTTGGTCTCTTTCCAGTCCGCGCTCCCGCCGGTGATGGTGAAGCCGTCCAGTATCCCCGTGTTGGGGGCTGCGGCGCCGAAGGAACTCACCACGGTGTAGCTGTTCTCGCCTTCGATGCCCGCCGCCGTCTCCGTCACGCCGTCGGGATTTTTGTTGTCGTCTCCCTTGAGGTCTCCCGTGAGGACCGTCACGTTTTTCCTGTAGTCCCGCTGCCGGGTGTTGGTCTCACCCCCCACAAATCCGCCGTAGAGGGTCACACCGGACTTCAGGTTGAAGGAAGCCTCCCGGTCCGCCGGAGCGCCCGCAGCCGGCAGGGAAGGACGATACGTTCCCTTTGCGACCCAGATCTCGCTCCCCGCAGGGGCATTGTCGAGGGCCGTCTTGAACTCCGCCTCGCCGCAGGCGTTCGTCCAGGACGTACCGTTCCTCAGCCCCGCCCCGGCCTGGGTGACATGGATCACCGTCGCCGCTTCCCCGGGGCAAGCAGGCAGAAGGATGCCCCACGCCGCCGCCAGAATCGCCATCACCGAAAGAAAAACCCCGCAGACTCTCCAGCGCTTTTTCTCCGTCACGGCACACCCGCTCCTTTCCCAGCTTCCCGGTATTCCGGAGCATCCCTCCGCCGGGATGTTCCCCGCCGTCTCTCCGATCTCTTAATTTTCTGTTTTTACAGTATAGTATTTATATTGCATGACGTAAATCACCCTACAGAATAGAATCTTTCCCTGTCTCCCTCTTCTTCCGTGAGAGCGCGCCCCGGAACCGCTCAGCGCGGCCCCGGGGCGCGAAAAATGCTGATCGGGCTGGCCTGTTCCGGCTACTTCCGAAAGAGCAAAACCAGGGGAAGAACCAGCAGAAGCACTCCGGGGAAAGGAGCGGACAGGACGCCGCATCCACCTCCTCCGCCTCCGCCGGACGAAACTGCCAGTTCAAAGGCCCCGATGTCGTACCCGCTTCCCTGGGGACGGGAGATTCCCCGCTGGTCCTCGGACGGGGCGCCTGCGGCCTTCCCGGCGTCGATGGCGGAACTGCCCGTAAGGAGAGCCCGGGTGCGGGTGAGCCCGCCGTTGTCGGCCAGGGGACCGAGTTTCGGATCCCCGGTGATGATTTCCGTCCCTCCGGGGTAGCCTCCCTGGACCACGCAATGGGACAGCACCGGAATCGAGGTCGCATCATTGAATATTTCCCCTCCGGCGGCAGAGTTCCAGAATATGGAATTCGTCACTGCAGGGCTGCTGTCCAGGTTCGCCATGTTGCCCCCTTCATTGGCGCTGTTTCCGTAAAAAGTAGAGTTTATTATCGTTGTCGAGGCAAGCCAGTAGTTGTTGATGCCGCCGCCCTGGCTCGAGGCCGTGTTTCCCGAGAAGGTGCAGTTCGTCACCTTGGGGGCATAGCCTATGCAGAACATCCCTCCTCCATCGGAAGCGCTGTTCTCCGTGAAGGTGCTTGATGAAACGTTCGCTGAATTCGATGTATACATGCCGCCGCCCCGGTCAGAAGCCGTATTCTTTGAAAATGTACAGTTTTTCACTTCCGGAACGT
>CAZJAR010000127.1:0-5242 GCA_964543785.1 uncultured Synergistaceae bacterium | reverse complement strand
CGGCCTCGAGTGCGTGGTCTACATGGGCGAGGAGGACGTGCACCGCCAGGCCGCCAACGTGGCCCGGATGGACCTGCTCGGCGCAAAGGTCGTGTCCGTCATGTCGGGAACCAGGACCCTTAAGGACGCGGTGAACGAAGCCATCCGGGACTGGGTCACCACCGTGGAAGACTCCTTCTACGTCATCGGCTCCGTCATGGGCCCCCATCCCTACCCCCTCATGGTGAGGGACTTCCAGAAAATCATCGGCGAAGAGGCGAAGGCCCAGATCCTCGAAAAGGAGGGGCGCCTTCCCCACCAGGTGGTGGCCTGCGTGGGGGGCGGAAGCAACGCCATGGGCATCTTCCATGCCTTCGTGGACCACCCCGGGGTGGCCCTGGTGGGGGTGGAGGCCGCCGGACGGGGAGTGGAGACGGGCCTCCACGCCGCCACCATCTCGGCGGGAAAGCCCGGCGTGCTCCACGGCTCCTACTCTTACGTGCTTTACGACGGGGACGGCCAGATCCAGCCGGCCCACTCCATATCCGCCGGGCTCGACTATCCCGGCGTGGGCCCCGAGCACAGCCACCTCGCAGAAACGGGGCGGGCGTCCTACGTCTCCGCCACCGACGACGAGGCGGTGGAGGCCTTCGGGCGCACCTGCCGCCTGGAGGGGATCATTCCGGCCCTTGAGAGCTCCCACGCCCTCGCCCACGTCTACCGGTCGGCGGGAAACATGCCGAAGGACACCATCGTACTGGTGAATCTCTCGGGCCGGGGAGACAAGGACATGGACACCATCCTGTCCCTGCAGTCAAAGGAGGAACGGTCATGAAAACCCTCAGCTCGGCCTTCGAAGGCAAAAAATCGCTCGTCACCTACATTGCCGCCGGCGATCCGGATTTGGACACCACGGCGTATCTGCTGAAGCTCCTCGACACTGAGGGTGCGGACGTGCTGGAAGTGGGCATCCCCTTCTCCGATCCCCTGGCGGACGGCCCCGTGATCCAGCAGGCATCACAGCGGGCCCTCGCGGGAGGAGCCACCCTGAAGAAGATCCTTGGCATGCTGAAGGACCTCCGGGATGAAATCTCCGCCCCCCGGGTGCTCATGGGATACATGAACTCCGTCCTCGCCTACGGGCAGGAGAAATTCGCCGCCGATGCCGCAGGGGCTGGAGTGTCGGGGGTCATCATCCCCGACCTGCCCTTCCACCAGGGAGAGAAGCTCGCCAGTCTGCTCCGGGAGCGGGGGGTGGACTTCATCCTCATGGTCACCCCCAACACCCCCGCTGAACGGCTGCGGGGCATCTGCGAACGGGCGTCCGGATTCCTCTACTGCGTCTCCCGCCTTGGCGTCACCGGGGAGAGCGGAACAACGGGAGGGTCCCCGAAGGAATACATCGACCGAATCCGATCCCACACCTCCCTGCCCCTGGCCCTGGGCTTCGGCGTGGGCACCCCCGAAAAAGCGGCCCTGGCCGCCGAGGCGGCGGACGGTGTAGTGGTGGGAAGCGCCCTCATCTCCCTCCTCGAGCCCTGCGGCAGCGACAGGGAACTGCTGCGGTCGAAGGCCGTCCCCTTCCTCCGTTCCCTCCGGGAGGCGATGACTTTCCCTCGAACCCCTGGGGATTGAAATAAAAATTCAGGTTCAAAAGAACCGATGGCGGAAATACCGAAATAGGGTATAATACCTGCGGCTTTTCTTCCGGAGGTCCTTTTTCGGAACAAGGGCCGATATTCGAACGGAAGGAGGAAAAACGCATGGATTGGGGAAGAGTACCTGCCGACACCATGGTGGTGGAGAGCAAGAATATTACCCTCAGAGACATAGTCAACGCCGCCGCGAACGGCGTGGACACTGCAGGGGGCCTGATGGAGCATCTCAACCTCGAGGAAGGCGAAGCGGGGACGGAACACCTGCAGCCCATTCTTGACGTGTTTCTTCCGGCCATCGAACGCCTCCGGAGCGGAAGCTGCGGCGGCGGGTGAGCCGGTTGCTCCGGCAGCTGTTAGCTGCTGATCAAAGACGGGAAAAGCCCGGAAGCACCCTTACAAGGGAACTTCCGGGCTTTTTTTTTCAGGGGCCGGAAATTTCCTTCCGGAGCATGATCATCCCGGTCACTTCCATGACGCATTTTCCTGCACAATCAGGAGCAGCCCTTCCCTATTCCTCAGGAGTATAATCAGATTATAGGCCCATGCACAATCGGCACACTTTTTTAGAGGAGGGACATGCTGTGAATTCTCCTGCTGTTTCCGCAGTTTTTCCCCCGCCATCCTTCCTTTCCGAAGGAGCGGAGTGACCATGGAGCCCAAAAGAAAGCCGGGTAGGCTCTCCGGCGAAGAGAGGACCGCAGTGAGCCTGCTGATGCATTTCTGTTCGGCCATCGGCAGCGCCAACGACGCCGAGGACCACGGCTACCAGGATGAAGCGGGACGGATCCGGGAAGAATCCTGCGATTCACTCCGGAACCTGGCGGAACAGCACCCCTTCCTGGTGGAAGTGTTTCCCGGGCTGCCTGGCGAACTGGACACCGGGCATATCCTGGGTTTCGGATGGCATGGGCTGTACCGGAACGCGGAAGCCCTGCTGGCAGAGGAAGACCGATGACCACCGGAGAAAATTCCTCCCGAGCCTGCGAAGTCTGTTCAGGCCTGTCGGACAGCGAGTACGCCTACAGTAAATTCGGCTGGCCGGAACACGATACCTTTCTGCCGGATGCAGCCCAAAACCTCGTCATAGTGAAGGATCTTCGGCCCCTCGGCAGCCGGAAGCTCCAGCTCCGCCAGTGCCCCGCCTGCGGTGCGTGGTTCCTCTACAGGACCGACTATGAATACCTGACCAACGGAACGGAGGACGAGGAGTTCCTGACCCGCCTGACGGAGGAAGAGGCCGCAGAATACCGCAATAAGCCGGAGTGACCGCCGGGTTTCTTGTTGCCTGGTTTCTTGCTGCCTGGTTTCTTGCCGCCGGGTTTCTTGTTGCCTGGTTTCTTGCTGCCTGGTTTCATCCCCCTGTTTTTGCCCATTCAGACACCTTCCCCCCAGATCAGTTTTTCGCCAACAGCCTATAATCATTTTTCTTTATTGCGCGAAAGAAGAAACAGGATTATAATACCCATTAAACTGGAATAGAGAATCCGTCTGTCGGAATGAAGGAACTGACACACGGATAAAAAGAACGACGATTCCGATAGATGGAACGCGTCCGGAATGAGGGAAAAGGAGTGTTACCGTGAACACATCGGACCGACTGGAAGAGACTTCCCCTGACAGGCAGGGTATTCGCGTTCTTGAGCGGCTCTTCGGCATTCTCTCCTATCTCTCGGAGCAAAACGACTGCGCCGGCATCAAGGAGATCGCCAAGGCCACCGGCCTCTCCAGAACAACCGTCCATCGCGTTCTGGCAACCTGCGAGGAGAACTACGTCGTACTCAAGGACGGCATAGGCCGCTACCGCATCGGACCGAGAAGCCTGGTCTGGGCCAACTCCTACCAGCAGCAGACGGGACTGGCAAAGCTCGCCCGCCAGCATCTGAAAGAGCTGATGCAGGACATCGGCGAGACTGTCAACCTCTTCATCTACGAAAAAGGAGAGGCTTTCTACCTGGAGAAGATGCACACCTACAATGCCAGCGGCCTCGATTCCCGCATCGGTTCGAGGCTGGAGCTCTACAGCACCTCTGCGGGCAGGGCCATACTGGCCGCCCTTCCGGCCGGGGAATTCGAAGCCTACCTGTCATCACGGGAGCTTCTTCAGCGCACCTGCTGGACGGTCGTGGACAAGGGCTCCTTAAGAAACATCATCGACGAGGCACGGAAGAAAGGATATGCCGAGGAGGACCAGGAGAACGAGGAAGGAGTCCGATGCATCGGCGCGGCCATCCTGGGGAAAGAAGGCTATCCCGTCGGTGCGGTCAGCATCTCCGGCCCCGTCTTCCGCTTGACCGACGACAAGGTGGAAAGTGTAGGGAAGCGAGTCTTCGGAACCGCACGGCTCATTTCCTACCAGCTCGGCTACAGCACAAACGGAGGGCACGGCGGCCTCTGAAAAAAAACAGGGAGGGATTTCGCTATGAAACTTGATATCCGACACGGCGCGAACCCGTACGACTTCAGGAACTACGATACCGAGCGGCTGCGGAAGGATTTCCACATCACCCGTCTTTTCGTGCCCGGAGAGATCAGGATGACCTACAGCCATATCGACCGCATCATCACCGGCGGCGCCTGCCCCACCATCCCCCTCTCCCTTGAGTGCGGCAGGGAGATCGGGACGGAATTTTTCCTCCAGCGGCGCGAAATGGGAATCATCAACGTGGGAGCCCCGGGCACCGTCATTGCCGACGGAGAGCGATTCCCCCTCAAGAAGCTGGACGGTCTCTACCTGGGGGCAGGGAACAGAAGCATCATCTTCGAGAGCGAGAAACACGACGACCATGCCCATTTTTACTTCAGCAGCGCCCCCGCCCACACGTCCCACCCCAACTGCTATATCGATATCGAGAAGGCGAAAAAGGTCAAAATGGGCGAACCGGAAAAGGCCAACGTCCGCACCATCAACCAGTACATCCACCCCGAGGTGTGCACCACCTGCCAGCTCATGATGGGACTCACCCAGCTTGAAGCCGGCAGCGTCTGGAACACCATGCCGTGCCATACCCATGAGCGGCGCATGGAGGTCTACTTCTATTTCGACATCCCCCAGGACGGCGTCACGTTCCATATCTTCGGCCAGCCCGAAGAAACCCGCCATATCGTCGTGCGGAACGAGGAGGCGGTCATCAACCCCAGCTGGTCCATCCACAGCGCGGCGGGCACATCATGCTACAGCTTCATCTGGAGCATGGTGGGAGAAAACCAGGAGTTCACCGACATGGACCATGTTCCCATGTCGGCCATAATGTAAAAATACGGGAACGAAAGGAGGAAAGCGGTTTTTTCCGGGCAGATTCCGGATTCTGCAGACTCTTATCTTTTTTCAGGAGGGATGGATACAGATGGAAAAGAGCGTACGAAAACTGGCACTGATTGCGGCAGTAACAGCCTGCGCGCTTCTGGGAGGGCTTTTTGCGGAGAGCGCCCTGGCGGCACAGACGACCATGAAAATAGGGCACTCGATGAACGTCGAGACATTCCGCCAGAAGTCACTGCTCAAATTCAAGGAGATTGTCGAAAAGGAGACCGAGGGGCGCGTCACGGTGGAGATCTACCCTTCGGGACAGCTCGGCACCGAGATGGAGACCCTTGATGGCATTCAT
>CAZJAR010000126.1:0-5473 GCA_964543785.1 uncultured Synergistaceae bacterium | reverse complement strand
GGGCCGACGGTCCCCACGGCGCGGCCGGCATCGGCGAGCTTCCCCTCACGAGCCCCCACGCCTCCGTCATCAACGGCATCTACAACGCCTGCGGCGTGAGGATCACCAGGCTCCCCGCCTACCCCGAGAAAGTGCTCGCAGGACTGAAGAAGTAACCTGAGACCAATGAAGGGGAAGGGATTTCCGTCCCTTCCCCTTCTCTTTCCCCGGAGGTCCCGTCATGGAAAAGAAGACGCTCGTGGAATTCGAAAGCAGGTGCGTCCAGGAAGAGCCCCCCAGGTGCCGGGCAGCCTGTCCCCTCCACCTCGACGGCCGGGCTCTCTGCGAGGCTGCAGCGAAGGGACGGTTCGACGAGGGGAGGAAAATCATCCAGAAAACCCTTCCCCTCCCCGGAATTCTGGCCCGGATCTGCGACGCCCCCTGCCGGGATGCGTGCCTCCGCCGGGAGAAGGGCGGCGCCCTGGAACTGGGGGCGCTGGAGCGGTTCTGCGCTGACGAGGGGCCTTTCCGCAGGCCCCGGATCCTGGTCCCGAAGACGGGACGCACCGCGGCGGTCCTGGGCGGCGGCATCAGCTCCCTTACGGCGGCTCTTGACGGCGCCGGGAAAGGCTATTCCGTCACCGTGTTCCGGAGTGAGAAGGACGGGCGGGAGCTCCTCTCCCTTTCTCCGGTCCTCACGGAGGAGATGGTGAAGGAGGAGCTTGAATGGATGGAGAACCTCGGCGTACACTTCCTTCCCTGGGATGCTTCCGTCTCCCCCGAAGGGCTGGCCGGCAGGTTCGATGCCGTCTATGCCGGCCTGGACGATCCCCTGTGCCGCTCCTTCCCGGAGCTTCTGGAAGGGGGAGACCCCGTCAGCCTCGAGACGGCTGTACCGGGGGTCTTCGCGGGAGGGAACACCCCGTCCTTCATTTTCAGGGCCGCTGCAGGCCGCCGGGGGATGAAGTCCGTTGAGCGGTTCCTCCAGGGAGCATCCCTCACGTCCTCCCGGGAGAAGGAAGGGCCCTATCAGACCAGGCTTTTCACGAATATCGAAGGGATCGATCCCGTGCCTCCCGTGCCGGTTCCGCCCAGGGGGTATTCCCGGGACGAGGCAGTCCGGGAGGCCGCCCGGTGCCTGCTCTGCGAGTGCATGGAATGCGTGAAATCCTGCGTATTCCTGCAGCACTACAGGGGGTATCCCAAAAAGTACGCCCGGGAGATTTACAATAACCTCTCGGTGATCCAGGGAACGAGGCTTGCCAACGGCATGATCACATCCTGCACCCTGTGCGGGCAGTGCGAGCGCATCTGTCCCGGCGGTTTCTCCATGAGGGACCTGTGCCTCACGGCCAGACAGGAGATGGTGCTCCAGCAGAAGATGCCCCCGTCGGCCTACGAGTTCGCCCTGGAGGACATGGCCTTTTCCAACTCTCCGGGGGCGTCCCTTCTGCGCCATGAGCCCGGACGCAGCGGGAGCGCCTTTCTCTTCTTCCCGGGGTGCCGCCTTGCGGGGATTTCGCCCCGGACCACGGAATCCGCCTACGGGCACCTCCGGAAGGTCCTCGGCGGCGGTGTGGGGTTCTGGCTCCGGTGCTGCGGCGCCCCTGCGCGATGGGCCGGACGCCGGAAGGAACTGGAGAAGGCTGGGGAAGAGTTTCTTGCACAGTGGCGCTCCATGGGATCCCCGGTAATTATCGCTGCCTGCACGAGCTGCCTGGAGGTTTTCCGGAAGGAGCTGCCCGAAGTCCGTGCCGTGTCACTCTGGTCCGTCCTGCAGGAAAAGGGTGTCCCGGAGACTGTCCCGATCCGTTCGGCCCCTGCTGCGCTCCACGACCCCTGTACGGCGGCGGAACTGCCTGAGGTGCGGGCCGCGGTGCGGGACCTGGTGGCCCGTACAGGGAGGCCGGCGGAGGAGCTGCCCCTGTCGGGAGAGCTCACGTCCTGCTGCGGCTTCGGCGGCCTCCAGGAGTGCGCCAACCCCGGCCTTGCGGCGAAAACGGCACAGGCCCGGTGCGGACAATCTTCCTCAGATTTCATCGTCTACTGTGCCATGTGCCGGGATCTCTTCGCCCGGACAGGAAAGAGAACGGTCCACCTTCTTGACCTGTTCTTTCCGCCCCCCGGAGGGGCAGGGGAGGACCTTCCGCCCGTATCCTGGTCGGACCAGAGGGAGAACCGGGCGGCCCTCGTCCGGAACATGCGGAACTCCCTGTGGAAGGAGGATGAAGAGATGGAGGAGGAAGAGGGAACATTGTCCCTTGTCATGGACGAAGGAACGGAAAAAACGCTCGAGTCGCGCCGCATTCTGGCCGGAACGGTGCGGCAGGCAATATGGCACGGCGAGGCTTCGGGGCGGAAGATCGCCCGGCCTGACGGCACGTTCATCACCTGCCTGAAGCCCGCGGCCGTGACCTACTGGGTGGTCTACCGGCCCCGGGAGGACGGAGCCTTCGATGTGCTCAACGGCTGGAGCCACAGGATGGAAGTGAAGGGAACGGAGGAGGGGGCGCCATGAAGGAGCTGGTCAAGTCCTTCGAAAAATACGGAGAGTACCGGTGCGCCTCCTGCGGATGCCCCCTGGAGCTGAAGAAAACGGACATCACCTATTTGGGGAGCGTCTTTTCCGTCGGTCTTCCGGTGTGCCCTTCCTGCGGCATGGTCTTCGTTCCCGAGGAGCTCGCCACGGGCAAGATGCTCGAGGTGGAGAAAATACTGGAGGACAAGTGATGGAAACCTTCGAAATGGACGAATTCCAGGTGCGGCTGGCCTCCCTCTCGGCGGAGGGGTACCACTGCAGCCAGATCCTGCTCCTCCTGGCCCTCGAGAGGACGGGACGTGAAAACCCGGACCTTCTCCGGGCCCTGGGCGGCATTTCCAGGGGTGTGGCCGAAGGGGGCGAGACCTGCGGGGCCCTCCTCGGGGGGGCCTGCCTGCTGGGGTTCTATGCCGGAAAGGGGCAGTCGGGCGAAGGGGAGCACCCGGTATTCCGTGCCATGCTCAGGGATCTCGCGGAGTGGTTCCGGGCGGAGGCGGGCCTTCCCGGGGGAAGCGCCCGGTGCGCGGACATCCTGGAAGCCTTCGGAAAGACGCGGTGCCCCATGCTCGTCCGGTCGGTGTGGGTGAAGGCCATGGAGATCCTTGAGGAAAACGGGATCGACACCCTCGAAGGGAGGCCCCTGCCCGAGTGATTCCGGGCGGGATGTCTCCGGGATGAAGCCGCCCGTGCCTTCTCCCTTTCCCTTCGATGTCCGGACCGCCAGGAAGACGGGAGGAAGGACAGACCGCGGAAGCCTGGACGACTGCCGCCTCCCGGCGCTCCGGGCGGCAGTGGATTATGCCCGGCGGAACAGCCCCTTCTTCCGAAGCCGTCTCGCCTCCTTTCCGGAAGGGTTTCCCCGGTCTCTTGACGAATATGGGGCATTGCCCTTCACGACCCCGGACGACCTGGCCGCCGACCCTTATGGCTTCCTGGCGGTCCCCCAGGACGAGGTCGCCCGCATAGTGACCGCCCGCAGCTCCGGCACCACGGGGACGCCCAAGCGGGTGTTCTTCACGGAAGGGGATCTTGCGGAGACCCGGAGCATCTTCGCCGAAGGCATGACGGCCCTGGTGCCCCGGGGGAGCAGGGTGCTCATCCTTCTTCCCGGAGAGCGCCCGGGAAGCGTGGGGGACCTGCTCGTCCGTGGGCTTGCCCCGGACATGGAGGGCGTGCTGTGCTCCTGCACGGACACGGAGGATACCCTTAACACCATTGCCCGGCTCAGGCCGGACTGCCTCGTGGCCCTTCCGTCCCAGGCGCTCCGGCTGGCGAGGCATCCCCGGCCGTCCCGGGGAAGGTGCCTGTCGGCGGTCCTGCTCTGCTCCGATTATGCTTCCGACAGCCTCGCGTCGGCGGTGGAGGACGCCTGGGGATGCACCGCCTTCCGGCACTATGGCCTCACCGAGACGGGGTACGGCGGTGCCCTCTCCTGCGGAAAGGGCCAGGGAATGCATGTCATGGAGGACGGCTTCTTCTTCGAGATCGTCTCCCCGGACACGGGACTTCCTCTTCCCGGAGGAGAAGAAGGGGAAATAATCTGCACGACCCTCCATGCCGAAGGGACGCCTCTCCTTCGCTACCGCACCGGGGACCGGGGGAGGTTTCTTCCCGGAGACTGCTCCTGCGGTTCCTTTCTCCGCAGAATTGATGTCAGGGGAAGATACGGGAACGGTCTTGCCCTTCCCGGCGGATGGGTTCCCCTGGCCGATCTTGACGAAGCCCTGTTTTCCCTCCCCTGGCTCGGCGGGTACGAGGTCAGGATGAACGGCAGCTCCCCTGTTTTTTTTCTGGAAGTTCCCTCCCTGCCGGAGGAAACCCAGTCTCTCCCGGAAGGCATGGAGGGAGAGGCGGGGAGAAAACTCCGGTCTCTCCCCGGCCTGAAAATTCTGCCGCCGGAAACCGGATTTCGCTTCATACCGCCGGGGAACACCCCTATGGCCCCGTCAAAGCGGCTGGTTCTGCCGGAAAACCTTCCGAACCGGAACGGGTGAGCCCTCGGGCTGACCGTACCGGTTCCGGCCCGTTCCGACCTGTTTTTTTCCATGGTGAAACTGAAGATTCCCACTAAACGGTGAACTGTGATAGAATTGCTCATCTCTGTTTCTGCATTTTCGATTCTGCAACCCAGGCCTGCCGGAAGAGGAGGAGAGACTCCACATGGGAGTGATGACCGTTTCCACCAGGGTAAGGCCCGAGGATCTCGCCGTGGTGGCCGAGGCCCGGGGACACGGGCTCGATCTGGACCAGTCGCAGCAGAACGGCGGGCGGGAGGACACCATGAAACCCATGGAGGTCGTCCTGGCGGCCCTTGGCGGGTGCATCACCATGGTGGCCCTGGCGCGGGCGCCGAAGGAAGGCCTTGACATCAGCGACCTCAGACTCGTGTTGGAGGGAGAGTATTCCGCCGCCGCCGGCTTCCGGACGATCCGGATGACGGCACGGCTCCGGTCCTCCTCACCGGAAGACCGGCTCGTGGATTTTTTTCACGCTGTCGAGAGGGTGTGTCCGGTCAGCAATTCGCTGAAGGCCAGGATAGAGCTGGAGGTGGTCCGGGAACAGTAAGAGAGCGGGAGTGAACGGAAAGGCTCCGGAAACATCCGGAGAAGCGGAGTGTATTTTTCGAGACGACTTTTCTTTTGAGGAGCAGGAGGGATAGAATGAGTTTCTTCGAACATTTCGGTCTGACCAATGCCGCCGACGTGGCGACGGGCATGCTGATGCTCGTCATGATCTGCTACGCCATCGGCGATATCGTGTCCTACAAGACAAAGGCCGTCTTCTCCATGATCTTTGTCACGGGCTTCGTCTTCCTTTTCGGGTTCTGGTACGGCTTCCCCAAGACCATCTTCCAGACGACGGGAACCATGGCCTTCGCGGCGGTAAGCCTTCCCATCATTCTTGTCCACATGGGAACCCTCATGAAACTCAGGGACATCAAACAGGAATGGAAGA
>CAZJAR010000125.1:0-5562 GCA_964543785.1 uncultured Synergistaceae bacterium | reverse complement strand
CGGGCGTGTTCCCCAGACCATAGCGGAATTCCTCATCGGCATCACGTCGAACAGCTTCCTTCTCCTGTTCCTCATCATCCTGCTGCTGATCATAGCCGGAATGTTCGTGGAGACCACGGTCTGCGCCATGCTCCTGACACCGGTGTTCATTCCGGTGATCTCAAGGCTCGGCATCGACCCGGTCCATTTCGGGGTTATCATGATGACCACCCTGACCGCGGGAATCATGACGCCTCCTGTGGGTGTGGCCCTGTACTCCACGTCGGAGATCATGGGATGCACCCCCCAGGAGACCGCCAGGGAGGCAGTCCCTTTCTACCTGACCCTCCTGGCTCTCGTAGTCGTCCTCGTGGTCTTCCCGCAGATCGTGCTCATCCTTCCAAACCTGGTCTTCGGCTAGGGGAAAAGCGAAAGACCACCAGTTCTCCGGTACGCAGGGGGGCTCCTCCGGGAGTCCCCCCGTTTTTTCAGTGCCTGCTCCCCCGTCTCCGGAAAATCTTTCGTTTTCCCGCTCCCTGAGGTTATACTATTCTCACTCCAGAGGGAGAAGAATAGGGAAGGGCGTACGGGCCGTTCCGGGAGGTGTGCCGTGGGAAAAAAGCTGATGGCAGGACTTGCGCTCATTGTTCTTCTTGCCGGAGTTCTTCCGGCGGCGGCAAAGACCGCCGTCTTCGTTTCCGTGCTCCCCCAGAAATTCTTCACAGAACACATCGGGGGCGAGAGGGCGGAGGTCTCCGTCCTCGTGGAAAAAAACCGGGATCCCCATACCTTCGAACCTCTCCCTGCACAGATGGCTGCCCTGTCTTCAGCTGACGGGTATCTTTCCATCGGCCTGCCCTTCGAGGAATCCCTCCTGCCCAGGGTCCGGCAGCTCAACCCGTCCCTCAGGGTTTTCCCTGTGGATAAAGGGATTCAGAAAATCCCGGGAAAGAACGGGGAGGAGCATCACGACCACAAGCACGGCCATGACCGCGGAGGAAGTGATCCACACGTGTGGAACGGGCTACGGGAGGCGCGGATCATCGCGGAAAACACCTTCGCCGCCCTGGCTGAGCTGGATCCGGAGGGATCGGAATACTACGGCCGGAATCTCCGGGACTTCAAAAGCCGGCTGGACGCTCTTGATCTCGAATTCAAAGAGCTTTTCCGGGGGAAGGAAGGAGCGGCTTTTCTCGTATTCCACCCGGCCTGGGGGTACCTCGCCAGGGAGTACGGGCTCGAAGAAGTTGCCATCGAAAGTGATGGAAAGGAACCCAAGGCCTCCGAAATGGCTGAAACGATTACGGAAGCCAAAAAGCGGGGAGTAAAGGTGGTCTTCATCTCGCCCCAGTTCTCGGGGAGAAGCGCTGAAATCATCGCCAGGGGCATCGGAGCCTCGGTGCGGACGGTCAATCCTTTGTCGGAAGAGTGGGAGGAAAACCTCCGGGCTGCCGTCCGGGCCATCGCCGAGGCGGCACGGTAGAAGGTTTCCTTCAGAAAACCGGCCTGCGGCCCGGGCGTTCACAACTGAACCGCACATTTCAGGAGGATTTTTTATGGAAATGGAAAACATTCTGTTCGCTTTCGGGCTGACCCTCTTCGCGGGTCTCTCAACAGGGGTGGGAAGCGCCCTGGCCTTCTTTACGAAGAAGACCAACACCCGGTTTCTGGCCTTCACTCTCGGCCTCTCGGCAGGGGTCATGATCTACGTCTCCATGGTGGAGATCTTCTTCAAGGCGCAGGAGGCTCTCCAGGCGGGCCTCGGCGAAGTCAGGGGCGCATGGGTCACCGTGATTGCTTTCTTCGCCGGCATATTCACCGTGATGCTCATCGACAAGTTCGTCCCGTCCTATGAAAACCCTCACGAGATGCACCGGGTGGAGGAGATGCGCGGGGCGGCGGGACAGAAGGGGCAGGAAAACGCCCTCATGCGCATGGGCTTGCTCACCGCTCTCGCCATAGCGATCCACAACTTCCCCGAGGGAATCGCCACCTTCATGGCCGCTGTGCAGGAGCCCGCGCTCGGCATTCCCATCGCTGTGGCCATCGCGGTCCACAACATCCCGGAGGGAATCGCCGTCTCCGTGCCCATCTACTACGCAACGGGGAGCAGGACCAGGGCCTTTCGGCTCTCCTTCCTTTCCGGCCTGGCGGAACCTGTGGGGGCGCTCCTTGCCTACCTCGTCCTCATGCCCTTCCTGAGCGATACCCTTTTCGGCATCATCTTTGCCGCCGTGGCGGGAATAATGGTCTTCATCTCCGTGGACCAGCTCCTGCCCGCGGCACGGAAGTACGGAGAGCACCACGTCTCCATCTACGGGCTCATCGTCGGCATGATGATCATGGCCGTGAGCCTGCTGCTATTTATCTGACCGAAGGAGGAACAGATTATGAACGTATCTTTCGATCTGCAGCAATACCTTACGGATATCGAGTACCTCGTCAACATCGACAGCCAGTCCAGGGATCCCGAGGGCGTTGCCAGAGTGGCCGCGTTCTTCGAAAAAGCTTTCGCCGACACCGGCTGGAAGGTGGAAAAGAAGGACCTGGACCCCTCGATAGGCCCCAGCCTGAAAATAACCAACGGTGAGGCTCCCTACGACGCCCTGCTCCTGGGACACCTTGACACGGTCTTCCCGAAGGGAACCGTGAAGGAACGCCCCTTCTCCCGGGATGAAAAACGGGCCTACGGCCCCGGCGTAAACGACATGAAGTCCGGCCTTCTCTTCGGGCTCTACGCAGCCCGGGCCCTTGCCGCCGCCGGCGTTCCGGGCTCCTTCTGCATCGTCTACAACAGCGAGGAGGAGATCGGCTCCCGCAGGGCCCGCCCCTGGATCGAGGAACTGGCCCGCGAAAGCCGTACGGCGATAATCCTGGAGCCTGCCCGTCCCAACGGCAACCTGATGAACGAACGGAAAGGCCTTGGCCGCATCGAGGTCACCTTCCACGGCAAGGCGGCCCATGCAGGGGTTGAACCTGAAAAGGGAGTGAGCGCCGTGAACGAGATGGCTCACTGGATTCTCGGCCTCCACGGCCTCACCGATTTCGGAAAGGGAACCACACTCAACGCCGGCGTGGTGTCCGGCGGCACAACTCCCAACGTGGTGCCCGAAAAGGCCTCCATGACCGTGGACGTGCGGATAAAGATACCTGAAGAAAAAAATCGCATCGAGGCGAAAATAGCAGACCTGAAGGCTCACCCCGCCACGGCGGGCATACAGGTGGATGCCGACTTCTTCCTCACCCGGCCGCCCATGAACCCGTCCCCGAAGACCATGAAGTTCTGCGCCCTTGCCGAGGAAGCGGGCAGGGAGGCCGGGGTAGATGTCCGCTGGCAGGGCACCGGCGGCGGGTCCGACGGCAACTTCACAGCCGCCCTGGACGTCCCCACCATTGACGGGCTTGGCCCCGTGGGCGGCGGGTCCCATGCCGTGACGGAGTATGTGGAGCTCGGCGAACTTGCTCCCCGTTTCGCCCTCCTTATGGGCATCCTGGAGAGGATTCCAAATGCCGTCTTCTAACGCCCCTGCCCTCCGGGGGATCATCAGGGCCGTCTGCACGGCCCCGGCCAAGGGTGTGCAGAAGAAAGACCAGGGAGAGGGGCGGCTGGTTCCCGGGAAGGGACTGGAAGGGGACGGCCACTTCGGCTTCGCCCACCGGCAGGTGAGCCTGCTGGACGCGGCGGATATCGAGGTCATGAAGCAGTCCATCCCGTCCCTCTTTCACGGGGCCTTCGCCGAAAACTTGGTCACGGAAGGCATCGACCTCAAGTTCCTTGTCCTCGGCGATCTTCTCAGGATCGGAACGGCCCTCCTCAGGGTGACCCAGATCGGGAAGGAATGCCACTCCAGGTGCGCCATATACGAAGCCGCCGGAGACTGCATCATGCCCCGCCTGGGCATCTTCTGCGAGGTCCTCTCCGAAGGCCGGGTCCGGGTGGGGGACACCGTGGAATTCGTCCCCGAGGAACTGCCCGAACGCCTGGTCCGCCGTGAAATCACCCGCATCGCCGGGAACAGGCGGGAAACGGTGACGGACAGCATGCTCCGGGAGTCCAGGGTCACCCTGGTGCTCGACGGAGAGGAGCAGGTGACCGCGGTCTGCACTCCGGGGGAAGAGCGGTACTGGGCCGTGGGGCACCTGAAGTGCCGGAGGCTCATCAACAGCCGGGAGGACATCGCCAGCCTGGAAATCCGTCCCGGAGAGGTCCGGATAGCCCGGAAGAAGATGACCGAAGGACTTCCTCTGCTGCAGCGTATTCTCTCCTCCTCCGCATCGGCCCTCCTGAAGGAAGGCGCCGGCCCGGCGCTTGGGTCCGTCGAATCCGAAAACTGGTCCATGGATGCCTCCGCCCTGCAGGACGGGGCGGACTGGCTCGCGGAGGCCCCTGTTTTCCGGGCCACGGGAGGAACCCATGCCGCTGCCCTCATCCACCGAAAGGGAAAGCGGCTCTTCCGCACCGAGGACATCGGCCGTCACAACGCCGTGGACAAGGCGGCGGGATGGGCGGTGCTCCATGCCGTTCCCCTGGGGGAAACGGCTCTGGTTGTTTCCGGTAGGCTGCCCGAGGACATGGTGCACAAGGCAGTGGGAGCCGGAATCCCTGTACTTGGCAGCATTTCAGCAGCAATAGCCGAGGGGGCGGAAGCGGCGGAGCAGGGAGGAGTCACCCTCGCGGGCTTCATCCGGAACGGACGGATGAACGTCTACACCAGGCCCGGACGCATCCAGGCCCCATAAAGTTCACCCCGTGACCAGGCGTATGCGGTGCTGTTCCGCAGGGCCGCTTTATTATTGACAAAGAGCCCAAAAGGGGATAGTGTATTTTTCGATCCGCACAAAGAACCGACGTTTTATCAAGCGAAACAATAACTGTTCAAGGAGGTCGATACCATGTCCCGATTTGTCACATTCGGAGAGATTATGCTCAGGCTCACCCCCCCCGACCACGAAGTCCTCTTCCAGACCAGCGGCCTGGTGGCCACCTTCGGCGGCGCCGAGGCCAACGTGGCCGTCTCCCTGGCCAACTATGGCGAGAAGGTTTCCTACGTCACCGCCGCCCCTGCGAACCCCATCGGGGACGCCATGGTGAAGGAAGTGCGCTCCTTCGGCATAGACACCAGCTTCATCGCCCGCAAGGGAGACCGCCTCGGCATCTACTTCACCGAGACCGGGTCCTCCATGCGCCCCTCGAAGGTGGTCTATGACCGCGCGGGATCCTCCATCGCCGCTGTCAGGCCCGGCGACTTCGACTGGGATACAATCCTTGACGGGGCGACATGGTTCCACACCACCGGCATCACCCCCTCCCTGGCGGAGGGCACGGCCGCCGTGGCTCTCGAGGCGGTGAAGGCCTGCAAGGCAAAGGGCATCACCGTCTCCTGCGACCTCAACTACCGCAAGAAGCTCTGGAAGTGGGGCAAGACCGCCAGGGAAGTGATGACCGAGTTCGCCAAATACGTGGACGTCACCATCGCCAACGAGGAGGACTGCCAGAAGTGTCTCGGCATCGAGATCGACGTGGATGTCACCTCCGGGGAGCTTGACGTGTCCAAGTACAGGGTCCTCGCCGGAAAGGTCATG
>CAZJAR010000124.1:0-5615 GCA_964543785.1 uncultured Synergistaceae bacterium | reverse complement strand
CCGAAGGAGACACCGAAGGAGACACCGAAGGAGACACCGAAGGAGACACCTGGCGAAGTGCCCTCCTCTGAGGTCCCGGCAGTCAAACGGGACGTCAGAAAAGAGGCCGAAGTCCTCTGGAACCAGGCGGGTGTCCTCCAGCAGGCGAAAAAGTACGAGGAAGCCCTGGCCCTGTATAGAAAGGGACTTGACCTTTCTCCTGACACAACGGTGAGCGGCCATGTCGCCAGGCTCGAGGCATTCATGCCGAAGGCGAAGTCCAGGGCCGAAGAAATCTGGCGGCAGGCAGGGCAGCTCCAGAACGGGAAGAAGTACGCCGAGGCCCTGAAGAAGTACCGTGAAGGGCTTGACATCTATCACAACAAGGTCGTGGAGGACCATGTCCGGAAACTGGAGGCCTTCATCGCCCGGCAGAAAAAATAGAAGCCGACAAGGACCGGAAACTTGCCGGAAAACGGTGTGCAGTCAGAGGCGGACGTTCCCGGAAGGGGGCGTCCGTCTTTGCGCAATGAACAGTTTGCTTTTGTTCCCCAAATCCGCAGGCAGCGGGGAGCGTCACCGGTGCTCGCTTGGGCCGCCGGTGCAGATTGTCGTCCTTGACAACTGCACCTGAAACCGACATCCTTGTCGGTTTCTCGGCCCGGGCGCTGTGCCCGGCGACACTCCCTCTGCCAGGAAAAGCTGCGGATTTATGCGATCTCAAGGGGATTGAAAAAAAGACGTTTCGGTGGTATATGAATATATGAGCAGATGTTCATATATTCATATAAGGAGAAACGTCATGAATCACACATCTCAGGAAGAACTACTGAACGGCCTTTCCAGGGTCTCGGCGGAGATGCCTGCCGACGAGACACTCTACGAACTCGCCGACCTGTTCCGGGTCTTCGGTGACACGACGAGGATCAAAATCCTCTGCGCCCTTTCCGTCTCCGATCTCTGCGTTGCGGACATCGCCGCCCTGCTCTCCATGACCCAGTCGGCCATTTCCCACCAGCTCAGGGTGCTCAAGCAGGCCCGCCTGGTGCGGGTCACCCGGAGGGGCCGGTCGTCCATCTACGGACTCGACGACGACCACGTGAGGACCATCTTCGAACAGGGATTCCGGCATGTCCGCCACATCGCCCCGGGAGAGGAGAAAAACCATGACTGAAGGTGCCGGCGAAATCCGCCTTTCCCTCGAAGGACTGAACTGCGCCCAGTGCTCCGCCAAGATCGAGACAGCCGTGGCCGTCCTGCCCGGCGTCTCGTCGGCGGCCATCGACCTTGTCGGGGGCAGAATGAGGGTCTCCCTCACCGGAAAGGAGCATCCTGATGACCTTCTCTCACGCATCCGGACCGTCGTGTCGTCCGTCGAGCCGGGGGTCGTTGTTTCGGAAGAGCGGTCACCGGAAGGGACGTCCTCCCTGCCGAAGGGAGACATGATCCGCCTTTCCGCAGGAGCCCTGCTCTGGCTTGCCGCAATTTTTCTTCCCCTGGGGGATACGGGCAGAATTATCCTGTACGTTGCTGCCTACCTGACGGCGGGAATAAAGGTTCTTCGAACCGTGGCGGGGAACCTGCTCCGAGGGTCCGTTTTTGACGAGTTCTTCCTTATGACCGCCGCTACCGGAGGCGCTTTCGCCATCGGAGAGTTTTCCGAAGCGGTGGCGGTGATGCTGTTTTACGAAACGGGGGAACTGGTTCAGTCCCTCGCGGTGGAGAGATCCCGCCGTTCTATCCTGTCGCTGATGGACATCCGGCCCGACAGGGCGACGGTGCTCGAAGACGGGGAATGGAAACCGGTCCGGGCGGAAAACATCGCGGCAGGGCGAACAGTGCTCGTGAAGCCCGGGGAGCGGGTACCCCTCGACGGAAGGGTGCTGGAGGGGATGTCCTCCCTGGATACGTCCTCTCTCACGGGAGAATCGGTTCCCACGGATGTTTCGGAGGGAAGCGAGGTGCTCGCGGGGAGTGTCAATCTGGGCGGCACCCTTACTGTGTCCGTACTCCGCCCCTTCGGGGAAACCACTCTTTCCAAGGGACTCCGGCTGATCGAGGCGGCCCGGGAGCGAAAGGCACCCACCGAGCGCTTCATTACCTCTTTTGCCAGGTGGTACACTCCCTCGGTGGTGGTCCTGGCCGCCCTCCTCGCCGTGGTGCCCCCCCTCGCAGGCCTGGGGGGATTCCGGGACTGGGGATACCGGGCCCTGGTCTTCCTGGTGGTATCCTGCCCGTGCGCCCTCGTGATCTCCGTTCCCCTCGCCCTGTTCGGCGGCATGGGAGCCGCATCCCGCCGGGGGATTTTGCTGAAGGGAGGGAGTGTGCTGGAGACCCTTGCCCGAACGAAGGCCGTCCTCTTCGACAAGACAGGAACCCTCACCAGGGGAGTGTTCAAGGTGACGGAGGTCCATCCGTCTTCCGTCATGACCGGTCCTGAACTGCTCGAGACGGCAGCCGCCGCGGAACGGGGGTCGAACCATCCCGTCGCCCGGGCCGTCGCCGCGGAGGCTGGGGGAGGACAGGGCCCTGTCCTCCCCGTGGAGGAGTTTCCCGGGCTGGGGGTCAGGCTGGTCCTCGAGGGAAGGGTAATCCTCGCGGGAAACGCCGCTCTGCTGGAGCGGCACGGAGTTTCCGTCGACGGAGATCCCGGTTCGAAGCCCGGAGCGGTGGTCCACGTGGCCCGGGACGGTCGGTACGCAGGCTTTCTCGTGGTGGAGGATACCCTCCGGGAAGAGGCACGGGAGGCTGTGGATCGTCTGCGGAAGCTGGGAGTGAGCACCGTGGGCATGCTGTCGGGGGACCGTCCCGAGAACGCCGGAAAGCTTGCCCGGGAGCTTGGCCTTGATCTCTGGGAAGGAGGACTCCTTCCCGCCGGCAAGCTCGATTCCTTCAGGAAAATCAGGGAGGAGGCAGGGGGAACAACCCTTTTCGTCGGCGACGGAATGAACGACGCTCCTCTTCTTGCAGCGGCCGACGCCGGACTTGCCATGGGCGGCCTGGGGGCGGACGCCGCCATCGAAGCGGCTGACGGAGTGCTTCTTCGAGACGACCCCCTGGGGGCGGCTGAGGCCATCGAAATTGCCCGGAGAACCCGGGCCATCGTCCGGCAGAATATCGCCTTCGCCCTGGGGGTGAAGGGCCTCGTGCTGGTCATGGGAGCCTTCGGCGTCGCCACCATGTGGGAAGCGGTCTTCGCCGACGTGGGCGTGGCGCTCCTCGCCACGCTGAACGCGGCGAGGATACTGCAGGCTGCAGGGTCACGGAACGGTTGAATTTTCCCTTTCGTGAGGAGATCTGAAAGAGGGGGCGGCCTTGAAGGCCGCCCCCTGTCGTCATTCTCTGTCCGCCAGCCCTGACTCCGCGAGCATGTTCATGTGGTGCTGGATGTAGAGAAACTGGAAGAAGAAGGTCATTGCCGAGGACCTGGCCACCAGGTTCGCCGCCAGGGGACTGCCGTCGGTCCGGGAGGCGTATTTCCGCAGGATGGTCCGCATTCTGAAGGAGATCATGGTCATGGAGGCGAACCAGGCGAGGAAGGACCAGCCGGCAAGGGCTTCCTTCTCCTCGAAGGTAAGGGTGACGGCGAGTTCGGGTAACTTTTCGATGTTTCCCGCCGCAACGAAAAGAACCGTGGCGGCGAGAAAGGCGAGGGGAAGGGCAAGGCCGAGCTTTTTTTCGGGCGTCATGGAGTCAAAGGCCTTTCTCCTGAGAAAAACCCACAGGACCGGGTAGAAGAGGAATGTCAGGAAGGAGAGAAGGAGCATGAAGACCGGGCTGACCGTCCTTAGGGCGACCCGCGGGCCTGAAGGGGCCCCTTCCCGGGGATGACGCATTCCGGATTCCTCATCCTTCGGAATCTTTTTCGGACTTGACGATGGAACGGGCGGATTGGTCTTCACCTGTGCACCGCAGTATTCGCAGAAGGATGCGCCTTCCTGCAGGGATGCGCCGCATCCGGGGCAGTTCTTCATAATAATCGCTCCTTTTCAAAGGAAATAGGCGGCCCATTTCCCCGGACACCGGAGAAAGAAAGAACGGGCCGGGCTGGAACCCGAAGTCCCGGAAGCGCCTCAATGCAGCTCCGGAGAGTCTGCCGGAGAAGGAGGCCTCATGCATTATACTTCCTGAATTTCCCCGTTGACAAATTAGACCGGATGGTCTAACCTGTCGGTCTGTACGGGAAAGGTAAGGAGGTGCGCTGTGGGTTACAGTTCCAGGAAGATTGATGATGAAAAAAAAGCGGCCCTCATCGAGGCCGCCATGGAGGAAATCGCCGCCAACGGTATCGACGGGGCCTCCTACAACAGGATCATCGAGCGGTCAGGCCTGAGCAAGGGTGTGGTCTATTACTACTTCGAGAACAAGGAGAGCCTCTATCTCACCGTTCTCGACGAGGTTGAGCGGCAGTTCCTCTCCTCGGTGGGAAAACTGAAGCTGCCCGAAACCAGGGAGGAGTTCTGGACCGCCTGCCGCCTGTATTACGAGAAGGCCATACGGTACGGCGCCGAGAACCTCGAGCTTGTCAAGGTGGTACGGAACCTGATAGAACCCGGAACGGGCATGAAGGCAAGCGCTGAGCTGCGGGAGAATTTCAGGAAGGTCGAGCGGTGGACCGCCAACCTTCTGAAGCGGGGCCAGGACCTTGGAGCCATTCGAAAGGATGTTCCTCCGGATCTTCTCCGGAGTGTTCTCCATGCAATGGGACACACTGTTGATTCCTGGTTTTTCGAAAGTCTGGAGAAGGACCCGGGGAACGTGAGTGTTGATAAATTTCTGGCCTTTGCGCTGGATATGTTCAGGAGACTTTTATCGCCGGAAGGGGCAGGGGAAGCATGGCAAAATCAATTTTCGCAAGGCTGAGCGCAGTGTTCTGGGTCCTCCTGATCTGCGCGGGGGGTGTCTTCATGGTGGTCCGGGTTCAGGCGAAGCTGCAGGAAACTGCTGCCAACGCCGCCGCCATGGAGCAGAAAGAGGAAGTGCCCGTTCCGGTTGACGTGATGCGCCTTTCCAGGCAGGACTGGGAAATCTGGAGAAGCTACTACGGCCAGGCGAAGGCCGGAAAAAGCCAGACCGTCACATCCTACGTGAAGGAAATCGTCCGGGAGGTCCACGTCCAGATCGGTGACAAAGTGAAGGCGGGTCAGGTGCTGCTGACCCTTTCCTCCCAGGACTACCGGGCGTCCGCAGCCGCCGACAGGGCGAGCTACGAGGACGCGGTGCGGGACTATAAACGGCTTTCCGAGCTCCACAAATCCGGGGGCGTTTCCAAGGCCCAGGTGGAGCAGGCTTTTTCGAGGATGAAGAGCGAGGAAGCAAAGCTCCAGTCCTCCCGGTCCACCCTTGCCCGCACCCAGATCCGGGCCAGCATCGACGGCATCGTGGCAAGCCGCTCGGTGGAGCCGGGGGAAGTGGCTTCCGACGGAAAAGCGCTTCTCACCATCATTGACCTCAAGGACCTTGAGGCGGAGATCATGGTCTCACGAAAGGATATTCTGAGCCTGAACAGCGAAACACCTGTAGAAGTCCTCAGCGACGGACAGAAGACAAAATGCTCGATCAAGAGGATCAGTCCCGAGGCAGCCCAGGGATCGGGGCTGTACCCCGTGGTGGTGTGCCTGAACGGTCTCGACGTG
>CAZJAR010000123.1:2823-5719 GCA_964543785.1 uncultured Synergistaceae bacterium | reverse complement strand
TATGCAGCTCATCTGCGAGGCCTACCACCTCATGCGGGACGTGCTCGGCATGTCAGCCGATGAAATGCACGAGGCCTTCAAAAAGTTCAACGAAACGGACCTCGACAGCTACCTCATCGAGATCACCAGGGACATCCTCGCCTATAAAGATGCGGACGGGCAGCCCCTGGTGGACAAGATCCTCGACACCGCCGGGCAGAAGGGCACGGGCAAGTGGATGAGCGTCTCGGCCCTGGACGAAGGAGTGCCCCTTACTCTCATCAGCGAGGCCGTCTTCGCCCGGTGCCTCTCCGCCATGAAAGACGAGCGGGTAGAGGCCGGCAAAGAATTCTCAAGGCCAGGCACACCTTTCACCGGTGACCGGGACGAATTCGTCGAAAAAATCCGGAAGGCTCTCCTCGCGTCGAAAATCATCTCCTACGCCCAGGGATATGCCCTCCTCCGGGCCGCGGCTGAAACCTACGGCTGGAAGCTCAACTACGGCGGCATCGCCCTTCTCTGGCGGGCGGGCTGCATCATCCGGAGCGTCTTTCTCGGCAGGATAAAGGAAGCCTTCGACAGAAACCCGGAGCTGACCAACCTCATCCTCGACCCCTACTTCAAGGATCTCATGAAACAGCTGATCCCCGCCTGGCGCGAAGTTGCAGCGACAGCAATAATGAACGGCATCCCAATCCCCTCCATGAGCTCCGGCCTGGCCTACTTCGACGGGTACACCAGCGAATTCCTGCCAGCCAACCTGCTCCAGGCCCAGAGGGACTACTTCGGCGCCCACATGTACCAGCGGCTGGACACCGACAGGGGAAAGTTCTTCCACACGGACTGGACCGAACACGGCGGAAACACAGTCTCCGGCACCTATGTTGTTTGAGGACAGGCGTACCCGAGTGAATACGGAAAAGACTGTTTTCTTCACCCTGCGGAAGGCCCTCAGCCTTCCGCAGGGGTATTCCTTTCTGTCCTGCCGGAAGAGGTGCCGGCGGTGAAATTTCTCCGCAGCTATCACCCCTACGCCTTCACCGCGATTTTCTGCTGGTCCCTGGCATACGTATACACCCGGCTTGCCCTCGTGCACTTTTCGCCCCTCGCCCTCGGTTTTCTGCGCTGCACCATCGCTTCCTTCATCCTCGGCGCGGTGGGTTTCCGTACCGGAATGAAGCTCCCCCGGAGGGAGGACCTGAAATACTTCGCCGCCGCGGGAGCGGCGGGGTTCGCTCTCTACCTGGCAGCATTCAACTGGGGATCCCTCACCGTCACCGCTTCGACAAGCAGCGTCCTGATCTCTTCCGCCCCCGTCATCACCGCCCTCCTCGCAGTGGTTTTCTATGGCGAGCGCATAGGGATAATCCGATGGGCGGCAATCGCCGTTGAGTTCTGCGGCATTCTCATCCTCTCATTGATGAAGGGTGCCTTTACGCTGAACAGGGGCATCCTCTGGATTCTCCTTGCGGCCCTGGTGCTCAGCGTCTACAACCTGCTCCAGAAGGGCCTGACGCAAAAATACTCCGGGCTCCAGACAGCCACCTACAGCATCATGGCAGGGGCCGCCATGCTCGCCCTCTTTCTGCCACAGTCCATCCTGGAACTGCGGACCGCTCCTCCGTCCCAGCTCTTCAACCTGGCCATGCTCTCGGTATTTTCCAGCGCAATCGCCTATACCGCATGGTCGAAGGCTTTCGAGAAGGCCCAAAACACCTCATCGGTAAGCAACTACATGTTCGTGACGCCGCTGCTCTCCAGCCTGCTGGGCTTCCTCATCGCCGGCGAGCGGCCCGATGCCGCCACCCTGATCGGCGGGGCGGTTATCCTCTCCGGCCTCGCCCTCTTCAACCTGGGCAAACGGCAGAACAACGGACCGATGACGGCAAGCAAAAAATAAAAAAAGGGACGGCCTCACCGCCGTCCCCCGCTTTCTTTCTTCAGTGGGACCTTTCACTTCAGCCTTTCCAGGATCACTCCGGCGGCCGTGCGGGCAAGGGAAAGATTCTGCTTCTCCAGAGCGGCGTTCATCTCGTTCATATCCTTGAAAGAGCCCCCCAGGGGCGCATGGACCTCCACCAGGAACAGCACGTCCCCCTTCAGAACCCACAGGGCGGTTCCCTCCCAGAAGGCCTCCCCGCCCGTTACGCCCACTTCCTGAAACGTCTTTGAAGCCTCCTCGTGTGCGGTCCGTGCCCCTACCTGGCGGGCGAACACATCCCCGGCCGAGGCGTAAATCCCCTCTTCGGCAATTTCCTCCGTGGTGCAGACCCTGACCGTCACTCCGTACACAGACCCGTCCCTGTTGAAAGAATACCGGCAGCTCTTTCCCGCCGGGGCAACCGTTTCCCGGGAAACTCCCGGCGACACGGGCTCGTTGAACAGGGCCTCCGCATCCGCCTGCGCAAAGAGTTCGCACGGGCCGGGAACTTCCGCGCCCCAGGCCGCAGCCGACAGCAGAACCGCCGCCGCGACGGCGGCAAGCACATACCTCAATGACCTTTTCATCTGGTTTTCCCCCCTCCCAACCTCAGCGGCATCCTGACAAACCGCCCTGATCAGTTTATATAAGATTGCGTCATTTTATACAAGCCGCATTTTCTTTGTGGCGAAAGGAGAGCCTTTGAAAACCTGAAAAGCCGGGAGTGAAAATTGTAAAAGTAGGGAAGTTTTGCACAACGCATCTGGTAAAACCCGGGCGGGACTTGTACAATCATTGCATGGATTTTTGAAAAATGCGTTTACGGGGAAGCGGGATCTTCAGGCAACACGAGGGAAGGAGATGAATGTAACGGAAAGCACAGAAAAAAAGGCAGCATGTGAAGGCCCTTGAAAAGGAAACGCTTCTCTTGAGCCTTCTGGTTTCTGCGCTCTCGGCGGTCATCTGCATGCAGATACTCTCCAGGATAGGGATCAC
>CAZJAR010000123.1:0-2813 GCA_964543785.1 uncultured Synergistaceae bacterium | reverse complement strand
CGCCGAATACCTCCATCATCGGAGCCCTTATCACCATGTCTCTTGCCAGGATGCCTTTCCAGGCCATGCACAAGTTCCGGTCCCTGGACCGCCAGAACCTCGTCCAGACCATGACGTCCGGGGCAGGATTCGCGGCGGCGAACTCCACCCTCCTCGCCGTGGCTGCAGGCATCCGCGTGGACGGCATCATCACCAGGCCCAGGCGGATGCTTGACGGAAAGACCGTGGTGGAGGAAGGCAAGGTCCACGCGGGGTAACCCCGGCGCCTGTCCACAGCTTCACCCTATTGACTGACGGCACGGTCAGGGGAAACCATGTCCGAAAAACCATGAGCGGTTCGGGGAGGAAGAAAAAATGAAAAAGACAGTAGTGCTTTCTTTGGGGCTTGTATTGCTGTTCGCTTCGCTGGCGGGAGCGGCCGAATTCAAGCAGACCGCGGAGTTCAACGTCCCGGAAGCCAACCAGGGGATCGGAGTGGATGAACACCACTTCTATGCCATAGACAACCGGGTCGTCGCCAAGTACGACAAGACCACCGGAAAGCTCGTCAAGAAATGGGAAGGACCCAAGGACGGCCCCATCATTCACCTCGACAGCGCCGCCGTCATCGACGGAAAAATCTACTGCGCCCATTCCAACTGGAGCGAATGGCCCATGACCAGCTCCATCGAGGTGTGGGACGCCGCAACCCTGGAACACGTGGCCAACCACAGCTTCGGCATACACTGGGGATCCGCCACGTGGGTGGACCGGCACGACGGGTACTGGTGGGTGGCCTTCGCCAACTACGACAGGCCCTACGGCCCTAACGGAACGCCCTACGGGCACAAGATATGCACCACCATAGTGAAGTTCACCGACAGCTGGCAGTGGCTCGAAGCGTGGACCCTTCCCAAGGCAATGCTCGAAAAGCTGGAGGACATGAGCAATTCGGGAGGGTCCTGGGGAGCCGACGGATTCCTCTACCTGTCGGGCCACGACCCTGCGGAAGTCTACAAATGCAGGCTTCCCAAAATGGGCTCGATTCTCGAGCTGGTCGAAATACTGCCGAAGAACATCCGTGGCCAGGGCATCGCATGGGACAGAAGCGAAACGGGCGTACTCTACGGCATCATCAGGGCCACCAAGGAGGAAAAGGAAAAGGGCATGACCCACAAGGTCATCGTCTCCAAGCTGCAGTAATAAAGAGAAACAGGAACCCGCTGCATTTGGGGCGGGTACAAATCGTCTTCCTTTGGCCGTGCCGCGATTTTGAAAGGGAGGATGGATGTAAAACCTACCCGGCGGCCTTTCTGAGCTTATTGCGGAAAGGCCGCCGGGCTCTTTTTTTATAGTTCCCTGCCGCACCCCCCTTTGTCCCTTTCTATTTTGCAACAAACACCTTGATCGGCTCCGTGCCGGCGCGCCGGGTGGCTCTTTTTGTGAGTGCCGGTGGCTCTAACACTCCGCGCGGGTCAGTTTCGCCGCGTTTTCCACGGACACAAGTGGTGGCTATATAAGGGAACGTGAAATTCTGCTCAAACTCAACGGAACAGTGGCTCAATTTGCTCCGGTGTACCCAATTTTTTAAACCTGGGGATTTTTCTGAGATTAAGTTTCTAGTACTATTGACAAGATTAGATAGATATTATCATAATTTTTTATAATTTATAAACCACCCCAATTCCCTTTCAAAAAACTTCCTGTTTTCGTATGTTTTTGACCGTACAGGAGACCATGCAGGGAATGGTCTGTGCTTTTTATAATCAAACTCTTTTTGTAAAATACTTTCTAACTTATCCTCAAATCCTTTCTGTAGAGTTGTTTTTTCTCTTGTAAAAAGTTGAAAAACCTTTTTGGATCTTCCACCTAACAACCATTTTTCAAATTCAAGATCTTCTGAAAGGTCTCCATCAAGCCATGCAAAAATCAGGCTCTTCAATCCGCTACCATAAGGTAGATGAGGAAGGTCCTTGTACAAAACAAGCAATTTTTGCCCAGTATATTCTTCATCAACAAGGTGCAAAAAAGCATTAACTGTTTTTTTATGCTTATTACTTTCATCAACGAGTTTATTTTGAAAGTTTTTTTCCCAAAAATTAACACATGAACCCGTTGGAATAAGGCATATTTTTGAATTAAGCAAATCAAACACACTCTGCAATAAAGAAATATTTCTTGTCTCGCCTATATGTACCGAAAATTCCCTCATTTTTGGCTTTCCCATGGCTCCCATAAGTATTAATGTGAAATCTAAAGATATTATGTCAAATGGTCGATTTTTATCATCAACCAACACGATATTTCTTTTAAATGAGGCTGGATAAGCATCGTAACATTCTATGCCATAAGGGTCAGTAGCACAGCATTCTTTTTTGACGGGGCCTTCCATAAAATCTAAAATCGACCATTTGCCCAGCACTGTAGCCAAAATATCCCAAGCTGCCTTATATTTTTCTCGTCCTCGTGTATAAAGTACATGTAACCCGGTATTTTCATAGGTAAAAACATGTCCGTTCCAAATGCTATCAATAAAGATGAATTTTTTATAGTCCAATAATGGGTAGCGATACAAGGTCGGATGATAGATTGGATTATTATCTTGGATTCTGTTACTCAAATTTAAAAGATCTTGATCTGCTTTCAGAAACAAAGGGTCTTCGCTTTCTTCTATTTGGGAGTTGATTATTTCAGAGTCTCGCAATTTTCATGCCCTCCTTGAAAATAAAGCGAATCTTATACAGATCCATAATGACCGTTGATTCACACCTAAATAAATGGCAATTATTATGTTATTATGGGCGATTTCTGAAAATGTGTAAAGTTCACTGCTG
>CAZJAR010000122.1:0-5772 GCA_964543785.1 uncultured Synergistaceae bacterium | reverse complement strand
GCTACACCGGCCCCTCGATCACGGTCCAGTCGTTCCCCTCCTCCAGCCCCGCCCGGCAGTTCCTGAGCTTCGCGCCCCGCTCCAGGGGAACGGAGACATCCAGCTTCAGTATCCGCTCGCTGAGGAAATGAACTCCTGCCCCGGGGAAGTCGATATCCCTGTGGTAGTGCCCGCAGAACCACTTGGTGAATTCCAGCCTGTCAAATATGCCGTCCAGGTATTTCGATACCGGGCAGGCGTTGAAGGTTTCGTACAGGCGGGGCATACAACGGGCCGGGGCCGCATGGGTCAGTACGCAGTCCACCGTCCAGCCCCGCTCCTCCAGGGAGTCCAATCCCCGCTGGAACTCCCGCTCCGAAGGTATCTCCCGGGAGTCGAAACCGTACCCGGCCATGTTCCCCATGCCCCGGGCGCCTCCCATAACGAAGAAGGAGAGGCCGCCGATCTCGTAGACGTTTCCCCGGCGAAGGTGCAGGACGTTCGGGCGGAGGACGCCCACGGGCCCGTCATAGCGGGTTTCGGTCTTCAGCCCGGCGAGAAGGTCGAAATGCTCGTGGTTCCCGTCGATGAAAAGGGTCGTGTATTTCCTGGAGGCCAGGTCATCGAGATAATAGTCCCCGTCCGAACTGCCGGGAAGGACCGGCAGGCCGAAATCCCCGGCGATGATCAGCACGTCTTCCCCGGACAGGGACGGACCCTGGGGAAAGAAGCGGGGCTGCAGCTTCTGGAAATCCAGCTTGCCGTGGATGTCGCCGGTGATGAAGAGGGTCATGGACTGTTCCTCCAGGTTCTTCAGCGTATTCTTTTCCGGTTATACTCCTTTTCCGCCTGAAAACCACTTCGCACAGAAAAAAAATGCCGGTTTTCTAAAATAACGCTTGACGGGCCGGGTTCACATTGCTATCATATCATCCGCTTTGCTCAAAAGGCTCAGGCGATTCAAACACCCATTCAGTCAGGCGGCTTTTGGACATCCCCTATAGGGGGATAAGGCAGAAGTGCTGCAAAATCCCGAAAAACTCAAAAAACCACTGTGACTCATTTTTGGAGACGGTTCCGTGAAAGAGCCCGCAAAAAAGAGCGGCGCCGGGAAGGTATCTGGCTTTTTCCATGAAACTGCCCGCCTTTCTCACAAAGGAATCTTTCCAGCTTCCGGATTTTTTCTCTTTTTTTGATGGCCAGGGATAATTTATGCCCCGGCAGGGATTGGAGATGATGTACGCTGAGAATCTACAGCACGGGTTCCGCCGCTGAAGTGCGGGCGGCGATCGAGGCCGGCGCCGACCTCAACGAAAAGGACGAGGAAGGCAGGACCCCGTTGTGCGAGGCCGCGGCCCAAAACCCCGACCCGGACGTGATACGGGTCCTCCTGGAGGCCGGGGCCGTCGTCAACCCCCCGGTGGAATATCATCAGTGGTGCGATACCCCCCTGCACAACGCGGCAAAGGGAAACACCCTCGATGTGGTGCGGGCCCTTCTGGATGCGGGAGCGGAGGTCAACCCCCCGCAGGAATGTTGGGATGACGACACTCCCCTGCACTACGCGGCGAAGGGAAACACCCTCGAGGTGGTGCGGGCCCTTTTGGCAGCCGGGGCTGACGTCAACGCGGGGAACAAATACTACCGGTCCATGACCCCCCTGCACTACGCGGCGAAGGAAAACACCTACGAGGTCGTGCGGGCCCTTCTGGACGCGGGGGCGGAAGTTAACACCTTCACGGATTGGGACATAACCCCGCTGCAGGATGCCGCCGGAAACAACCCGGACGCCCGGGTGACCAGGGCCCTCATCGAGGCGGGGGCATACCTGAACACTTCGGACGAAGACGGCAACAGAGCGATTTTTGAGGCTTTCCGCAACCCCAACCCCGACATCCTTTTCGCCCTTCTTGAAGCCGGGGCGGACGTGAACTTTTCTTACGGCCCTGGAGAAAATGAATACGCCGTCCCCCTGCTTCTTTCCCACGATCCCCGGACGCTGCGCGCTCTTCTGGATGCAGGAGCGGATGTAAACATTACTCTCTGGCCTTCCGGCATGAACCCGATTCACGGAGCCGACAGCTCCGAACAAGTATCCCTCTTTCTGGAGGCCGGGGCGGACGCGAACGCGAGGGACGGTGACGGCCGAACGCCCCTGCATTACAAAAAAAGTGCGGATGCCGTCAGAATGCTCATCCGGGCGGGAGCGGACGTGAACGCCCGGGACAATGAAGGGAGCACCCCGCTGCATACGCGGGAACACTATGCCGAGCCCGGTATTACAGCCGCCCTTATCGAAGCCGGCGCGGACGTGAACGCGGCGGACGGGGAAGGCAGACTCCCCCTGCATGTGGCGGCCTGCCATGGTGACGAGGAGACCGTTTCCGCCCTTCTCCGGGCCGGGGCCGACGTGAACGCCCGGAATGGGAACGGCTCTACCCCTTTGTGCATAGCGGCAGGGAACAACACCGCCGGCGTGGTGCGGACTCTTTTGACAGCCGGAGCGGATATACACGGCAGCCGCTATGCCCCCCTGTTCATAGCGGCAAAGAAAAACACGGCCGATGTGGTGCGGACCCTTTTGGCAGCCGGAACGGACGTTCACGCCAAGACACCGGACGGCACGACCCCCCTGCATCACGCCCGGGATTGCGGCGGACTCGCGGCGCTTCTTGAGGCCGGGGCGGACGTGAACGCGAGGGATAATGCGGGCCGGATCCCGCTGCATTACGCCGCCGCGAATAATCCCGAACCGGAGGCGACAAAACTCCTTCTTGACGCCGGTTCGGACCCGAACGCGAGGGACGAGAACGGCCGCACACCGCTGCATGTGGCCGCAGCCGGGAACCGGAATCCGGGCACACTGAAACTTCTTCTTGAGGCGGGTTCGGATCCGGATGCCGGAGACGAGGAGGGCTCAACGCCGCTGCACCGGAGCCTCACCAACCCTTATCTTATTTCCCATATGGATTGTATCGCGGCCCTCCTGGAAGGGAAACCGGATGTGAACAAGCAGGACAATCAGGGGAGAACACCCATGCATGTCCTGATAATGCGTCACTATGACCAGGACAAATGCGCCGGGATGGGAAACCTGCTTCTGGACGCCGGCGCCGATCCCAACATCGTTGACTCCGAAGGCAGAACACCGCTGCACTGCCTTTTTCTGCAGTTCGGAGATTTTGAAAAAAATGACTTTCATGAAAAGTATTGTTATGCTGCGACGAAAATGCTCATCGACGGCGGGGCGGATGTAAACGTGAAGGATCATGAGGACTACACTCCGCTGCATTTCGCCGCGATGGCGACGCCCTTCGCCGATTCGGTGGAGCTGCTGGTACGGCAAGGCGCGGACGTGAACGCCTATACCCCGAAAGACAACGGATTCACACCACTGTATGGCGCCGCATACTACGAAGATGAATACGAGAAATACACTCCGAACGGCAAGGTTTTCGAGGTCCTGCTGAAGGCCGGGGCGGACGTGAACTTCCGAAACAGGTGCGGGACAACCCCGCTGCACATGGCTGCCGGAAGCCGCAACCCCGACGGAGTCTCCCGGCTTCTGGAGGCAGGGGCGGACGTGAACGCCCGGGATGCCGGGGGCATGACCCCTCTGCACTGGATGGCACTGGTGTTCAATGACGACAAGGTAACAAAAATCCTGCTGGAGGCAGGGGCGGAAACAGGGGCAAAAGACAGGGGCGGGCGGACGCCGCTGCACTGCGCCGTGGGCGTTGATGTCGCCGCGGCTCTCCTGGCGGCGGGCGAAGATGTGAACGCACGGGACGGTGAAGGGCAGACGCCCCTCCATTGGGCGGTAAGGGGTGAAGGCGCCTATACGGTCATGGATCCCCTTATCGACGCGGGGGCCGACGTGAACGCGAGGGATGCGCACGGCGTAACCCCTCTGCACTGCGCCACTCGGGGCTTTTCTGTACCCTTTTTGGTGATAGAAGATCTTATCAAGGCCGGCGCGGAACTCAACGCCGCCGATGACAGGGGAAGGACGCCCCTCCACTGGGCCGCCCGGAAATGCGTTGATGAAAAAGTCGTCACCGCTCTCCTGGAGGCCGGCGGGGACGCAAAGGCCACGGACGCACAAGGCCGCCGCCCCCTGGACTATGCCGAAAAGAACGAAAAACTGAAAGGGACGGCGGCGTACCAGGCGCTTTTGGACGCAAGCAATTAAGCGGCCTGCGGAGCAGGCGGGGGGGGGAATGCTTTTCGTCTGGCGGGCAGCGTTGAGAAAACGTAATGCCCGGAATGCCTGAAGGTTACAGAAGGGAGAAATGAGGCGCTAGTAAAACCCTACCATCCCCCGACGGGATTTCGGGGGCCCATGCCTTCCTCGTCTGTCATTTCATCAAAATCGATGTTCCACTTTTTGAAGTCGTCCTCCGCGAGGGCCTTCTCCATTTTCTCCGAGACAAGGAGGGGGCGGACCTGACGGTATTCGGCCCGGAATTGTCCGCTCGCGTCGGCGCTGAACGGGCGTGACTGGACGTGGTAGTGCCCGAAGCACCACAGCGAAAATTCGAGCTTTCCGGCAAGCTCGTCCAGGTACCCGGAGACGGGGTCGTCGATTTTCTCCCTCTGGAAGTGGGCAAGGGCGTAGTGGTTCTCCATGAGGTCATGGAAAGCCCGGCGGGGGGCCGCGTGGGTCCACACGTAGTCCACCTTCCACCCGGCCCGGTCAAGGGAATCGAATCCCCGCTCCGTCTCCTCCGTGTCAGGAAGTTCCCGGGACCACCAGCTCTTTCCCGGCGTTCTCCGGTCCCTGTCGATGCTCTCTCCACCGCCGAAGACGAAGACGCTTTTCCCGGCGATGGTGTAGACATAGCCGCGCCTGAGGTGGTAGACATCAGGGGCAATAACGCCCACGGGGGCCCCCCACCGCTCTTCTTCCGGAAGGGCATCGAAGAGATCGAAATTCTCATGGTTCCCGTCCACCACGAGGGTGGTCCACTTCTTCCCCGAAAGCCAGTTCAGCCAATAGCGTTCCGCGTCGGATGGCGGGTTGCTCCAGAGCAGGCCGAAATCGCCGAGGATGACCACGAAGTCTTCCTTCGTGAGGGCGTTCCCTGCCGGAAAGCGGCGGAGCGAGAGATCCCGGATCTCGATCTCCCCGTGCTTGTCCCCGGTGACAAAAAGTTCAGGCATAGACGGCCACCTCCTGAGAGCGGATGTTCGTTAGTCCGCAAAGCCATGCTGATTACAGCCTTCGCGGCGTGTCCGAAAAGGGTACTATTCCTTTCTCGGATTCTGAGGCGCACGGCTGAAGCGGCCCGAGGCCGGTTTTGGCCCCCATCATCCTGGGGGCGGGTTTATTGTCATTCCGAGGAGCGTTCCCGGCGACGAGGAATCTCGTTTTTGATTCTGGAGAGACTCAAGCCCGAGATCCTTCGCATTCGCTCAGGATGACAAGCTACACCCTGTCGTCCCGAACGAGCGAAGCGGTCGCGATCGGGATGAGAGCCGGGGTTCGGGATGAAGACTCTTTTTTGTCATCCTGAGGCCGGTCTCTTGGCCGAAGGATCTCGTTTTTGATTCTGAAGAAACCCAACTGCGAGATCCTTCGCATTCGCTCAGGATGACAAGCTACACCCTGTCGTCCCGAACGAGCGAAGCGGTCGCGATCGGGATGAGAGCCGGGGTTCGGGATGAAGACTCTTTTTTGTCATCCTGAGGCCGGTCTCTTGGCCGAAGGATCTCGTTTTTGATTCTGAAGAAACCCAACTGCGAGATCCTTCGCATTCGCTCAGGATGACAAGCTACACCCTGTCGTCCCGA
>CAZJAR010000121.1:5583-5888 GCA_964543785.1 uncultured Synergistaceae bacterium | reverse complement strand
GATCAGGAACTGGAAGACCACGGAAACCGGCCCGGTGACCAGGATGTGGTCTGCCGGGTAGAGGACCTGGGCGGCGAAGGCTGAAAGGGCGATCCATGACGAGTTGACTGTGATGGGAAGACCGATGAAGCCTCCCTGGCCCCGGAGGGGGTCCTTCAGCCGGAACTTGGAGAGGCGCAGGGCCCCGGAGAAGACGATGGCGGAGGGGAGGATGGTCCTCCAGAAGGGGCTTGGCCCGTTGAGCAGCAGAGCGTACATCAGAACAGCGGGGGCGGCTCCGAAGGCCGAAAAGTCCACGAAGGTGT
>CAZJAR010000121.1:4990-5558 GCA_964543785.1 uncultured Synergistaceae bacterium | reverse complement strand
GAAGTCGGTGGAGCCCTTGAGCCACCTGGCGAGGTTGCCGTCCAGCCCGTCCAGGATGAGGGCGAGCATGATGTACTGGGCGGAGCGGGCCAGGAGGGCCGGCACGCCCAGCCGCATGGATTCCAGGGTCGAAAGGATGCTGGCGAAGCCGAAGAACAGCGCCGAAAGGGTCACCATGGTAGGTATGATCCTGCGCCAGTTGGCTATCGTCCGGAGCTTCTGGAGATGGTCCTTGGTCATGATTACTGGTTCTCCTTCTTCACGATCCGGGCGATGACGGTCTGGCCTGCGGTGAGCTGGTCGCCGATGTTCGCAACTATTTCGATGTCCCCCTTGGGGAAGTACATGTCGAGCCGGGATCCGAACTTCATCATGCCGAACCGCTGTCCTCTCCTCACCGACACCGTCTTGTCCGGCCGGAGCCAGTAGACCACCCTGCGGCACACGGGGCCGACGATCTGCGTGATGAGGCAGGACGTTCCCTCGCCCCTGACGAGGATGGTGTTGTGCTGGTTCACGTCGGAGGATTTTTCGTCAAAGGTAAAAAGCCTTTTTCCGGGGAAGTAGC
>CAZJAR010000121.1:0-4980 GCA_964543785.1 uncultured Synergistaceae bacterium | reverse complement strand
CTCAAGCGCCGTGACCGTTCCGCGGAAGGGGAAGCGGTTCACGTGGACGTCGAGAAGGCTGAGGAAGATGCTGATGCGCACGGTGTCTGTCTTCAGGTAGTCTCCTTCGTAGATTTCGGTGATCTTCGCAAGCTTGCCGCTGGCCGCCGCGACGACCAGGCCCGGGTCGGACGGAGTGGCCCTGTCCGGGTCCCGGAAGAAAAAGAGCATGTAGCCTGCCGAAAGGTTCGCAAGCAGCAGCCCCAGGAACAGGGACGTGCCTCCGGACACCCCGAAGAGCAGGAAAAGCAGGCATATAACCGCTCCGAACGCTGCCGAAGCAAGAAGAAACGGTTTTACCTCTGGACGGAATTTCATAAAATAAAGCCCCCTTATTTTCTGTTTGTTGAATAATTATACCGTACCTGGCGGGTGAGGTCACCTGAATTCTGAACAGTTCTCCTGATGTTGTGCCGGTATATTTACGGAAATTGCTTCTTTTTCAGGGAGGTGCGGCCGGTATCGGGCAGGTTGACCGGCGTTTTTCTATGGGGTATAAGGGGAACGCGGCGCAAGCCGCAGGAGGACCAGAATGGAGAACCGCGGCATTATTCCCGGACGGGAAGCCGGCGACGGAAGGACGGGCGTTCCTCTCTTCCTTGCGTCGTCAATCACGAAGATTTATCACCAGGGAACCCAGACGGAGGTCCGTGCCCTGGACGGTGTGGACCTTGAGCTCTTTGACGGCGAGATGGCGGTGCTCCTTGGCGCCTCGGGGAGCGGCAAATCCACCCTGCTCAACATCCTGGGGGGTCTGGACATTCCCACGGGGGGAAGTCTCTTCTACCGGGAGAACGAGCTCACCGGCGCCGACGAGGATCAGCTCACCCTGTTCCGCAGGGATTCGGTGGGTTTTGTCTTCCAGTTCTACAACCTCATCCCCAGCCTTACCGCACGGGAAAACGTGGCCCTGGTCACGGAGATCGCCTCCGATCCCATGTCACCGGAGGAGGTCCTCGGGCTTGTCGGCCTTGGGGACAGAATGGACCATTTTCCCTCCCAGCTCTCCGGAGGTGAACAGCAGCGGGTGGCCATCGCCCGGGCGATCGCGAAGCGCCCTGAAGTCCTCCTGTGCGACGAACCCACCGGGGCCCTCGACGTCACAACAGGCATCACCGTCCTCGAGGCGGTGGAAAAGGTGAACAGGGAACTGGGAACCCTCGCGGTGGTGATCACCCACAACGCGGCCATCGCCGCCATGGCTGACCGGGTCATCTTTCTCTCGGCCGGGAAGATTACGTCCATCCGGGAGAACGAACGGCGCATGCCGGCCAGTTCCCTTTCCTGGTGACCGCCGTGCGCGCCCTCGACAGGAAGCTGCTCAGGGATCTCTCCGGAATGAAGGGGCAGATGACGGCCATAGCCCTTGTCATGGCCTGCGGCCTGTCCATGATGATCATGGCGAGGGGGCTCGTGGTCTCCCTGGAGGAGACGGAGCGCACCTACTATGAAACCTCCCGGTTCGCCGACGTTTTCTGCGAACTGAAGCGGGCCCCCCTTTCTCTGGAGTCGGGCCTCGCATCCCTTCCCGGGGTTGCCGCCGCGGAGACCAGGGCAGCGGGCGTCCTCAACCTGGACATTCCCGGGATGAAGGAACCGGTGGACGGCCTGGTCTTTTCCCTTCCTGAAGACCGTCCCCAGCGGCTGAACCTTCTTCATCTGAAGGCAGGACGGCTGCCCGTGCGGGGCAGCCGGGACGAGATAGCGGTAAGCAGCGGCTTTGCCGGGGCCCACGGTTTTCTTCCCGGCGACGAGCTGGAGGGAACGGTCTACGGGGTCCGCCGGCGGTTCCGGATCACCGGCATCGCCATGTCGCCGGAATTCATCTATGAAACCAGGGCGGGTGAGATGCTCCCGGATCCCAGGCGGTTCGGCGTTTTCTGGATGAACAGCGGGGAGCTGTCACGGGCCCTCGGCCTGGAAGGAGCCTTCAACAGCCTCTCCGTGAGGCTCTCTCCCGGGGCTGACGGAGAGGAGGTCAAGGCCGGCATCGACAGGCTGCTCGAACCCTACGGGGGATTGACGGCCTACGACCGGAAGGACCACCCCTCGGCTAAGCTCATGAGGGACGAGATACGGCAGCTGAAGGGGTTTTCCGTGGCCTTCCCGGCGGTGTTCCTGGCCGTGGCCGCCTTCATGACCAGCACTGCCCTGACCCGCCTTGTGAAGCTCCAGAGACAGCAGATCGCGCAGCTGAAGGCCTTCGGCTATTCTCCCTTTGCCGTGGGATCCCATTTCCTGAAATTCGCCCTCGTACCGGCCGCTGCAGCCACGCTCCTCAGCCTTACCCTCGGCATGTGGGCGGGACGGGCTTTCGTCTCCCTCTACCACCGGTTCTTCCAGCTTCCCTACCTGCAGTTCATCCCTGACTGGGCGGCCCTGGCTGCGGGAATTGGTGCGACCGCCGCCGCTGTCGTCCTGGGGGTCCTCGGCGCGGTGCGCCGGGCGGCCTCCCTTCCACCCGCCGAGGCCATGCGGCCCGAGCCGCCGGCGGATTTCTCCCCTTCCCGTCTCGAGAAAATGGGGATCCACAGGCTTGTTCCGCCCTCTTTCCGCATGGCCCTCAGGAATTTGGAGCGGAGACCCTGGCAGGCGGTCTTCACCGCCCTCGGCCTTGCCCTCGCCGCAGCGATACCCGTCCTCCCCGGCGCCATGGCGGACGGGGTGGACTACCTCATGGAGTTCCAGTGGTCCCTCGCCCAGCGGCAGGATGCCACGGCGGCCCTTCTCGAGCCGGGGGGGGCGGGGGCTTTGGCCGCGCTGGCCCGCTTTCCGGGGGTACTCTCCGCCGAGCCCTTCCGGGCCGTTCCCGTGGTACTGAAGACCGGCCACAGGAAGTGGAGGACCGCCGTCACGGGGCTTCTCCGGAATCCGGAGCTCAACCGCCTTCTCGACCGGGACGGCAGGGAGATCTCCCTTCCCTCGTCGGGGCTCCTCATGTCGGAAAAACTGGCGGACATTCTCGGGCTCTCTCCCGGGGACGAGGTGACCGTGGAAGTGAGGGAGGGGCGCCGTCCCGTGGTACGGACTGTACTTTCCGGCACGGTGTCGGACTACGCCGGCGTGGCCGTCTACATGGAGATAGAAGCCCTTCGCGAGCTCCTCGGCGAAGAGGGGACGGTGAGCGGCGCCTATCTCGCCGTGGATTCCCTCCGGTGGGACAGCTTCCTCGCGGAGGTGAAGAAAACCCCCCGGATCGCTTCTGTGGGCTCCACCGCCGCCGTACTCGAGAATTTCCGCAGGACCACCGCGGAGATGATGGGCCTGTCCCAGGCGATCTACTATATTTTCTCCATCATCGTCTCCTTCGGGGTGATCTATAACGGCGCCAGGATTGCCCTTTCCGAGAGAGGGCGAGACCTCGCCACCCTCCGGGTTCTCGGTTTCACCAAACGTGAAGTGTCGGGAATTCTCGTCCTGGAGCTCGCCCTGCTGACTCTCGCGGCGGTGGGGCCGGGACTGGTGCTCGGACGGTGGCTGACGGAAGCCGTCATGGAATCGGCGGGAAGCGAGACCATGCGCTTTCCCGTGATCATCACCGGGCGGACCTACGCCATGGCCGCCGCCACTGTACTGTTCTCATCCGTTTTTTCCTTTGCCGTGGTGACGAGAAGAATAGCCTCCCTGGACCTGCTCGGGGTGCTGAAATCAGGAGAATGAAGAAAGGACGGTAAGGTGCATGAACAATAATTCCGGCCGGACGAACAACAGCATGGGGAGGATCCGGAGGCTGATCAGGAAGATCGTGTACGTGCTCCTCGCCGTAGCCGCGGCAGCATGGGGAGCCATACTCATGATGCCCTCCCCCGTTCCGGTGAAGATCATGAAAATCGCCGCCGGTCCTTTTGCCGTCACCGTCTCGGAAGAAGGGAAGACGGCCATCCGGAGCCGGTACACCGTGTCGTCCCCCCTGGCGGGTTTCCTGAACAGGACGTCCCTCCGGGCAGGCGATCCGGTCCGGCGGGGGGAGACCGTCCTGGCCGTCCTCGACGCTGAATCGTCGGGGCTTCTCTCCCCCAGGGCCCTCGCGGAAGGAGAGGCCCGTCAGCGGGCGGCGGAGGCAGCGCGGTCCCTTCGGAAGGCCGAGCTGGACCGGGCGAGGCTCGGCTTCGACCTGGCAAAAAAACAGTTCGAGCGGATTGACCGGCTTATGCCCTCCGGAGGCATTGCGAAGCAGGACTGGGACATTGCGGAAAACAGGATGCAGCTTCTCTCAAGGGAGGCGAAGGCGGCGGAGTTCGCTCTCCGCATGGCGGAGTTCGACGTTGAGCAGGCCCGGTCTTCACTCATCCAGGGGCAGGAGAAGGGCAAATCCTCCGAACCGGTGCGGATTCTCTCTCCCGTGGACGGGTACGTCCTGAAGGTCTTCGAGGAGAGCGCCAGGCCGGTGCAGGCAGGAACACCCCTTCTCGAGGTCGGGAACCCTGAGGACCTGGAGGGGGAGACGGACCTTTTCTCCGCCGATGCCGCCGGGGTGGTGCCCGGAATGGAGGTTTCCATTGAAGGCTGGGGCGGCGAGGAGTCCCTGAGAGGTCGGGTGTCGGCCGTGGAGCGGAGCGGCTTCACCAAGGTGTCGGCCCTCGGCGTGGAGGAGCAGCGGGTGAAGGTGCGCGTGGACATCCTGGATCCGGTTCCCCCGGGCTATCGTCTGGGAGACCGGTTCCGCATCATTGCGCGCATCGTGGTGCGATCAGACATCGGAGTGCTTCAGGTGCCCCTGAGTGCCCTCTTCCGGAGGGGGACGGAATGGCATGTCTTCACGGCAGAAGGAGGAAGGGCCCTGGACAGGAAGGTGGAAACAGGCGACAACAACGGCATTATGGCGGAAGTGCTTTCGGGACTCGCTGAGGGGGACCTGGTGATTCTTCACCCGTCGGAGAAGATCCGGGACGGGGTGAAAGTGCTGCAGGAATAGGGAACGGTCAGTCGGCCGCCGATGCC
>CAZJAR010000120.1:0-6137 GCA_964543785.1 uncultured Synergistaceae bacterium | reverse complement strand
TGACCCGCAACAGGGACGTGTGGAGCTACGAGGAGCTTCGGGACATCCGGAAGTCCATCGAGGACGAGGGACTGGTCCTTGAGGCTATAGAGAACTTCGACCCCGGCTTCTGGTACGACGTCCTTCTCGACGGCCCGAAAAAGGTCGAACAGATGGAGGGGCTCAAGGGGCTCATCCGGAACATCGGCAGGGCAGGCATTCCCATAATGGGCTACAACTTCAGCCTCGCCGGCGTGGCCTCACGGATCAGCGGCCCCTTCGCCCGGGGCGGCGCCGAATCGGTGGGCGTCGACGGCTGCGACAGCCTTCCCCTTCCCCGGGGGATGGTCTGGAACATGTTCTACGACCCTGAAGCACCCCGGGAAGTAAACTCTGACACGCAGATCACGTCCGAGGAGCTCTGGAAGCGGTTCGCCTGGTTCCTGGAGGAACTGCTTCCCGTGGCGGAGGAATCCAGCGTGAAAATGGCGGCCCACCCTGACGATCCCCCCTTCGCAACCCTTCGGGGAACGCCCCGGCTCGTCTGGCGGCCCGAGCTCTACCAGAGGCTTCTCGACCTGAAGAAGAGCCACAGCAACACCCTGGAGCTCTGCGTGGGCACACTGGCGGAGATGAACGGCTGCAACTTCTACGACGCCATTGAAAGCTACGCGAAGCAGAACGCCATCGGCTACATCCACCTGAGGAACGTGGAGGGGCAGGTACCCCGGTACCGGGAGACCTTCATCGACGAGGGGGACATCGACATCTACCGGGTGCTGAAGATCCTCCGGCGGAACGACTTCCGGGGCGCGGTCATCCCCGACCACTCGCCCCTGGTGTCGAGCCCGGCTCCGTGGCATGTGGGCATGGCCTACGCCCTCGGGTACATCAGGGCCATGATGCAGAGGGTGGAGAAAGACTGCAGGGACTAAGGCAGCCGAAGGGAATGCGAAGAGCCGGATTTCTTTTCAACCCGCAGACAGCGGAGTTGAAAAGAAATCCGGCTCTTTTTTTCTCCTGAGAAGATGTTATACTACTGGGAAAATTCTTTTTGGGGGGAGTATCAATGCAGCTGTTCATCCTGGTGACGTACATCCTGGTCCTCTACGGCATCTCATGGTACGCTTCGAAACTCATCCGGCAGGGCAAGGGGGGCGCCGTCCAGTACCTCCTTGCCGGGCGGAATCTCCCCACGGTGGTGGTGGCCGCCATGCTCGCAGGGCTTGCCATCGGAGGAGCCTCCACGGTGGGCGTGGCCGAGCACGCCTACACGGTGGGGCTCTCCGCCGGGTGGTACAACGCCGCATGGGGAGCGGCGGGCATCATCGTCGGCCTCTTCGTGGCGGACTACTTCCGCCGCATGGAAGTGAACACCATCCCCGAGATGATGGAACGGATGTACGGAAAGCAGGCCCGGATGATCAGCGTCCTCGCCCAGCTCCTCATCATGATGGTCATCACCTCTCTCCAGTACGTGGCCGGTGGGGCGGTGCTCACGGCCCTCATGCCCTCCGTGTTCACCTTCCAGACGGGAATGCTGGTGACCGCCGTTCTCTTCGTGGGGATCACCTTCATCGGCGGCTACTGGGGCGCCGGCCTCACCAACGTGGTGAACGTGGTGGTGATCTACGGCGGCATCCTGGCAGCCCTCCGGAGCTCCTCCGAGGTTTTCGGCGGCATGGAGTCCATCGCGGCGAGCCTCCCCGCGGGGGGCCCCTGGTTCGATTTCTTCTCCGGAACGGGCATCGCCATGATCACGTCATGGATGGTGGTCATGATCACCCAGGGCTTCTCGGTCCAGGCCATCTCCCAGATCGCCTTCGCGGCGAAAGACGGCCGGGCGGCCCGTCACGGCTACATTCTCGGCGGCCTGGTGATCCTTCCCGCAGGCTTCCTCTGCGCCCTTTTCGGCATCATCGCGGCCGCGAAGTTCCCCAACCTGGAGAAAGCCGCCCTCGCCCTGCCCACCATCATGACCAACATCTCGCCGGTAGTGGGGGGCATCTTCCTCGCGGCCCTCTGGGCGGCGGGCATCTCCACGGCAGTAGGGCTGCTCCTGGGAAGCTCCACCCTGGTGATGCAGGACGTGTGGAAGCGCTTCTTCCCGAACACGGTCACAGACAAGAACGAGGTGTTCCTCTCCAGGATCACAGTGCTCGGCTTCAGCGCGGTCACCTACTTCCTGGCCCTCACGTCCGTCGGCATCCTGAAGACCATCACCACGGCGCTGGCCATCACCGCGTCCTTCACGCTGCTCATCGTGGCCAACATCTTCTGGCCGAAATACTGCAAAAAAGAGGCCGGCTTCTGGACGGTCCTGGCGTCGGTGCTCGTCTGGCTCGCCTGGACCCTTTTCCCCCAGGTGCGGGTGGTCCCCCACGTGGTCTACCTCGAATGGCCGGTCTGCCTGGCGGTCTTCGCCATGGCGTACCGCTTCGGCACTGAACCGGCGGACAGTATCATCCGGAGATAGGGTTCCCCGTACTCCCCGGACCGTCAAGAAGGGCGAGCACCTCCACACCGGCGGTCCGGGGAAAAAAGTCGAAGGGAAGAAGGCGCCGCACCCGAAAACCGCCTTCTTCGAGGAACGAAATGTCCCGGGAGAGCGTTCCGGGACTGCAGGAGAGATAGGCGAGCCTTGCGGGGCGGAGCCGCCCCGCAAGGGCCTCCGCCACTGGAGGCTCGAGCCCTGTCCGGGGAGGGTTGGCATACACGAGCCGCTCTTTCGGCCGGAACCGGCCCAAAAACGCCTCCGCCTGGGGAAGGCGGTCCGCGCAGGCCCCCCTCAGGACCTCCGCTCCCGGAACATTCAGCCGGGCGCATTCCACAGCTTCTCCTCCAGCCTCCACGCCAAGAACGGCAGCTCCCGAAGCCTGCCACAGGGCCAGGCTCGCCCCCGTGCCGCAGTACAGGTCAAGGACCGCTTTTTCCGGGCCGGGACCGAGAAACTCCCGGGCTTCGGCAAGGGAGCGGTCATGGAGGTCCGGCAGAAGCTGGGAGAAGGACCCCGGGCCGTAGAGCAGCCCCCTGGAGTCCCTTGAACGGGGGATGCCCCAGGCAAGTCTCCATCCTCCCTTGGCGAAGAGGCGCACCCCCGCCGCCGGGTGCAGGTGAACCCACAGGCCCTCGAGCCCGGCACTTTCCAGCAGGGAGGCGAGGGAAACCCCTCCGGAGGAGAGCCATCCGTCGTCGGGGTCCCGGTTCGACTTGAAGACCAGGGAGCACTGGGCGCCGGAGACGGCCACAAAAGCAAGGGGGAAGGTCCCCGGAGGCTCGTCGGGGGGAAGCCGGAACGCCAGCACTTTCAAAATCTTCCTGATCCGGGGAGTGTGGACAGGGCAGTCCAGCAGGGAGACGAAGGGCCGGGGACGCTGGAAGCGCAGCGGGAACGGCCCCCCCTGCCGTACGCCCTCCATGCCGAAGAGCCATCCGTTCCGCCCGTCCCACCGGGCTGCCAGGGCGGTCCTGTCCCGGTAGCCCAGGCGCTTCTCCTCCGGAACGGAAAGAACGTCTTCAATGCGGTCCTTCCACGCCGCCAGGGTCCGCTCGGCCCGGGCCTTCTTCCTCGCCAGCGACTCCCCGAGGGAATAGGGCCCGTCGGGGCATGCGCCGCAGGCGGGGGAACATCCCGGAGGCAGGGTCAAATGATCTTTCCGGTTTATGGAGCATCCTTCCTTTCCTCGGCCGTTCCCCGAAAGAGTGCCCCGGAATAGGATCCGCGGCAAAGGGGACTCTTGCTTCCACATTGTATCAAAGCTATAATTTCTTCAGGACTATTCGATACCGGCCCCGCGTATTGTGTCCAGCGGGATGACGATATATCAGCTTGAAAGGAGCGATGGCAGCAATGAAGAAAAGACTTCTGCGCGACGGCGTGTTCCTCATGGGAGCCGTGGACTGGAACCGCCGCCTTTTCGATTCTCTTATCCCCCTCCCCGAGGGTACGAGCTACAACGCCTACCTTGTGGAAGGATCGGAAAAAACGGCCCTCATCGACACCGCCGATCCCGAACTGGAGCACGTCCTGCTGGCCCAGCTGGAGGGCGTGAAGAAGATCGACTACATCATCTCGCTCCACACGGAGCAGGACCACTCTGGAGCGATTCCCACCCTTCTGGCAATGTACCCTGAAGCGAGGGTGATCTGCTCTCCGAAGGCCAAGGAACTGCTCCAGGACCATCTCCACATCGACGAAGGCGTCATCGACGCCATGGAGGACGGGCAGACTCTCTCCCTCGGGAACCGCACCTTCAAATTCATCCACACCCCCTGGGTCCACTGGCCCGAAACCATGTGCGCCTACCTCCAGGAGGAGAAGATCCTGTTCTCCTGCGACTTCTTCGGGTCACACCAGGCAACGTCGGACACCTTCGCCGGGGAGAGCCCGGCCATCTACGAGGGTGCCAAGCGCTACTTCGCCGAGATCATGATGCCCTTCCGGTCCATCATACGGAACAACATGAAGAAACTCGAGGGCTACGAGTTCGAGATGATCGCCCCGAGCCACGGGCCCGTCTACGACAAGCCCGAATTCATCCTGGACGCTTACCGTGACTGGATCTCCGACAGGGTGTCGAATTTCGTGGCCATACCATACATTTCCATGCACGGAAGCACGGAGATCATGGTGAACCATCTCCTCGACGCCCTGGTGGAGCGGGGAGTGAAAGTAAAAAAGTACGAGCTTACCGTGACGGACATCGGCAATCTGGCCATCGACCTGGTGGATGCCGCCACCATCGTCATCGGCACCCCCACGGTCCACTTCGGCCCCCACCCGGCGGTCTACTCGGCGACCCACCTGGCGAACGCCCTCCGGCCGAAGCTGAAGTACGCCGCCATCATCGGCTCCTACGGATGGGGCACCAAGGCCGTGGAGCAGATCTCCGGCCTGATCCCCAACCTGAAGGCGGAAGTGCTCGGCACAGTCCTGTGCAAGGGCAAGCCCCGGGCGGAGGACCTGGCCGCCCTGGACGCGCTGGCAGACGCCATCGCGGAGAAGCACAGGGCTCTTTAGGGCACTGCGGAGGGGGGAGGACGTCCGGTCCTTCCCCCTCTTTTTTTTCGAGGAGGAGGCAGAAAAAATGGGACTGGGAAGAGGCGTCGTACGGGCGGCCGTGGTTCAGGCCGCACCGGCGATCATGGACAGGCGGGGAATCGGCTATTCCGGGGATTCCTTTCTGCCGGGGGAGGCCCTGACCGAATGAGCGGGACGAATTCCTCCGCAAAGAACACGCCCCGGAACGGCCTGCCGGGGACGCCTTTCTGCGAAGGTCCGCTGCTGCGGGAAACGGCGGAGAGGGCGATCCGCTGGCTTGAAGACCTTCCGTCCAGAAGGGTCGGCACCTGGACGTCCGCTGAGGAGCTCAGGAAGACCCTCGGCGGAAAGCTGAACGAAGAGGGATTGGACCCTTCGGACGTGGTGGCCGCCTTTTCGGAAGGCGCCGCCCCCGGCCTCACCGGTTCGCCGGGGCCGCGGTATTTCGGCTTCGTCACCGGGGGAGCCCTCCCTGCGAGCCTCGCCGCGGACTGGCTTGCCTCCGCCTGGGACCAGAACGCCGTCCTCGCAGTCTCCTCTCCCGCCGCAAGCGCTGCGGAGGAGATCGTCTCGGAATGGATCCTCGACCTCCTCGGCCTGCCGCCGGAATCCTCCGTCGGCTTCGTCACCGGGTGCCAGATGGCCAACTTCACCTGCCTCGCCGCCGCGCGGCACGAGGTCCTCAGGCGCTCCGGCCATGACGTGGAGAAGGACGGCCTCCAGGGAGCTCCCCGGGTGACCGTCATCGCCGGCGAGGAGGCCCATGCGACGCTCCTGGTCGCCCTGAGAATGCTCGGGTTCGGCACGGGAAACGTGGTGTCCGTCCCCGCCGACGGGCAGGGCAGGATGATCCCGGAAAAAGCGGAGGACGCCCTGAAAGCAGCCTCCGGCCCGGTGATTCTCTGCCTTCAGGCCGGCAACGTGAACACCGGCGCCTTCGATCCCTGCGGCCGGATCATCCCGGCCGCCCGGGCGAAGGGGGCATGGGTTCACGTGGACGGGGCTTTCGGCCTCTGGGGACGGATGCTGCCGTCCCTCGAAACCCATACGGACGGCGTTGAACTCGCCGATTCCTGGGCCACGGACGCCCACAAGTGGCTGAACGTCCCCTACGACT
>CAZJAR010000119.1:0-6169 GCA_964543785.1 uncultured Synergistaceae bacterium | reverse complement strand
ATGAGCAGCCTGTTCACAGGGCAGGCGAAACAGCGCGCTCTGGAACTTGGCGTTGCCGATCGGGTCAGGTTCATCCACGGCGATGCCGCCGGCTACGTCTCTGACGAGAAGGTCGGCGTGGCGGCCTGTGTCGGGGCCACCTGGATCGGCGGGGGAGTCGCCGGCACCATCGAACTTCTGGCGCGGAGCCTGGGCGCCGGGGGAATCATCCTCATCGGCGAGCCCTACTGGCGGCAGCTTCCGCCTTCGGAAGACGTCGCCAGGGGGTGTCTTGCACATTCGATCTCCGACTTTCTTCCGCTTCCCGGACTTATGGCGTCTTTCAGCCGCATGGAATGTGATGTCGTTGAAATGGTCCTGGCCAACCAGGACGGCTGGGACAGGTACGAAGCGGCCAAATGGCTCACCATGCGCCGATGGCTTGAAGCCAATCCCGATGACGAGCTGGCGGAAACCGTCCGGGCCGAACTGACCTCGGAGCCCCTGCGCTATGCCGCCTATACCCGTGAATACCTTGGCTGGGGCGTGTTCGCGCTGATGCCGCGCTGAGCCTGAACAAAACTTTCCCCGGGCACATCCTTACGGAACAGCACGCGTGCCGGCAACGGATTATCCGTGCCGGCACGCGTGCTGTCTCCTCTTCTTGTGTGGGGCGGGGAACACTTGAGATTCTACAATCCCATGTAGGCCTTCCTTACCTCGCTGGATCCGAGCAGTTCTCCGGCGGTTCCCGAATGGACAACCCTGCCGGTCTGAAGAACATACCCACGGTCCGCGATCTCAAGGGCCTCCTGAACCATCTGCTCTACGATAAGCACCGTAATTCCCTGTCTGTTGATCAGCGAGACGGTCTCGAAAACTTTTTCCACAAGGCTCGGCATGAGGCCAAGAGACAGCTCGTCGAGCAAAATCAGCTTCGGGCTTGACATGAGCCCCCTCGCAATGGCGCACATCTGCTGTTCTCCGCCGCTCAGCGTCTCCGCGATCTGGGACCTCCTGTCCCTGAGCTTCGGAAAGAGGGTGAACATTTCTTCCAGCCGCCCGGCGATGAGGGACTTGTCCGAAATGGTGAAGGCTCCCAGCTCGAGATTTTCCTGCACAGAGAGCCTGGGGAACAGCCTGCGCCCTTCGGGGATGTAGGAGATGCCCTTGCGGATGTTTTCCGATGCCGGAGAATGGGTAATATCTTCCCCCCTGAAGAGGATCTGCCCCTTTTCGGGGTGCATGAGGCCGCAGATGGTGCGCATCGTGGTCGTTTTTCCCGCACCGTTCGCCCCAATAATCGCGACGATCTCCCCCTCCTGCACCTCCAGCGAAAGGCCCCGGATCACGGGAGCGCCGTCATAGCCGCAGGAAATATCCTTTACCTCAAGCATCGCGGCCATCGCTGACTTCCTCCTTTGCTTCCGCCTGCAGCCTTTTGCTGAACTTTTCGCCGAAATAGGCCCGGATGACCTCAGGATCCTTGACCACGGCCTGCGGGGAGTCCTCGATGAGTTTCTCGCCGCTGTTCAGCACCACCAGTTTGTCCGCGATGGGCATGATGGCTTCCATAATGTGCTCCACCATGAGGATCGTGATGCCCTCCTCTTTCATCCTGAGAATGACCTCCACCATTTCCCTGATTTCGGTGGAGGTCAGCCCCGCCACCGCCTCGTCAAGAAGGATGAGCTTCGGGCCTGTGGCAAGGGCGCGGGCGACTTCCAGCCTTTTTTTGTTCCCTATGGTGAGACCTCCGGCCCTCCGGTACATGTCAGGAGTGAGGAAGCAGATATCCATGCACTTTTTCGCCGTCTCCAGAGCCTCGGAGGTATTGCTGTGGCGCATGTAGGCTCCGACGAGGATATTTTCGAGGACGGTCATTTCCTTGAGGGGACGCACCACCTGGAATGTCCTGGCGACGCCCAGGCGGGCGATCTTCCACGAGGGAAGGTTCGTTATGTCCCGGCCCTCCAGGGAGATCGTCCCCGATGTTGGCTTATAGAGACCGGCGACGCAGTTGAAAAGGGTGGTCTTCCCGGCGCCGTTCGGACCGATGAGCCCGACAATGGATCCCTTTTCGACGTCGAAGGAAACGTCGCTGTTCGCCACGAGGGCGCCGAATTTTTTTGTGAGGTTCCGGACTTCGAGAAGTGCCATCAACGGTCACCATCCCTTGCGGCAGAGTCTTCATCCCGAAGGGCGAATCTCCGGATGAGGCCCATGATGCCTGCGGGCTGCCGGATCATGGTAAAAATGATGATCAGTCCGAAAATGATGAGGTCCACGCCTGACCCCAGGTGTGAGAGGTAGGCCCTGGTGTATTCCTGCAGGGGGATGAGCACCGCCGCCCCAAGGAGAGGCCCCCAGAAAGTTCCCAGGCCTCCGAGAATTGTGATGAGGACGAACTTCATGGACATGTCCAGCGACATCACCATGGGAGGATCAACCCGGTAGTTGTACTGGGCGAAGAAGGCGCCGCAGAGCCCGGCAAGGCCTGCCGACAGGGCCATGGCGGAAAGCTTGACGAAGGTGCTGTTCACGCCGAGGGATTCCGCCGTCTCCTGTCCCTCCCTGACGGCCCTGAGGTAGTAGCCCATCCTGTGGGATTCGATCCAGCGCACGATGCCGAAAATAAGAACGAAGAGGAACAGGGCGCCGAGATAGTACCCGTTCTTCTCGGATGACCATGAAAAGTTCAGCCACCCGTCGTCAAGAATGGGGTAGTCCAGCCCCAAAGCTCCGCCGACGGTGTCCCATATCATGAACAGCCTGTTGAAGATCTCGACGATGGCGAAAGTCGCGATGGCGAAGTAATGTCCCTTCAGGCGAAAGCACGGAGCGCTGATGAGAACGGAGACTATGGCGGCGGCGAGGGCCCCGATGGGAGCGCCGAACCACGGCAGGGAGTTGTACTGTACCACGGCCATGGCTGCGCCGTAGGCTCCTATTCCGAAGAAGACGGCGTGGCCGAAGGAGGTCTGGCCGCAGTAGCCGCTGATGATGTTCCACGCCTGCGCCATGGAAGCGTAGAGAAGGACCATGGTCAGCACGTGGCCGTGAAATGTGTTTCCGATCCCGCCGGGAATAAAGGGAAGGGCAAGCGCCCCGGCGAGGAACAGGTACCATATGCTGTCGGAGATTTTTTTCCTATTCATCCGCGGCTCACCACCCGAAGAGGCCCCTGGGACGGACCAGGATCACGGCGATATACACGGCGAAGACGGCAACGTACTTGACCACCGCGGCGACATAAAAGCCGGAGAAGGACTCCACGAGTCCGATAAGGAGAGCGGCGAGCAGCGCCCCGGGGATGCTTCCGAAGCCCCCGAGAGCCACCACGACAAAGGCGATGAGGCTGAAAAGGGAACCGACCTCCGGATAGACTGCAAGGTAGGATGTCATCAGCCCGCCCGTTATACCGACGCAGGCGCCGCCGATTCCAAAGACGAGGAGGTAGATGTTTTCAGTCCTGATCCCCATCAGCTCCGCCGCCTCGCTGTCCATGGCAGTTGCCTGGATCGCCCATCCGAGCCGTGTTTTCTTCAGCATCCAGTACAGAACGCCCAGGACCACCAGGGCAAAGAGGGCGGTAACCAGCTGGGGCACCGACAGAATGGCCCCGCCGATGGTAATGGTTTTGCCCTCCAGGATCGTCCCCGACAGAAGCCTGAAATTTGGCGTGAAGCGGTTCATGCAGAAATTTTTCAGTACCATGGAGAGGCCGAACGTGGCAAGGAGCGGTGCCATGGCAGACTTGCCGAGGCTGTTCCGTATGATCAGCCTGTAGGTCACGGCCCCCAGAATAAACAGGAAAATTCCCGCAGCGATCCACGAATAGAGAGGGTCGATGTTGAGGAAAAAACCAATCCAGTAGCTGACATACATGCCCACCATGAGGAATTCTCCGTGGGCGAAGTTGATGACGTCCATCACTCCCCAGATCATGCTGAGGCCTGCGGCTACAAGGGCATAGACAAGGCCGTTCAGAAGGCCGTCCAAAAGAACCTGCAAGAAACTGCTCATCATCCGCTCTCCCTCCCGAAAAAAAGGGGGAGGCAGGAAATGCCGCCCCCTCGAAACGCCGCGTGCTCAGATGACGCGTCGTCCTGTCATTTCCTCTTGTCCCACGGGGTCATGGGGAATACGGGATCGGCGTCCTTGAATCTTTCAGGGTAAATTGTCCTGTACTTCAGGTCCTTGATCTGTGTAATGACGCTCAGCGCCTTGACGTTCTGGCCGCCGGGCTGGAACGCGACTTCACCGCTCAGCGAAAGGGGAGAAGCGAAGGTTGCCGTGGAAAGCACTTCACGGACCTTTTCGGTGTCCACTGCGCCTGCCTTCTCTATCGCCTGCCCCAGAACCAGCAGCATGACGGCTTCCTGAAGGGAATCGCTGTCGAATTCCTGCTTGGCCAGGGGGAAGTAGAATTTGTCCTGGACCTTCAGGGCTTCAGGCATAAATTCTTTGGCCAGCTCCGGAGAGAAGCCCATTCCGCCCATGAAATAGTCGCCGTCGCCGGCAAGTTCCTTCTGTACGGCGGGGTTCTGGTAGCCTGTGCAGAAATTGATGGCGATCCTGGGAAGCCAGTTCACCTGCTTCATGGTGCGGACCCACAGGGAATAGTCGCCGCCGAGGGCTGCGCCGAACACCGCGTCGGGGTTGGCGGCCTTCAGGGTCTGGACCTCGCTGCTGAGGTTCGTTGCGCCGTTGTTGAAGGGAACGTCGGCGACCACCTCAAGCCCTATTTTCTTTGCGGCCTTCTTCGCCTCGTCTGCTGCGTGCTTTCCGAATTCGGTGTTCTCGTAAATCAGGCCGAGAGTCTTGATTCCCGCGTTTTTCTCCTTGTTGAGGAAGGTGATGTAGTCGGTGAATTCTTCCGATTCGATGGCGTCGGTGGGAGCGTGGCGGAAGAAATACTTGTAGTCCCTTTCCGTCAGCGCCGCTGAGCTGGATGCCCCGCAGAGAAAGAGCTTCTTCGCCCGTTCGGCCACGGCGCTCGCCGGTTTTGTGGCGGAGCTGTTGTAGCTTCCGATGATGGCGAAAACGCCCTCCTGGTTGTACAGGCGTTCCGCTTCCGATTTCGCGACATCGGGCTTTCCCTGGTGGTCGGCTTTCACGATCACGACTTTGTACCCGTCAAGAAGGCCGGCGGATGCGGCAAGGGGAACGTTGAATTCCGTATAGGATCCATTGATCAGTTCGGCCGCCGCCAGGACCGAATTCAGGCAGTTCTGCCCTGAAACGGCGGAGGGACCGGTAAGGGGAAAGAGTGCTCCGATCTTGATGACCTTCTCATCGGCAACAGCGCTTCCGGCAAAAAGAAACGCCCCAAGGACACACACGGTGGCCGCGATTGCGATTTTCCTGAGCATGAGACTTCATTCCTCCTTTGAAAAATGGGTTGTGCAAAAAACCGGGATACACATGCCCTGCCCGGCCTCTATCGATCAAAGTTCCCTCCTTTTTCCGCCGCCGTGGGGATGATCCCGGGCTTTCCGGGACTGCCGCTTATCGCAGAGTCATAAAAATAGTATGGTTTTTGACTGTTTATGTCAATCGGAACGGACGTCCACGAAGATTCCGGCGGGAAACGGCGCTCCCTTTGCCGCCGCCGGGGAAAGCGAAGCGGAATCAGCGTTCCGGCCTCACCGAGCAGAGAAGGGAAAAGCGTATACTCGTTGAAGCCTTCTTCAAAAAGGCGGCATTATGGGGAAGAGATTGTTCACGCTCGGAAAGGGGAAGAGAACATGGAATTCAAGGGGCCTCTGCTTGTCGTGGAGGATATGGAACAATCGAAAGCCTTTTACGGTGAAATCCTGGGGCTTCGGGTCGTCATGGATTTCGGGGCAAACGTCACCCTGACAGGCGGCGTCTTCCTTCAGACGAAAGACACCTGGAAAGGCTTTCTCAACGCCTCAGCCGGCGAAATCGCCTTCGGCGGGAAGGACGGGGAGCTCTATTTCGAGGAAGACGATTTTGACGCCTTCATTGACAGGATCAGGGGAATTGACGGCATCCGGTACGTCCACCCGGTGAAGGAACATCAATGGGGCCAGAGGGTGGTTCGCCTGTACGACCCCGACAGCCATGTCATCGAGGTCGGCGAGAACATGCAAGCTGTCTGCAGGCGTTTCCTGGACAGCGGTCTGACCGCTGAGGAAACAGCCGCAAGAATGGGCGTGCCGAT
>CAZJAR010000118.1:0-6219 GCA_964543785.1 uncultured Synergistaceae bacterium | reverse complement strand
ACCATTCAATGCTTCTGGGCGGAGTATTCATGGCCCTTCTTTTCGGCCTCTTCGACGCGGTAAAGGAAGCAGGCTTCACTGTTCCGTGGATGCAGCAGGCCACCGCAGCAATGCCCCTGGCCGCCCAGGGGTTCCCCTGGATTCTTCCCACCATTGCGGGACTCGCTGCCGGCTTTCTTCTCGGAAGATCCCGGAGCAGGTAAAGGAAAGATTCTGCACTGAAAAGGGCCTTCCGGAAGATCCGGAAGGCCCTTTTTAGTGCAGTTCAAAACAGGTCTTTAGAAAAAGATTTCCTTGGCGATGAAGAGGACCGTCAGGGCGAGCATGATGGGACTGACTTCCTTCGCCTTGCCTCCGAGGATCTTGAGCACAGCGAAGGAGATGATGCCGAACTCGATGCCGTGGGCGATGCTGTAGGCAAAGGGCATGACGAAGAGGGCGACGCAGGCGGGAACGAAGTTCGTCCAGTCGGAGAAATCCAGGTCCTTGAGGCTCGCCATCATGAAAATGCCGACAAGCACAAGCGCCGGTGCCGTGGCACAGGCCGGGACGATGGCGACGATGGGTGAGAAGAAAAGGGCAAGAAGGAAGAGCACGGCGGTGACGAAGGCGGTGAGTCCTGTACGGCCTCCCTGCTCCACTCCGCTGGCGCTTTCCACGTAGGACGTGACCGTGGACGTTCCGAGGATCGCTCCCGCAGTGGTTCCGATAGCGTCCGCCATAAGGGCCTGCCGTGCATTCGGCAGCCTGCCCTCGGAGTCGAGCATCCCGGCCCGGTTGGTGACGCCCACGAGGGTTCCCACCGTGTCGAAGAAGTCAACGAAGAAGAACGAGAACATGACGATCCAGAAATTGGGGTTGGCCAGCCCCGAGAAGTCCATCTTTCCGAAGATGGGCAGAACGGACGGGGGCATGGAAACCACTCCCTCGGGCATTTTCGCCACGCCGAGGGCTACGGCGAGCGCCGTTACGGCAAGGATGCCCCAGAGGATGGACCCTCTCACCTTCCGGACTTCCAGGGTCACCATGATGAAGAACCCGGCGAAGGCGAGAAGAACCTCCACGGACTTCAGGTTCCCCAGGCCGACGAGAACCGCGTCGTTCTTCACGATGATCCCCGCGCTCTGGAGCCCGATGAAGGCAATGAAGAGGCCGATACCGGTTGAAATGCCTATCTTGAGGGATTTGGGGAAACCGTTCACTATGGTTTCCCTGACCTTTGTCAGGGTGAGCAGGATGAAGAGGACACCCTCGACAAAAATGGCGGCAAGGGCAACCTGCCAGGAAATGCCCATGCCGAGGACTACGCCGAAGGCGAAAAAGGCGTTGAGCCCCATGCCCGGCGCGAGGGCGATGGGGTAGTTGGCCATGAAGGCCATGAGAAAGGTTGCCAGGGCACTCGCCAGGCACGTGGCCGTCATGAGTGCCCCGAAGGGCATCCCCGTGTTCTGGAGAATCCCCGGGTTCACGAAGATGATATAGGCCATGGTCATGAACGTGGTGATCCCCGCCAGCACCTCCGTGCGGACGTCCGTCCCCGCTTCCTTCAGATGGAACCGGTTTTCAAGCAATGAAGCCATTGCAACTCCTCCCCTTCTATTGAAAATGAATTCATTCCGTAAAAAGTGACTGAATGCCGCCCCTGCCCAGGTCCACGTACCCCTGGTCGGTGAGCTTGAGTTCGGGGATCACCGACAGGGAGAGAAAGCTCATGGCCATGAAGGGATGATCCACGGCGGTCCCCAGGGAGAGTGCGGCCTTTTCGGCAGATTCCAGGCCAGAGATGACCTGCTCCGCACCTGCGGGGTTCATGAGACCTCCCACTGGAAGTCCCAGGGATGCCAGGACCTCGCTTCCCCGTACCGCCACGATGCCTCCACCTTCGGAGATCAGAAATTCAAAAGCCCTCCTCATGGAAGGAATGTCCGCACCGGCGACCACAAAGTTGTGGGCGTCGTGGGCCACGGAGGAGCCAATGGCCCCTTCCTTCAGTCCCAGGCCGTGGACGAAGCCTACGGCGAGGCGTCCCGTTCCGCGGTTTTTCTCCAGGACGGCGAGCCAGCAGATATCCCGTGAGGAGTCGGCAACAGCCAGGCCGTCGGAGACTGAAGGCTCCAGCACCAGGTGGTCCGTCACCACCTGGCCGGGACGGAGCCCTACCACCCGGATCCTGGCCCCCCGGGGAACGAAAATTTCGAAAGCCTTTTGTTCGGGAACGGAGACGCTGTTCCTTGCGGAAACCGGGGCCTTCGCCCGGGGGAGGGAACCGCCCAGGAGTCTTCCATCCCTGGCCACAAGCCGTCCCCGCTTCCATACCCTTTTGACGGAGCAGTTCTCGAGGGAATCCACGGCGGCCATGTCCGCGATCCTGCCCGGCGCGACGGCACCGCGGTCCTTCCATCCGAAGTACTCCGCAGGAGTCAGGGTGATCATCCGCAGGGCCGCCAGGGGCGAAATGCCGCACTTCACCGCGAGGCGCATCTTCTCGTCCATGTGTCCCCGGTCGCGGAGATAGCGGGCGGAGAGGTCGTCGCTCACCATCATGCACCGGCTCGACCTCGCCTCGTTTTCCCGGACCAGGACCGCAAGGTCTTCCAGGTTGTGTTCCGTGGCCCCTTCCCGGATCATGAGCGTCATGCCCCGCCGGAGCTTGTCGAGCCCCTCCTCCTCGGAAAAACTCTCGTGGTCGGAGTCGCACCCGCTGAGGAGATAGGCGCACAGGTTCTTTCCCGTAAGGCCGGGGGCGTGGCCGGACTTTGCCCGTGAACCCGAGGCGTAGAGTTTCGCCCAGAGGGCAGGGTCGCCGCCGATCACTCCCGGATAGTTCATCACTTCCCCCAGGGAATCGCACCATCCCCTGGCGAACATCTCGGCCACCGCCCCGGCGTCGAGCTCCTCGAAGGGGGTCTCGAAGGAGGAGGCAGGAACGCAGGACGGCGCGGTGAAGAAGAGGTCCACAGGGCAGTTCAGGCTCTCTCTCCACATATACTCCACGCCCGCCATGCCGCAGGTGTTGGCGATCTCATGGGGGTCAGGAACCACCGCTGTGGTGCCTCTCACGGCCGCCAGCTCAGAAAAGGCGGCCGGGGTGAGCATGGTGCTCTCGATGTGGCAGTGCCCGTCGATGAATCCGGGGACAAGCACCATCCCTGAGAGGTCTTCTTCTCCGGCGCCCCTGTAGTCCTTTCCGACGCCGGCGATGCGCCCCTCAAAAACGGCCACATCGGCCTCCTCGTACTCCAGGGTGAAGACATTTGCTACCCGGGCTCCCCTGAGCACCAGGTCCGCAGGCCGGTCACCCCTGGCCACCGCGAGATATTCCGAAACATTCACCGGTTCATCCCCCCGTTCTTTTCCATGATGAAGTGTAGCGGAAAGGTTTTCGGAGCGCAATACCGGAAGAGGGGGCCCCGAAGGGCCCCCTGGAGGCGCGGCATTCGCTAGTCCGGCCGGACTTCCCGTGAGGCAGGCAGGGCCATTCTGTTCAGCCTGTCCAGGAGAAGCCGCCCCGGGACATGGTCGGGAAGGTCCGCTCCAAGGTCGAGGGTGGAGACGACACATTGTCCCACCACGAACCGGCCTTCCTTTCCCTTCCGCTCGGTGCGGACTCCCCACATATTGTGCAGGACAAGGGGCTCTCCCCTGGAGGTGCCGATGTAGAGCATGACGTGCCCCGGCATTCCCAGGAGCGTCAGGAACGGAACGCCCTTTCCGGCGATGATCGCCTTCTTTTCATCTGGAGAAAGGTCGCCGAGGGGCACAACTTCCCCCGTTCCGGCCTGGGCCGCGGAGTTGCGGGGAAGCCATATGCCGAAGGGCAGCAGCAGGTCCCTGGTCATGGCGCTGCAGTCCCGGTTGCCCAGAAACCCGCCCCAGCCGTAGATCTCGCCGGTAAATTCCTCCGCCGCAGAAGCAAGCTTCCAGGGCGTCAGGGGCAGCGGCACAGGTTCGACCCTGTCCGCCGGAACGGCAGCCTGCAGCATCCTGAGGTTTCCGTCCCTGCCCCGGACGGGGACAGCCACCACGTGTCCGGCAATGCCCTTCCGAACCAGGGGCAGGAGGGTGCCAACCTTCGCGCGGAAGAGGGCCGTTCCGTCGTGGCGGAACACTGTGTTCTCGGAAACCACTGCGGCGAGGGGCAGGGACATCCACTGTTCCACGGTCTCCCGGTCGGCAAAGGCCAGGTCGTGGAGTTTCATCCACCCGGAGGCATAGGACGTGTCGCACCATGCCCAGAGCCCGTCCTCCGACAGGTGGGAGACGAAAAGAGGCTCCCCCGGGTGAACGAGGCTGTTCTGGAGATAATCAAAGGGATATCCCTCGCCCGGAAGGTCCGGGGACAGGAAGACTGGTTCGTCGGTGGGCAGAAGTCTCAGGGATGACGGCCGAACGGAGGCAGCGGGCCGGTTCAGCTCCCCTGCCGCCCCGATTCTGGACGCCTTCCGCTGTTCCTCCACCCACGGTGCAGGCCTCGGCTGAAGGTTCTCGCCGAAGATGCCGCCCTTCCCGTAGCGTTCGAATACCCATTCCAGGGTTTCCTTCGCCTTCCCCGGTTCCGTTTGCATCCAGGGGGAGAAAAAACGGTCCCTCATCTCATGAAGGAGTTCCTTCCGCCGTTCCTCCGGAACGAGGGGAAGGTCCGGAAGGGAAGCAGCATGGAACATCGGGGACTGGGATACCTCCAGCCCTGCCAGGGCCTCCCCGCGGACCGGAAAAAAGAAAAGAAAGCCCATCAGGAACAGGGACGCAAAGAAACCCCTCAGCCGCATCTCCGCATTCATAGGAAACCCTCCCGTCCGTGCTGTCATTTCCGGCCGCCGGCTGGCACTATTGTACACGCCCCTGCGGGAAGAAAAAAGGCGGGGCTTTTCGCCCCGCCTTTTCGTCTGAACCGTTATTTGAACAGCAGATCCGGAAGCCAGGTAACGAGCTTGGGGAAGATAATGCACAGCACCAGGCAGAAAAGCTGGGTCACCACGAACGGCACGATGGAATGATAAATGTCGGTCATGGAAACTTCCTTCGGAGCGATGCCCTTCATCATGAACAGCATGGTGCCGAAGGGAGGCGTCAGGTAGCCTGTCTGGGTGTTCACCGCATACAGCACACCCAGCCACAGGGGATCGAAGCCATACAGGGGCAGGAGCGGAAGAATGATGGGAAGGGTTATCATGAGGATGCTCCATGCGTCGATCACGCATCCGAGCAGGAACCAGACAACCTGTATGCCGATCAGCATGGTCCACCAGCCCACCTGGTAGGTCTGAACGAGGTTGACGACCATCCTGGAGGCTCCAAGACCCATGTAAACCGCCGCGAACCCCTGGGCGGCAAAGAGAATCCACATCATGAACCCCTGAACCTGAATGGTCGTATAGGCCACGCTCTTGATCAGGTCCCAGGTCAGCCGCCTGTGAATGGCGCTGCAGACGAAAGCGCCCAGGGCTCCGACGGCTGCCGCCTCGGTCGGGGTGGCAATGCCGCTGTAGATGGATCCCAGAACGGCGGTGATCAGAAGAAGGGGAAGGATGACTCCCTTGAGGGACGATATCTTCGCGTCCCAGTCGGCCCGCTCTTCCACGGGAATGGCCGGCCCCAGTTTCGGATTGATATAGCACCTGATCAAAATGTAGCCGACGATCAGCAGGGAACAGAGAATTCCCGCAGCCATCCCTCCGGCAAAGAGGGCGCCGATGGATACCTGGGCCATGGTGCCGTACAGCACCAGCGCGATGCTCGGAGGAATAAGGGGTCCAAGAACGCCGCCGGCCAGGATGCAGCCCGTGGCGATTCTCTTGTCGTACCCTCTCTTCAGCATTGCGGGAAGAGCCATGACACCCATCATGACGACTCCCGTGGAGGCAATGCCGGACATGGCGGCTATCAGCGTGCAGGCCAGGACGGTTCCAACCGCCAATCCTCCCTTGATGCCCCCGGACCACCGGTACATCATCTCGTAGAGGTCTTCCGCCACGCCGGAACGCTCCAGCACAACGGCCATGAGGACAAAAAGGGGCGCCGCCACAAGGGTGGTGGTGGACATCATGGAAAAGGTTCTGGCCAAAATGATGAAAAGAGACTCCGGACCCCAGAACACGCCCGTGAATACCACGGCCAGGCCTCCGAGAACGAAAGCGACGGGAAGACCCGAGGCAAGCAGAAGGAGCATGCTGCCGAAAAGCAGAACGGAAATCATTTCTATACTCATGAGCTCACCTC
>CAZJAR010000117.1:0-6234 GCA_964543785.1 uncultured Synergistaceae bacterium | reverse complement strand
GAAAGCGACGCTTTTACAGTAGCAAATACGGCGCCGGAAGACAATCAGTTTTTTGCGGGGGAGGAAGGGTCATGAAGAACATCACCATCGAAATCCTCGGGGAAGAGGACATTGAACAGTGCAGGGAGCTGTGCGACGGGCTGATGGCCTTCCAGAAGTCGAAGGCCTTTATGGAGCCGGAGCGGTTTGACGGCATGAACTTTGACACGAGGATGAAAAAGAGCTGGGAGAGCGCCCTGGAAAAACACGCCGCCATCGCGAAAGACGGGGCGATTCCCGTGGGGTACGTCTTTTCCACCGTGGAATCGGCGGAGGGGATGAAGAACTCGTCCTTCAGGCTCCTGCCGGATACGGCCGGTTTTCCGGAACGGATCGGGTGCCTCAGCAACCTGTACATCCGGGACGGCTACCGGGGCTCAGGCCTGGGCTCCAGGCTCTTCGACATTTCCATGGAGTGGCTGGAGAGCTTTCCCTCCATGGAGCTGATCTACATCTTCATCTCCAACGGGAACGACGAGGCCATGGATTTTTACCTGAAACACGGGTTTTCCTACAGCCACGACGTGCTCGGGGGGTTCATCCAGGCGGTGAGCAGAAGGGTCAAATGAGCCCTGAAAACCAACTGCAGATCCTTCGTCGCTGCGCTCCTCAGGATGACAGACCGGCTTTGCCCTCAGGTTGACACGACCGTTTTGTCATCCTGAGGAGCGGTTTTGGCGACGAAGGATCTCGATTCTGTCATCCTGAGGGTATGCCTCATCGCCCGAAGGATCTCGATTCTGTCATCCTGAGGGTACGCCTCATCGCCCGAAGGATCTGGGATTTTGTCATCCTGAGGGTATGCCTCATCGCCCGAAGGATCTGGGATTTTGTCATCCTGAGGGTACGCCTCATCGCCCGAAGGATCTGGGTTTGATTCTAAGGTTCCAAGGGGCGGGATTCTTCGGGCTTTGCCCTCAGAATGATGCTAAAGGCAGAATCACGACAGGCTCATCCGGGGCCGGGCGGCGCACAGGATCTCCCGGCGGAAGGTCCCGCCGCAGAAGCGCCCCACGAGTTCCTCAAGTTCGCCGCAGATCGCTTCCACTTCGCTTCTCTCCACGGGAGGCAGGCCGTCCACGTTGAACTCGATGGACTTCGTCTCCGGAAGGGTGAGGGTGTGGTTCGCCTGGCGCCAGCTCCAGCGCCGCGTAAGGACCTTGTTCCCCTCGGCGAAGATGAACTCGCCGGGGAAGGGGTGCTCTTCCTCCGTTTCGCCGAAGGGAACGAACACTTCGTCTCCCGCGGCAGCCCGGAGGGCGATGTCCTCCGTCACGTCGTCCAGGGAGTGGCCCCCCGTTGGGACGAGATGGCGCAGGGACAGCACGTTGCCGATGTCCACCAGGGCGTTGATGGAAGGCAGCTCCTGTCCTTTCGCGACCCGCCGGGCCATGGCCTCGATGGAGGACCGGAATTCCGCCGGCTTCACGCCCGTTTTCCGGAAGGCCTCCCTCCAGGAGGCGATGCGGGGGTGCTCCGCAGGGTTGCCCGTCCCAAGGGTCTCCCTCAGGGCCGCCTCGGCCTCCCGCAGCAGGGCGGTCAGTTCGTCGGGGGAAGGACCGTTCCGTACGTCCCGGGCCACAACCACCCCCCGGACGTAGTCCGGAAAGGCGGTGAACACTTCGTCCGCTATGGTGTAATACATTTCCTTCATAAAGAGCCTCCGTTCCTATCTGCCCGAATTGAGGGGCCTGGGATGAACGTCGTCTGGGATGGCACAGCGGTAGCTGTCGCCGTCCAGCCGGAGCCGGAGCTCCTCCTTGGCCCGTTCGATCAGGGACGGGTCGTCCAGGAGGTCTGCGGCGGCGGCGGCCAGCACCTTGCCCGCGTGGAGCATCCCCTTGTGGGAGAGGGACACTCCTCCGGACGACGCGATCTGCCAGGAATGACCGGGAGTGTGGTTCGGCCAGGTGCCCACCCAGACCTGCCCCGTGGGCACATTCCAGCTCACGTCCCCCACGTCGGTTGAGCCGGGCAGGACAAACTCGCTCTGCCCGTAGGGAAGGACCTCGTCGGCCAGGGGACGCTCCCGGAGCCGACGGGCGACTTCCTTCCCCGCCTTTCCGCCGGGGGCGGAATACTGGTCGAGGTCCTGGCTCCGCTCCGAGGGAGCGATCCCTTCAAAGATCTTCCGGGCGAACTCCCGGTCCTCCTCCGAATAGGCAGGGACCCCGAGTTCAGTGAAGTTCCTGTAGAGGACCTCCTCGAGAACATTGTTCTGGACCACGTTGGCGCAGGCCTTGATGAAGACGGTTTCCAGCTCCGTGCCCGTCATGAGGGCGGCGCCCCTGGCGATGTCGTTCACCCGTTCGTAGATTTCCTGTACCTGGGGCGTCCGGGGAGCCCGCAGGAGGTAGAGCACCTCCGCCTTCGGCTGCACCACGTTGGGTGAGAACCCGCCGGAGTCCGTGATGGCGTAGTGCATCCGGGCCTCGGGGATCACGTGCTCCCGGAGGTAGTTCACCCCGATGTTCATCAGCTCCACGGCATCCAGGGCGCTCCGCCCGAGATGGGGGCAGGCCGCCGCGTGGGCGCTCACTCCCCTGAAGCGGTAGGCCACCTGGAAGTTCGCCAGGGAACTGAAGGGGAAGACGGCGTTCACCGACCCCGGGTGCCATGTGAGGGCGGCATCCACGTCATCGAAGACCCCCGCCCTGGCCATGAAGGCCTTTCCCGAGCCGCCCTCCTCGCCGGGACATCCGTAGTAGCGGACCGTGCCGCTCTTTCCCGAAGCCTTCAGATAGTCCCGGAAGGCCACCGCCGCCGCGAGGGCTCCGGCGCCGAGGTTGTTGTGGCCGCATCCGTGGCCGCTGCCTCCCGGAATGAGGGGATCCTTTTCCGTGGCCCCGTCCCGCTGGCTGAGCCCGGACAGTGCATCGTACTCGCCGAGGAAGGCGATCACGGGGCTTCCCTGCCCCCAGGAACCGCAGAAGGCCGTCTCCAGCCCCGCCACGGGACGCTCCACGGCAAAACCTTCCGCAGTCAGGGCTTCGCACAGGACATCCGCCGACTTGAACTCCACGAAGGCCGTCTCGGCATATTCCCATACTTTCCTGTCCACGGCGATGAAAAAGTCCCTTTTTTCTTCGATGATGCCGTACATATTTCTCTTGTCCATAATTTCTGGCGTTCTCCTTTCCATGCCCGACGGAAATACCGAAAACACCAGGGTATCCCCAATGGCAGGGCATAACATCTGGGGTCCGTTCTTAAAAAACAGGGCTGCCGGAAATATTTCGCAATCGGTTTTGTCCATGATATCATCCTTCGTAGCAGGGTTCTATTCGCCAATGGACAAAAGGAGATGGTATCCATGTTCGACGTAAAGAAAAAAGCGCAGGAGCTGAACGACCAGATCATCCGGTGGAGGCGCACCCTCCACGCCAATCCGGAAGTGGGCTTCAACACCGCCGCCACGGAAAAGCTCATCGTGGAGGAACTCGAAAAAATGGGCGCGGACGAGATCCGCCACGGGAACGGCATGCGGGGAATCGTGGCCCTCATCAAGGGGAAAAAACCCGGAAAGGTCCTCGGCATCCGGGCGGACTACGACGCCCTCAACATGACCGAGGACACGGGACTTCCCTTCGCCGCCTCCAACGGCAACATGCACGCCTGCGGCCATGACGCCCACGCTTCCATGCTCCTGGGTACGGCGAAAATCCTCACGGAGTGCCGGGACGACCTCCAGGGAACGGTGAAGCTCATCTTCCAGCCCTCGGAAGAAGACGGAAAGGGAGCCCCCGCCATGATCGAGGACGGGCTGTTCGAAAACCCTGCCATGGACGGCATCATCGGCCTCCACATCGGAAGCCTCTGGAAGGGCTTCAAGGCCGGTGAGGCCGGCTACCGCTTCGGCGCCCTCATGGCGGCCTCAGACTGGTTCACCGTCACCTTCGAAGGAAAGGGAGGGCACGGGGCCACACCCCACCTGACAATCGACCCGGTAGCCATGGCCTGCCAGGCGGTCAACCTGCTCCAGCTCGTGGTCAGCAGGGAAACGAGCCCGCTGGACTCCGCCGTCATCACCGTAGGCACCATCCAGGGCGGCACCATGCCCAACATCATCGCCCCGAGCTGCACCATCAGGGGAACCATCCGCTCCCTTTCGCCGGAGACCAGGAAACATCTGGAGACACGGCTGAAAGCGATCTGCACCGACGTGGCGGAGGCTCTCCGGGGCAAGGCGTCCATCACCTTCACCTACGGCCCTCCTCCCCTTCTCAACGACCGTGAAATGACGGAAAAAATGAAGACCGCCATGGAGGACGTCCTCGGCGCGGATCTTGTCCACGAAGTGGTGGAACCCACCATGGGCGGAGAGGACATGGCCTTCTTCCAGGAAAAGGTGCCGGGCTCCTTTTTCTTCCTGCCGGCAACATACGGTGACGAACGGGATTACCCCCACCATCACCCGAAATTCGACGTGAACGAGAGCGTCTTCTGGATCGGCCCGGCCGTGATGGCCAAATTCGCCCTCAACTGGCAGTAGCCATGGCACTCCACAGGGAAACCCCTCTCCTGGAATCCGTCCCCCTGGGCGCCGTCTCGGGGCGGAGGGTGTTCCTGAAAATGGAGAACATGCAGCCCGCCGGATCATTCAAACTGCGGGGGATCGGCCGGGTCTGCGAGGAAGCGGCCAAAGCCGGGGCGACGCGGTTCATCTCCCCCTCCGGCGGAAACGCCGGCTACGCCGCCGCATGGTCCGGGAGGGAGCTTGGCGTCTGCACCACCGTCATCGTCCCGGTAACCACTTCGGAAGAGGCGAAGAAGGCCATCGCCGCCCTCGGGGCGGAGGTGACCGTCTCGGGGAAGAGCTGGAAGGAGTCCAACGAGCTTGCCCTGAAGATGGCCGGGGAAGATCCGAAGTCGAAATACATCCACGCCTTCGACGACCCCGTCATGTGGGACGGCCACGGCACCCTCGTGGACGAGGCGGCGAAACAGGGGCCCAGGCCCGATGCCGTCGTCCTCTCCGTGGGAGGGGGCGGCCTGCTCTCCGGCGTCGTGGCGGGAATGGACCGGAACGGCTGGGGCAGCATACCTGTCCTTGCATGCGAGACGGAAGGAGCTGCCTCCTTCGCCGCCGCCGCGGCCGCAGGGGAGATCGTGGAACTGGAGGGCATATCCTCCGTGGCCACATCCCTGGGAGCGAGGGCAGTGGCCCCCCGTGCCCTCGAACTGTGCCGGGACCACAGGATCATACCCTATGTGGCTGCCGATGAAGCGGCCGTCTCTGCCTGCAGGCGGTTTCTCGACGACCACCGGGTCCTCGTGGAGCCCGCATGCGGAGTCTCCCTCTCGGCCCTGTACGAAAACACTCCCCTCCTCGGAGACGCCGGCACCATTCTCGTGGTGGTGTGCGGGGGCATCGGCATCAGCTCCGCGAAGCTCAGAAAACTGGAAGCGGACCTGGGGCTTCCCCGCCCCTGATTCCCTTGACACAGAACGGCCCGGCGGAAGATTTGCCGGGCCGTATTCTTTTGCCCACCGGGAGGCGATTGCTCCGCAAGCCCCGAACAATACAGAAAAGAACCAAAAGAGAAGAAATAACGGTCTTTTATTTCGCCGGGAGACCATTTCCCCCAAAAACAATACGCACAGAACTCACCCTCCATATTGACAGAAAGGTGGACTACCCTCTAATCTTCCATAATGATACGTTCTGTTTCTCCCCTGCAGAATGATACTGGATCAGGCCTGCAGAAAACCGGAGTTTCACTCTGTCGGAAGGAATCCGTCAGTCAGAAGGAGATGGGAAAATGAACAAATATGGAGCGGAGTTTTTCGGTACGTTTTGGCTTGTGCTCGGCGGGTGCGGCAGCGCCGTGCTCGCGGCGGCCTTCCCGAACGTGGGGATCGGCCTGCTCGGTGTCTCCCTTGCATTCGGGCTTACTGTCGTAACCATGGCCTACGCCATCGGCCACATTTCAGGATGCCACCTCAACCCGGCTGTCTCCATCGGCCTCTGGGCCGGCGGCCGCTTCCCCGCGTCACAGGTCGTCCCCTACATCATAGCCCAGGTCCTCGGGGCCGTGGCGGCCGGAGCGGTCCTCTTCTTCATCGCCAGCGGCAAGGCAGGCTTTGACGTAACCGCGGGGTTTGCCACAAACGGCTACGGCGAGCATTCTCCGGGAGGCTACTCCATGATGGCCGCCCTCGTCACCGAAGTGGTGATGACCATGATGTTCCTCA
>CAZJAR010000116.1:0-6303 GCA_964543785.1 uncultured Synergistaceae bacterium | reverse complement strand
TAACCCTGGGATCCCTCGGCCATGACCCCGGCCTTCGTGATGACACCATTCCGTCATCCCGAGCGAGCGCAGCGACCGAGGGATCTCGGTTCGTGTTTGGAGTTCCTAACCCTGGGATCCCTCGGCCATGACTCCGGCCTTCGGGTTGACACCATTCCGTCGTCCCGAGCGAGCGGAGCAATAGGGGAACATCCCCGTAGGGGGCGAGGGACCTCGCTGTTGCCTTTGGGTCTGTCATCCTGAGCGGAGCGAAGGATCTGCCCTTAGGGCCTTTAGGTTTTCAGTAAAATGGCTGCTACGCAAAACCCAGAAATACGGCCAAAGCCCTCGTAACGGCGAGCATCTCCGAATCGCTAATCCGCCCGAAGGGTTCACCCGCCTTCTCCCGGGAAATCGTCATAGCCTTGTCTACCATGACCTGCGATAGTTTTTCGAGGCCGTTAATCTCGCCGGGTTCAAGCGCAACCCGGAAGATAGGCGCATCCCGAAGGTCGCTGGTCACGGGAAGAACCGTAACGGAAGGATGTTCATCAAACAGATCGGACTGGATAACGAGAGCGGGGCGGGGCTTGCCATAATCGCCCTGGAGAGCGACGGTAATAAGATCGCCCCGCCTCATTCCCAGCCCTCGGTGTCAGATGCGGCGGCGAAAAAGTCCAAAACCTCCCGTTCCTGAATATCGTTTTGAAGCAACCGGGATTGGCGGCGGCATTCCCGTACAAATTCCGGTCTCTTTGTGTCCGGAACCCAAATTTGTATGGGCCGCATTCCTGACTGAGCCATCATCTTTCTGTGCTTTCGGACGCGGTCCCTGGTTTGAATACCCATCGCAATCCTCCTTATGTATAGAAGTCGTTACATGAAACAATAGCACCGCGAGGATAAAACTTCAAGAGTTGTTATCCTGAGCGTCTTCCTGAGCGGAGCATCCCGCAAGGGAGGAGGGCGCTCGAGGTTGCCTTTGCCTGTCGTCCCGAGTGAGCGGAGCTTTTGTATTTGTCATCCCGAGCGAGCGCAGCGACGGAGGGACCTGTTCTTGACTTAGGGTTGCCCTTGTTTGTCATCCCGAGCGAGCGCAGCGACCGAGGGATCTCGGTTCTGCTTTTGGGCTGCTCAACTGCGGGATCCCTCGCGTTCGCCCGGTATGACAAAGCCTTAAAACCCCGGCCTCGGCTTGACAGTCGGAAACCGGCACTTTCACCATCACCTCCCGGTAAAAAGCGCAAAATGTACGGCAATAAAATCCGCCACATTTCTGACGTATCACGTTGTATAATCCCGTTCCTTGCGTTATTATCTTGAAAATGATCCAATCCAACAATACTGGGCGGTAGATGACATGACAAAAGCACCACGACTCGGGGATCTCCTCGTTGAATCGGGAGCGATAACGGCGGAGCAGCTCGACAAGGCACTTCATGAACAAAAGGCAAATGGTCTGCGGCTCGGTGAAACGCTGGTGAAGAACGGCTCCCTCACAGAGTCGAAACTTCTTGAAGCCCTCAGCATTCTGCTCAAGCTTCAGATTTACTCACTTTCGCGCTATCGTCCCATGCCCGAGGCCCTCCGCATGGTGCCGGAAAACGTGGCCCGGCGCCTCCATGCCATTCCTCTGTCTGTAGAGGACGGCAATACCCTGCTTGTTGCCATGTCCGACCCCCTGGACATCATCGCGCAGGACGAAATCCGCATGCTTACAGGCATGGACATAAAGGTCGGCCTTGCCGCCCCTTCCGAGATCGAGCGCAACCTCGAGCGGCTGTACAGCATACAGGACTCCCTTGACGACGCCAGCCTCGAGCTCATGGATACCAGCGCCGGCGATGTGGACCTCACCCAGGCCATGGGTGACGCCAACCCCGACGACGCCCCGGTCATCCAGCTCGTCAACCAGGTCATCGAGCAGGCTGTCCGCGAGGGAGCCTCGGACATTCATATCGAGCCCTTCGAAAAGAGCACCAGGGTCCGCTACCGGATCGACGGCCAGCTCTTCAACGCCTTCGACTTCCCCAAGCATCTCCATCCGGCAGTATCCTCGCGGATGAAGATCATGTCCGGCATGGACATCTCTGAAAAGCGCCGCCCCCAGGACGGACGAATTCTCATCAAGGTCCTCGGACGGAGGGTTGACCTCCGTGTCTCCTCCCTGCCCACCATCTACGGCGAAAAGATCGTCATCCGTATCCTCGACCAGGGCAACGCCATGGTCGGCCTCACCAAGCTCGGTCTCGACTCCGACGACAAAATGCTCGTTGACCAGGTCTGCGGCGCACCCTACGGCATCGTTCTCGTCACCGGCCCCACGGGAAGCGGAAAGTCCACCACCCTCTACTCGGTGCTCGAGCAGATCAACAGGCCCGAGGTCAACGTGGTCACCGTGGAAGACCCGGTGGAGTACACCATCTTCGGCATCGGCCAGGTCCAGGTGCATGAACGGGCGGGGCTCACCTTCAACAGTACCCTCCGGTCCATTCTCCGCCAGGACCCGGACAAGATCATGGTGGGAGAAATCCGGGACGGCGAAACCGCCCAGCTTGCCATACGGGCCGCCCTCACAGGGCATCTCGTCCTCTCCACACTCCACACAAACGATGCCCCAAGCGCGGCTATACGGCTCATTGACATGGGCATCCAGCCCTTCCTCGTGTCATCCTCGCTGCTCACGGTCATAGCGCAGAGACTCGTCCGGAATTTGTGCCCCGCCTGCAAGGAAGAATACGAACTTCCCGACAAGGTGGCCGAAACCCTGGATGTTCCCGCAGGCACCAAAGTCTTTCGTCCCGTGGGGTGCAACGAATGCCGGGGCACCGGGTACCGGGGCCGGTCGGCGATTTTTGAAATCATGCCCATTACGGAAACCATCCGAGAACTCATCGTTTCGGGCGCCTCAGCGGACGTTCTGCGGAAAGAAGCACTGAACAACGGAATGAAAAGCCTCAGAAAGTCAGGCATACGAAAGATACTCGAAGGCAGGACCAGCGTGGAAGAAGTTCTGACGACCACCTTTTAGCAAAGGCGAGGTGAACGAAATGAAAATCAGGATACACGATCTTCTGGGGGAAGTCCTCCGCTCCGGAGCAAGCGATCTTCACCTCGGCGTCGGACATCTTCCATGCTTCCGGATCGACGGAGAGCTCCACCCCGTGGCGGATATTCCGGTCCTTGCCCTGGAAGACGTGGAGAAGGCCATATCCGAAATAATCTCTCCCGAGCAGATGGCCTCATACCGGCAGAGCAGGGAATACGACTTCAGCTTCACCTACCACGCCCCCACGGGTGAGGAAGCCCGCTTTCGCGGAAACTGCTTCTTCGAATCGGGCAACATGACCCTGGCCCTCCGGCTCATACCCATGAGGATACGGTCCATCGTGGAACTGGGGCTGCCCCGCTGCCTCCTCGAGGTCACCGACCAGCGCAGGGGCCTCTTTCTCGTCACCGGTCCCACGGGGCACGGAAAAACAACCACCCTCGCCGCCCTCGTTGACGAAATCAACCGGAAACGGCGCGACCACGTGGTCACCATCGAAGACCCGGTGGAATACGTCTACAAGTCCCAAAAATCCATCATCCACCAGCGCCAGGTGGGCATCGACACCCGCAGCTTTGCCGAAGCCCTCCGCAGGGTGCTCCGCCAGGACCCCGACGTGATCCTCATCGGCGAAATGCGCGACCTCGAGACCGTCTCCTCGGCCATCACCGCCGCCGAGACGGGCCACCTCGTCTTCGCCACCCTCCACACCCAGGATGCCGCCCAGTCCATCGACAGGATCATTGACGTCTTCCCGCCCCACCAGCAGCAGCAGATCCGCATCCAGCTCTCGGCCGTCCTCGTGGGGATATGCTCCCAGCAGCTCATCCCCCGTCCCGGCGGCGGCCGGGTGGTGGGCACGGAGATCCTCTTCGCCAACCCCGCCGTGCGGAACTGCATCAAGGAGGGGAAGACCAACCAGATCAAAACCCTCATCCAGACGGGGGCAAACTCGGGAATGCACACCATGGAGCAGTGCCTCGCCGACAAGGTCAACGAAGGCCTGTTGCCCATGGATACAGCCATGGCCTACGCCTACGATCCGAAGGACCTCCAGAGGATTCTTTTTGGGCAGAACTGACGGCGAACTCCGTCAGGATGAGTCTGGAGCCCTATTTAATTGGGGGCTATCGTTTGATAGAATGCAAACTGTGAATACTTTTCCAAATATAATCTGTTTGTGTGGGAAAGAGTCGGTATACAGAAAAGACGAGGGGCCGAGGTGACGGAAAATGGAATTTAAATTCAAGGCGCGATCACCTGAAGGAAAAATCGTCGAGGGGGTCATCCAGGGAGATACCCAGGATGCAGCAGTGGCGGTCATGCGTGAACGGGGCATGATGCCCATCACCCTTGTCCGCAGCGGAAGGGAACAATCCGGTGAGTCTTTCCGCGAGATGCTCCACCGAATGGGCTCCGTTCCCCTTCGGGACAAGGTCGTCTTCTTCCGGCAGCTCGCCACCATGGTCAAGGCCGGGGTCACATTGGGCAACGCCCTCAACATCCTCGTGGACCAGACGAAAAACCCCCGCCTCGCAGACTCCATCCGCAGGGTCAAGATGGCCGTGGACGGAGGGTTTTCCCTCAGCGGGGCAATGCGCACCCGGGGGGAATTCAACACCCTCATGGTCTCCATCGTCTCCGCGGGCGAGGAGGGCGGCAAGCTCGACGAAAGCCTCGACCGGCTGGCCACATTCCTCGAGCGCCAGGACGAACTGCGGCGGAAGATCGTCTCCGCCGTGACATACCCGGCCGTGGTCATCCTCTTTGCCATATTCATACTGTACATCCTGGTCACCGTGGTCATGCCCCGGTTCTCCCAGGTCTTCAAGGGGCTGAACGTTCCCCTGCCCACCCTCACCCTCAGGGTGTTCAGCTTCTCCGAATGGATGGCCGAGTTCTGGTACATCCCCCTGCTGGCTTTTGTCGCCTTTATCTTCGCAGTTTCCATGCTCTGCAAGAACAAGGGAACCAAACCCGCCATGGACGCGCTGAAACTCAAGCTGCCCCTGGTGGGTGACATCTTCTTCAAGAGCGCCATGGCCCGGTCCAACCGGACCCTCGCCTCCCTGGTGGACTCCGGGGTGCCCATCCTGAAATCCCTCGAGATGACCTCCGAAGTCACCGACAACGCCGTCATCGGCAGGGCCTACACAGCCCTCCGCGACGCCGCCCGCAAGGGAGCCTCCCTGGGCGACACGGCCAAGAACATCCCCGTCTTCCCGGTGATGATCGCCCACATGATGAAGGTGGGCGAAGAGACCGGCCAGCTCGAAACCATGCTGGACAAGGTCGCCGGGTGGTTCGAAATGGAGCTTGACGAGAAAATCAAGCGCCTCACCTCCATACTGGAGCCCATACTGATCATCTTCGTCGGCGGCATCGTCGCCATGGTGGCGCTGGCCATCTTCACGCCCATCGTCACCGCCATACAGACCATGATGTAGAGAAGAGGAGAACCGGACGAACGGAGAAAGGGGAGGATCGGAAAAAGCTTGTCATCCTGAGCAACACTAAGGACCTTGCCTTAGGTTTGTCATCCTGAGGAGCGAAGCGATCGCGCAGCATCCCCGAAGGGGGCGAAGGATCTCGGTTTGTTGTCATCCCGAACGAAGTGAGGGATCTCGCCTTCGGCCTGTCATCCCGAGCAACGCGAGGGATCTCGGGTTTGTCATCCTGAGCATCGCGAAGGATCTCGCCTTAGGTCTGTCATCCTGAGGAGCGAAGCGAGGATCGCGCAGCATCCCCGAAGGGGGAGGATCTCGCATTTAACTCTTGCTTCTGCACCACCGCCCCACCGCGCCCAAAAACAATCCGCCCGAAAATGAGCGGTAAACGTTATACGCAACAGGCAGCAAGAGAAACACACCATCATACAGGAGGGGAAAACCCATGAAAAAAGTACTGAAGAAGCGCACAGGATTCACCCTTGTCGAACTGCTGATCGTCATCATCATCATCGGCATCCTGGCCGGAGCCATGCTCCTCGTGGCCGGCAGCGGAACCGACAAGGCCGAAGCGACGAAGATCGTGAGCAACCTTCGTTCTCTGAAAGCCGCCGCGCTGATGTATTATGCGGATAATCCGAATGCCACGGTTTCAACGACAGCGGGAACACAGATTGAATTGCTAAAGAAATATATGGATAGGGATCTTGATGAAGATAAAAATGGAAAATATATTTTTCTTTCGGGAACAGTTGGATCAGCAGATGTTTGGTTTGTCGGTCTTGAAGGTGTGAAACCTTCTGGAGCAAAAGCTAAACTTGATGCTGA
>CAZJAR010000115.1:0-6355 GCA_964543785.1 uncultured Synergistaceae bacterium | reverse complement strand
ATCCAGCGTTTCGAATACGGCTACAGGACGGTGAACCCCGGCCCGCCGGCGACTTTTGCCGACCGGCCCGACGAGTCCAAGATGCTCACAGGGGACAACAAGATCGTGGAGATCGACTGGGTGCTCCAGTTCCAGGCGGGAGACCCGGTCTCCTTCGTGGTGAACCTCCCCGAGGACAGGACCCCTCGTGAAAAACTGATCCGGGACGTGGCGGAGTCGACCCTCCGGGAGGTCATCGCCTCCAGGGAACTTGACGACGTGCTCACCACCGAAAAGGAGGCCTCCCAGACAGAGGCGAAGAAACTCATCCAGGAAAAGCTGGACTTCCTCAAGACCGGGGTGTTCATCGTGGCGGTCCAGTTCCAGGACGTGACCCCCCCGAAAGCGGTCCAGGCGGCCTTCAGCGAGATCAACACCGCGAGGGCCGAGCGGGAGCGCATGATTCTCGAAGCGGACAAGTACTCCAACGAAATACTGTCCAGGGCGGAGGGAGAGGCCGACAAACTTCTCAACGAGGCCGAGGCCTACAAGTTCCGCCGCATCTCCCTGGCGGAGGGCGAGGCGGCCAGGATCAGCTCCCTTCAGGACGCCTACCGGGAAAACCCGGATCTGGTGCTGAACAATCTCTGGCTGGAGAACATGGAAAAAATCTGGCCGCAAATGAAGGTATTCATCATTGACGCAGGGGAAAACGCCCTCCAGGTGCTCCCCCTGGAAGAGTTTTTCAAATCCGCGGGAGCGGCGTCTCCCGGCGGGAAAGAGTAGGAGGGGACCGGAATGAAGAAAAACTTGCTTTTCCTCGCGCTTTTCGCGGTCTTCCTCGTTCTCTCGGGTTCCTTCTACATCCTCCGGGCCGATGAACAGTCCGTGGTCCTGAGGCTTGGAAAGGTGAACTCTACGAAAACGGAGCCGGGCCTTTATTTTAAGCTGCCCTTCGTCGACCAGCTCACGAGATACTCGAAAAAACTGGTGGAATACGATGCCGATCCAGTAGCGGTGGTCACCAGCGACAAGAAGAACCTGGTCTTCGACACCTTCGCCCTGTTCCGGATCTCCGATCCCGAGACGTTCTTCCGGAGGGTCCGTACTGTGAGCTCCGTCCAGCAGCGCCTGGACGATTCCATTTATTCAGCCGTCCGCATCGTGTCAGGGAGGATGACCCTGGACGAACTGGTGAAGGACAAGCGGCAGCAGGCCATCGAACAGTCGACTCTCATCGCCCGGGAGCAGTCGAAGGAATACGGCGTGGACATCCTCTCCGTGGCCTACAAGCGGGTCTTCCTTCCCCAGGACAACGAGCAGGCTGTCTACCGCTCCATGCAGGCCGAACGCAACCGGGTGGCGGGACAGCTCCGGGCGGAAGGCCAGGCGGAAGCCATTACCCGCAGGTCCCTCGCCGACAGGAAAGAAGTGGAGATGATCGCCGAGGCGAGAAGAAAGGCCGAGGAGATCAAGGGTCAGGGGGACAGCACCGCCCAGGATACCCTGGCGAAAGCCACTGCCGAGGCAAAAGATCTCTACCTGTTCATCAAGACCATGGACTTCTACCAGACCGCCCTTCCGGGAACCCCGATCCTGCTCCGCCCCGGCGAGGGCATCCTGAGATACCTCACGGGCGTGGGAAAACCGGCGGCACAAAAGGAGTAACATCAGGCATACAAAGAGGAGGAAAGATCATGAACGAATTTACACCCTGGCACAACGAGACGCTTGGGAAAAAAACAGTGGAATCCCTGAAGAAAAACGGTTTTGAGGCGGAATACTGCTCCTCCGCCGCCGAAGCCGCCGAAAAGATACTGGCGCTCATACCCGAATCGGCGTCGGTGGGCTTCGGCGGTTCCTGGACCGTGAAGGCTCTTGGAATCCAGGAAAAACTGTCCGGCAAGGGAAACACGATCCTCGACCACGGGGCACCAGGCCTCTCCAGCGAGGAGCGGCAGGAGGTCAGGAAAAAACAGCTCACCTGCGACGTGTTCCTCTCCGGAACGAACGCCGTCACCCTTGACGGCCGTCTTGTCAACAGGGACGGGAACGGGAACCGGGTGGCTGCCATGATCTTCGGCCCCGGAAAGGTCATCGTCGTGATGGGGACGAACAAGATCGTGAAAGACCTCGACGCAGCCGAGGAGCGCATCCAGACGGTTGCCGCCCCGGTCAACAACAAGCGCCTCGGCCTGCCGAACCCCTGCACCCAGACGGGCCTCTGCATGGACTGCCAGACCCAGACAAGAATTTGCAACGTCACCACCATCATCAGCAAGCGCCCGAAGTCCACCCCCTTCCACGTTTTTGTCATCGGGGAGGAACTGGGCTTCTAGTACGCCCTTGCGAGCGGACGAAACAGGCCCGGGCTGGAGTGTTCCTCCGGCCCGGGCCTGTTTCGTGTCTCTTCGGGAAACTATTCCTCTTCCCTTTCCATCTCTTCCAGTATGGCGGCGGCAGACTCCGCCAGGGCAGGACACCGTGTGCGGAACAGGCCGAGTTCCTTCGCCTTCGCGAGCCCTTCCGGAGTGCTCACATCAAGTCCAAGGAGGTCACGGCAGAGCAGGAATCCGTTCCGCTCCCGGAACTTCCCTGTGAACTCCTCCACTTTCCGGTACACGCCGCCCCTTCCCGCAGCCGTGACGCACTCTTCTGACCCGTAGCGGAGTCCCAGAACCATAACGGCTCCCGCCACGGCGCCGCAGGTGTCTCCCGTCCGCATCCCGCTGGCGAAACCGGAGGCGATGCGGACCGCTGTTTCCCCCGATAGTCCCAGCCCTTTCCCGCAGGCCGCGAGAACAGCCTGTGCTCAGGCAAAACCGTCAAGCATGAACTGAGGAGCTTCCTGTACACAACCCATTAAAAAAACACCTCCCCGGAAAAAATGAGCGCCCCCGAATACAAAGACAGAGGGGACGGAACATCCGCCCCCTCCCCGTTCGTCACAGGAAAATGCTACTCGTTCACGAGCCCTTTCTGGAGAACGCCCAGGGCCTTTCCGAACTCGATGTCGTATCCGCACTTCACGCAGCTCCGCTCCACGGCGGCGATGGCCGAGACGAGGGTGTGCTTGTCGATGTTGCCCATGTGCCCCATGCGGAAGCCCTTGCCGGCAAACCCGCCAAGGCATCCGGCCGTCTGGGCTCCCTCGCCGGCGAGGACGGTGCGGAACTTCGCATCGTCGATGCCGGAACCTTCAGGGTAGAGGTAGACGGAAAGCGTGGGGGCGCGGAAGGCATTGTCCGCGGCGACCCTGAAGCCGATGGCCTCCAGGGCGGCATCGAACATGGCCGCCTGGCGGCGGTGGCGGGCATAACGCTCTTCGAGGCCCTCCTCCTTCATGATGCGCACGGACTCCTTCAGCGCCCAGACGAGATTGATGGCGGGCGTTCCCCAGTACTTCGAGGGGTCATGCATGACGGGAAGCCACTTGTCGAAGTCAATGTAGGACTCGGGAATGGCGCCGAGGCTCTTTCTCTTTTCCATGGCCTTCGCGCTGGCCCATACCATGGTCAGGCCCGGCGCCACGCCGAAGGCCTTCTGGGTGCAGGAAAGGACCACGTCGATGCCCATGGTGTCCATGTACTGGTCGGCGCCGCCGGAGGCAGCCACTCCGTCCACGATGTAGATGATCTCCGGGTGCTTCTTCATCACTTCTCCGATGGCGGCGATGGGCGCCTCCACGCCGGTGGAGGTCTCCACGTGGGTCACGGTGACAACCTGGTATTTCTTCTCCGCCAGCTTCTTCTCCACCATCTCCGGGGTCACCGATTTTCCCCATTCGGCGGAGAGGACATCGGTGTTGAGTCCCTTGCGGGTGCACATGTCGATGAACCGGTCGCCGAAGTAGCCGTTGGAGCAGATGAGAACGTTATCTCCCCGCTTTGTGGTGTTGGCGACTGCCATTTCCATGCCCATGGTGCCCGAGCCGGCAACGACGAATACTTCACCGTCGCACCGCCACATGGCCTTCAGGTCGGCAATGACTTCGGAAAAGTCCTTCACGAAAGCGGCATCGCCGAAGGCCACGGTTTCCCTTGCCATCTGGTCCTGGATGGAGCGCACCACCGGGGTTGGTCCCGGTATCATAACAAGCTTGCTGGTCTTGATCATAGTGTATTCCTCCTTCTGTTGTCCCTTTGCTTTTTTTATCCGGCGGACCGTCCGCCGGAACACAGACACTTTTCGAAGCCGGCGATCTCCCTGCCGATGGCCTCCGCGGCCCGTGCGACGAGGGAGCCGTACTTCTCCAGGAGTTCGGCCGGGAAGCGGTACACAGGGGCGGAGACGCTCACGGCCCCCCTCGGACGCCCCGAGCCGTCCAGGATGGCCGCCCCGACGCACCGGAGCCCCTGCTCGTTCTGTTCGTCGTCCACGGCATACCCCCTGGAGCGGATGCCGGGGAATTCAGCGGAAACTTCGGCGGGAACAGGTTCATGAAGTTCTTTCAGATCGTCGGGGGACAGTCCGGCAAGAAGGGCTTTTCCGCCGGAGAGACGGGAAAGGGACGCCCTGCCCCCGACCCTGGAATGCATGCGCACCTGGTAGGGGCTTTCCATCTTGTCGAGGTAGTAAAATTCTCCCCGTTCGTAGACGAACAGGTGGACCGTCTCCTTCGTCTCGTTCCTGAGGGAGAGAAGGTGAGGCCGGGCGGCCTCTGCGAATCCGACCTGGCTGCGGTAGGCATCAGCCAGCAGCAGCGTCACGGGCCCCAGCTCGTACTCGCCGCCCCGGTTCAGGACGGCCCGCTCGGTCTCGAGACTGTCGAGAATGCGGTACACCGTGGCCTTGGGAAGGGAAACGGCGGATGCTATCTCGGTGATGCCGAGAGGCCGCTTCTCCTGCGCCAGGTGGACCAGTATGGAAAAAGCACGTGAAATGACCCTGATGTTTCCGTTTTCCATTTTTCGTTTCGCTCCATGGATTTTTTATCCGTCATGCAAAATGCATTCTAGTCATTCAGTCACCGAATGTCAAGAGCTGCGGGACAGAGTGCGGGACAGGGCGCGGGACAAAACCACACCTTCCGATATCCGGCGGATCCCGGAGGGCAAGGCCGTGAATCTCCTCCATTGTTCTATCTGGCAAAACATTATTTTGTCCTGTCGAACATTGACGGATTTCCTCTTGGTCGGTAATATGGAATTCATGCGACAACACGAAATCGCTCTCTTTTTTCAGTACAGGAGAAAGGTGTGACGTCCATGCGCGTACCCTACGGGAAAATGAAGGACACTTTCGAGAAAATCCTCCTCAAGTACGGCTTCCCTGAGAAGACGGCGGCCCGTGCGGCCGTCATGTTCACCGACAACAGCTGCGACGGCGTCGCCTCCCACGGGCTGAACCGTTTTCCCCGGGTACTGTCCTACATTTCGAAGGGATACATCGATCCCCATGCCGAGCCTGCCCCCGAGGCCTCCTTCGGTGCCCTGGAGCGCTGGAACGGCAACCGGGGAATGGGGTGCACCAACGCGGCGGCGGCCATGGACAGAGCCATGGAACTCGCGCGGCAGTCCGGCCTCGGGTGCGTGGCCCTGGGGAACACGAACCACTGGATGCGGGGCGGCTCTTACGGGTACCAGGCTGCGAAGGCGGGCTTCATGGCCTTCTGCTGGACCAACACCATGCCGAACATGCCTCCCTGGGGGGCAAAGGAATGCCGGGTGGGAAACAATCCCCTGGTCATGGCCTTTCCCTGGAAGGACGCTCCCGTGGTCATCGACGGTGCCCTGGCCCAGTACTCCTACGGCGCCCTCGAAGGGTACCGCATGGCTGGAAAACAGCTCCCCTTCCCCGGCGGCTACGACCGGGAGGGGAAGCTGACCACCGACCCGGCTGCCGTCCTGGAGACCTGGCGGGTTCTGCCCATCGGCTTCTGGAAGGGCTCGGGCTATTCCCTGGTGCTGGACCTCATCGGGTCGGTGCTGTCGAAGGGAAACTCGGTCCACCAGATCGGGAAGCTCGGAGACGAGGTCGCCGTGACCCAGGTCTTTCTGGCCTTCGACGTTGAAAGCACCTCCGGGAAGGAGTATGCCGAAACAGCGGCAGCTGCCGTCCTGGAGGATTTCAGGAGTTCCGAACCGGCTGAGCCGGGCGGAAGCTATTTTTATCCGGGAGAAAAGGCGGCCCTCACACGGAGGGAAAACCTCGAAAAGGGCATCCCCGTAGTTGAGGAAATCTGGTACGATCTTCTGAAGGAACTGAACTGACACCGGAAGCTCTTTGCGGCAGACCCGCAAAAATTCACACACGAAAGGGGTACCAAATATGAAGAAACCTGTTGTACTGCTCCTCGCTGCTGTACTTGCGCTCGTTTTCGTCCTGCCCGTGCAGGCGGCTCCCCTGAAGCTGGTGGCGGCCCATAACCAGACGT
>CAZJAR010000114.1:0-6571 GCA_964543785.1 uncultured Synergistaceae bacterium | reverse complement strand
GCGTGGTGCTGGTCGCCAAGGGAGGCAAGGGCCAGTTCTTCAAGAAGATCAAGCCGTAGACCGGCAGACAGCCGATTCGGAAAATACAGTATACCAAAAAACGCAAATATGCTATAGTTGAAGCTGATGAGGGCGAACCCCCGTTCGCCCTCATCAATACGTGAAAGGGGTGATCCGTCTTTGGCGACGCTGATCCAGCAGATCATCAACGGCCTTTCCCTGGGGTCGGTCTACGCACTTATCGCCGTTGGCTATTCTCTCGTGTATTCCATCCTTTTATTTTCCAATTTCGCTCACGGCGGTTTTCTGGTTATCGGAGGCTACATATGCTACGGCACGCTCCGCACCTTCGGAACGGGAATCTGGACGTCCGGGGCTCTGGCCCTTGCGGGGGCAGGTCTTGCCGCAGTTCTCACCGAGCGGCTTGCCTACCGTCCCATCCGTGAACGGACCAATGTCACGCTGTACCTTCTCATTGCCTCCATGGGCATGAGCATCGTCATCGAGAATATTTTCGTCATCGTGGCGGGAGGCCGTTTCCGGGCCCTTCCTCCCGTCATTCCCACGGCTCCCGTTGACCTCATGGGAATGGCGACCACCAGCGCTTTCGACCTCCTTTCTCTCGTGTCCGCAGTTGTTTTTCTCGGCGCGCTGCAGCTTTTTCTCTCGAAAACCAGGTGGGGTCTCGCCATACGGGCGGCGGCCTATGACCTGCGGACTGCCGGTCTCATGGGAGTGAACGTGAACCTGCTGATCTCCATCGTCTTTTTTGTCGCCGGAGCCCTTGCGGCTGTCGGGGGCATTTTCCTTTCCGTGCGCTATACCCTCTATCCCCAGCTGGGGGCCATCACCATCAAGGCCTTCGTGGCGGCTGTGATAGGGGGTCTGGGATCCCTTCCGGGCGCCGTGGTCGGCAGCCTGATCCTCGGCCTGGCCGAGATGCTCACTGCCGGGTTTATCTCGAGCCAGATGAGAGACCTGGTCGTTTTCTCAATGCTCGTGATCACGCTGCTCGTGAAGCCCACCGGACTTTTCGGCAAGAGCGTCAGCGAGAAAGTGTAGGTGGCGCACATCATGTCCGGATATACTGAAGGCATTATCATCCTCCTTTGCATAAACGCCATCGCAGCCATGGGGGTATCGCTTCTGACTGGCTTCACGGGGATTTTTTCACTGGGACACGCTGCTTACATGGCTCTCGGTGCCTATACCACCGCCATTCTGACGGTACAGCACGGTGTACACTGGTTTCCCGCAATTCTCTGCGGAGGAGCGGTCGCTGTTGCCGTTGCCTACTTCATAGGCGTTCCCACCCTGAAGCTCATGGGTGACTACTACGCCATCGCCTCCATCGGCCTTGGGGAGGCCATTCGCCTCATCCTTGAAAACTGGCAGTCCGTTACACGGGGTGCCCGGGGATACCCCGGGATCGATCCCTACACCACCCTGCCCGTGGCCCTGGCCTTTTTCGTGGTGCTGGCGGTCTTCATGTTCAACCTTATCAACAGCCGGTTCGGCAGGGCCTGCAAAGCCTGCAGGGATGACCACATCGCCTCCTCCCTGCTCGGTTTCCACACCGCTCGGATACGGGTGATCAGCCTCATGATCTCCGCTTTCTACTGCGGAGTGGCGGGAGCCCTGCTCGGTGGATTCCTTTCCTTTATCCAGCCAGTCATGTTCGACATGCTCAAGTCCACGGAACTCACCGCCGTGGTCGTTTTCGGGGGGCTGGGTTCCATGAGCGGTGCGATCCTTGGAACTGCGGTGATCACCCTCGTGACGGAGCTTTTCCGTCCCATTTCCCAGTACCGTATGCTGATTTACGGAGCTGTTCTCGTCATTATCATGGTCCTCCGCCCCGAGGGAATCATGGGCAACCGTGAATTTCTCTCCTGGGTGAAGGCGCCCTTCCGGAGGCGTGCAGGATGAGCACAATCTTCGAACTTTCCGGCGTAACGAAGAACTTCGGCGGAGTGCAGGCCGTGAGCAATATGACCTTCTCCATGGAGAAGGGTGAACTTGCGGGCCTCATGGGTCCCAACGGAGCGGGAAAGACCACGGTGTTCAACCTTATCACCGGAGTGTACGACCCTGATGAGGGGACCATTCTTTTCAACGGAGAGAATCTTGTCCCGCTGAAAACTTACCAGGTCACGGCGCGGGGAATAGCCAGGACATTCCAGAACCTCAGGCTCTTCCAGCGCTCCACTGTCCTGGAAAACGTCATGACCGCGGCCCAGCACCACGTGCCCTATTCCTTTCTGGAGGGGATAACGCACCTCGGACGGTGGCGGTCAAAGGAGCGGGAGATTCGCGAGAAAAGCATGGCTCTCCTGGAGAGGGTGGGATTGGCCGACAGGGCGGAGCAGGCTGCTGGAACCCTTCCCTACGGATACCAGCGGAGGCTCGAGATTGCACGGGCTCTTGCCCTTGATCCCGAACTGCTTTTGCTGGACGAGCCGGCGGCAGGAATGAACGCCGAGGAAGTGGTCTTGCTGAACCGCCTGATACGGGATATCCACAGGGATTTCAGCCTGACTATCCTCGTCATCGAGCATCATATGGATCTCGTCATGGAAATTTGTCCCCATATCATCTGCATGAACTTCGGGGCGAAGATCGCCGAAGGAACGCCCGCAGAGATTCAGAATCACCCTGAAGTTCTCAAGGCTTACCTCGGAGAGGAGGAAGACGAATGACCGGGACCGCGGAAAGAAACGTCCTCCTCGAAGTGAAGGACCTGCACGTCAGCTATGGGGCGATTAAAGCCCTGACAGGAGTATCCCTGAAGGTTTTCGAGGGCGAGATTGTCAGCGTCATCGGCTCAAACGGAGCGGGAAAGTCAACCCTCATGAACGCCATCATGGGTATGGTGCGCCGGGAAAAGGGTGAAGTCCTCCTCGGAGGGGCGCCGCTCGATGCGAAGAGCTACCGGGTGGTCCAGCAGGGAATTTCCCTGAGCCCTGAAGGAAGGAAAGTGTTTGCACCTCTCACTGTCCTTGAGAACCTCAGGATGGGGGCATTTCCCAGGGGAAAGGATATAAAGGTGGAAGAAGATCTTGAATGGGTCTTCTCCCTCTTTCCGAGACTGAAGGAGCGGATCGGGCAGTACGCCGGCACCCTGTCCGGTGGAGAACAGCAGATGCTGGCCATCGGCAGAGCTCTGATGGCCAGGCCGAAGGTGCTGCTCCTCGATGAACCATCCCTTGGACTGGCGCCCATTATCATCAGGGATATTTTCAAGGAGCTGCGGAGGATCAACAATGAAGGCGTTACCATTCTGCTCGTGGAGCAGAATGCCCGCCAGGCTCTCCTCCTTTCCCACAGGGGCTATGTCCTCCAGACAGGGTGCATGGTTCAGGAGGGGTCTTCGGAAGAACTTCTCGCCAACGCGGACATTAAGGCTGCCTATCTCGGGGGAGCCCATGGAGGCGGAAAAACCACAAGGGCACTATCTTAGAAAAAGAACAAAGCCCGCCGGATCAACCCGGCGGGCTTTGTGTTGTTTTCCCCGTTTATTTGCCAATCGGAAGATCTTCGGGATTCCCCCTGAGGAACTCGGCTTTTTCTCCTCTGGTGAGTGGCTTCAGCGCCCGTATGACCTCGCATTTTGAGTACTTGGGCTTTACTTCCCGCACGACGAGCACAGCGGTGTAGATTTTTTCGGCGTCAAGGACGTTCCCCTGCATGTCCTTCAGCACTTTCCCTTCCTTGAAGGCTGCGAGGTACTGTCCCGCCTTGACGCCGGACGATGATCCCGCATCCACGGCCACAATGACGTTGCCTCCCTCAATGACGTTGAAGACGGCATCCGACGCGGCTTCGGCAGCCTTGTCCCTGAGGGCGGAGATGCGGGGTACGATTTTCGTGACCACCTTGTATGTGGCGGATGCCAGCACACCGCCTGTCTTGCCTCCTCCGAAAGCGGCACCGTAGGCGGCCACTCCTCCCACCGTTGCGTTGGCCGCTCCCTGCTCACGTGCGGCGAGCAGAATTTCCCCTGTGGTGGTACTGACGGCCCGCACATCCAGGGAGACATAGGCCGTATGGCTGCCTACGGCCACTCCTCCGAAGCTTCCAAGGGGAAGAGGCACCACACCTCCGGCAGTCTCAGTCCTGAATTGAGTTATGGCTCCCGTAATGAGAAAGTCCACGCCGAGGAGTTTTCCCATCCTGACGGCTGTTGAACTGTCCACATATCCTTCCGAGGAAAGGTCCTGTTCTGAAAGTATGGCGTCGATGCGCTCCCGCTCGAGGATAGTGAATTCGTTTGTGTTGAAAAGTTCCGTGGTGAGCATGTCCGCCACGGCTTCACCCGGGGCGCCGGCTCCGCTCTTGTCCTCGAACTCGAGGATGGCGATCCTCGGTTTTGCCCAGGCCCCTTCCACAACGAAAAGAAATGCGATGAGGATCAGGATGCTGATAAGTGAACGATTTCTGGTCATGGCACACACTCCCGTCTCAGGATGAATATTTTGAAACTTCTTGTTTACCGTATCTTAATGGTATATCCCCGGCCTCTTTTTTTCAACATTTTCCCCGGGAGATAAAGTTGACAAAAATGGTAGGATATAGTATCTTCTCTCCGGAACATACAGGCAGGGGATGTGATAGGAAATGAAACTCTCCACCAAGACGAGGTACGGACTCAGGGCCCTTTTATACATGGCCGAACGGTACGACGGGGATCGGGCCGTTCCTGTGGGTGAAATCGCGAAGGAACAGCAGGTGTCAGAAAAATACCTGGAACAGCTTTTCATCAAGCTGCGGCGAAAGAACATCATTTCCAGCGTCCGCGGAGCCCAGGGAGGCTATGTGCTGCGGAGAGATCCCAGGGAGGTAACTGTGGCATCGGTCGTTGAGGCTCTTGAAGGAGACATAACCTTCGCAGACTGCCTCAGCGCAGGAGGATGCAGGAACAGGGGCACCTGTGCCACCCATGATCTCTGGAGCCGGCTCAAGGACAGCATAGACGGAATTCTTGAAGACACCACCCTTTTCGACCTCGTAAACAAATGCGGGAGCGGGGAACACGACGCGCCAGGCGTGGCGAACGGCTGAAGCCGAAGAAAGGAGCAACTCCGAATGTCAAGGCAGGTTTATCTCGATTATGCCGCAACAACATTTACAGCGCCGGAAGTGGTTTCGGCCATGACGCCCTATTTTACCGAGTCCTTTGGAAACCCTTCGTCCATCTATTCTTTTTCCGAAAGGAACAGGAAGGCCATCGACGCGGCCCGGCAGAAAACAGCGGATGTACTGGGGGCCTCGAAGGAAGAAATATATTTCACCAGCGGCGGAACGGAAGCTGACAACTGGGCATTGAAAGGCGCGGCATGGCGAAACCGTTCAAAGGGCAACCATGTGATCACCACGAAGATAGAGCATCATGCCGTGCTCCACTCCGCCCAGTTCCTCCAGGAGAACGTCTTTGACGTAACCTTCCTCGACGTGGATGCTGAAGGCCGCATCAGTCTCGACGACCTGAAGAAGGCTGTTACTGAAAAAACTATTCTTGTGTCGGTTATGTTCGCCAACAACGAGATCGGCACCATTCAGCCCGTGGCTGAGATCGGCGCCTTCTGCCGTGAGAAGGGGATCCTGTTCCATACGGATGCGGTTCAGGCTACGGCTCATGTCCCCATCGACGTAAAGGCGATGAACATCGATCTCCTGTCCCTTTCTGCCCATAAATTTTACGGGCCCAAGGGCGTCGGCGCCCTCTACCTCCGGAAGGGCGTCCGGATCGATAACTTCATGCACGGCGGGGGCCAGGAAAGAGGACGGCGCGCCACCACGGAGAACGTGGCCGGGATCGTGGGTCTGGGCGCCGCCATCGAGCTGACGGCTGGCAGGATGGAAACCTCCTCCGCACGGGTCGGCAGACTGCGGGACATGCTCGTGGAAGGCGTGATGAAGGGCATCCCCCATGCAAAACTGAACGGTGCTCCTTCCGGGGAGCGGCTTCCAAACAACGCGAATTTCAGCTTTATCGGAATCGAAGGGGAAACCCTTCTTCTCGACCTCGACTCGGCGGGAATCTACGGGTCCACAGGCAGCGCCTGTTCCTCGGGATCCCTCGATCCGTCCCACGTTCTTATGGCTATCGGCCTGTCCCACGAGCAGGCTCATGGGTCTCTCCGCCTCACCCTCGGAGAGGAAACCACGGAAGACGATATCCGGTACGTCCTCTCGATCCTGCCCGGTATCGTGAAGCACCGCCGGGAGATGTCTCCCCTCTGGGAGGACTACCTTAAGAGCATAGAAGGAGGAAGGTGATTCCATGTACAGCGAAAAAGTGCTGGACCATTTCCAGAACCCACGGAACGTTGGAGAGATAGAGAACCCTGACGGAGTCGGGCAGGCGGGGAATCCCAAGTGCGGCGACATCATGAAGATCTACCTGCGGGTCGAGAACGACGTCATCACGGACATCAGGTTCAAAACTTTCGGCTGCGCCTCGGCGATCGCTTCGTCGAGCATGGCCACGGAACTGGTGAAGGGCAAAACGGTGGAGGAGGCGTGGAACCTCACCAACAAGGCGGTAGCCGAGGCTCTCGACGGCCTTCCG
>CAZJAR010000113.1:0-6638 GCA_964543785.1 uncultured Synergistaceae bacterium | reverse complement strand
GGCATGTCCCTCGGACTTCTGGCCATCAACTCCTTCCTCCTTACCTCCCTTGACACGGCCACCCGTCTGACCCGCTACCAGATCCAGGAGCTGACCAACATGAAGGTGGACAAGTACACCGCCACCGTCGTCACCGTCGCTGCCGCCATGGCTCTTCTGCTCGTCAAGACCCATGGACCCACGGGCAACGTCGTTCCTGCGTGGGCGGCAATCTGGCCCATTTTCGGAGCGTCCAACCAGCTCGTTGCGGCTCTTGCGCTTCTGGCAATCGGAGTCTGGGTTGCCAAGGGCCTGAAAAAGAACAACCAGTTCGCCATGGTTCCCATGTGGTTCATGCTTGTGACCACGGTGGCGGCCCTCGGCATCATGATCAAGGACAACATGGCCTACGAGAACCCGAATTACGTCCTCGTGGTCCCTTCCATCATCCTTCTTGTCCTTGGGCTGCTGATGGTGTTGGAGTCAATGAAGGCTCTCAAGGAGACCGACAAGAAACTGTAATCTCCGATCTTTGCTGCAAAAAGAAGAGGGAAGGCCGTTTCAACGGCCTTCCCTCTTTTATGTTTCATTCAATGTACGTCTGCCTGTACAAGGCCCGATTACTTGCCGCTTTTCCCCACGCTGAAAGATTTTGCGCTCCAGGACTTTCCCCGTTTTCTGTTTGCGGCGTCGAGCACCTCGACGAACCTGCTCCCGCACCTGGGGCATCTCATTGCTGCCGCCTTTTCTTCCAGTTCAAACTCGCTTTTGCACGACAGACATCGAAATTTACCCATGAAAAATCACCTCCGCATTTTTTTCCTGCATCAATGAAGCGCCGGAACACCGGCAAAGATTCATCAATCATTATAGCATTGCCGCGGCGGGTGATGAAGGGGCCCTCTCCGGCCCTGCGGAATGTATAATAGAAGCAGATTGAACACGAAGGGAGGATGAACATGCTCTTTTCACCGCTGAAGAAGAGGCCGGACGTCTGCTGCGTCCTGTGCGGAGCCGCGGGGCTCGGTATCCAGACCGTGGAAGATATGCTGGCGAGAATCATAGTTGATGAAGGATTGTACGTCTTCGGTTCCAGGGAATACATGTCCCGGGTCCGTGGAGGAAACAATTCCACGGAGCTCAGGATTTCTGCCGAGCCTGTGGATGCCCTCATTGACAGGATGGATATTCTCGTCGCCCTGAGCCGGAACGTCCGCAGGAACATACTGGAGAGGATCACCGCCGACACGGTCATTCTCGGAGACAGGGAGGAACTGAAGGGGGAGCTTGAGGATCTCGGAGCTTCTTTTGTGGACATTCCCCTGTCCGCTATGGCGAAGGAAGCTGGAGGCAAGATATACTCCAACTCCATCGCCGCCGGCGTTCTTATGGGGATTCTCGGCCTGGGGACCGAAGGAGCGTCCTCATTTTACCGGAAGCGTTTCGCCGGAAAGGACGACGTGGTGCAGAAAAACATCGCGTCTTTTTCGAAGGGGTACACAATCGGCCTTCCCCTGGCCGGGGAGGGCGGCGTTCTGCAGGATCGTCAGCGGAAGGCGGGAGGGCGGAAAACAATTCTCAACGGAAGCGACGCCGTCTCCCTGGGAGCCATGGCGGCGGGATGCAGCTTCGTCACAGCCTATCCCATGTCCCCCGCCACGGGAGTGCTCTCCTTCTTCGCGAAGCATGCTGAAAAGGCCGGAGCTGTGGTGGAGCAGGTTGAGGACGAACTTGCAGCTATAAACATGGCGGTGGGAGCCGCCTATGCGGGAGCTCGCCCCATGGTGACCACCTCCGGCGGCGGATTTGCCCTCATGGCGGAGGGGCTCAGCCTGGCTGGGGTCATGGAGGCTCCCGTGGTTGTGCACCTCTCCCAGAGACCGGGGCCGGCCACGGGTATGGCCACCCGGACGGAGCAGGCGGATCTTGAGCTTGCCCTCTATTCGGGTCACGGCGAGTTTCCCCGGGCGCTCTATGCCCCGGGAACCATGGAGAGCGCCTTCACGCTCACCCAGGAAGCTTTCGCGACCGCCCTGAAGTACCAGACGCCGGCCATTGTGCTGACGGACCAGTATTTCATGAACGCCTTCTATAACCTGGATGCTGACGTCCTTTCCTGGCTGGACGAACCCCCCTCGATCCCTGAGACTGATGAGAAATACAGGCGCTACGAGGACGCTCCAGACGGATGTTCTCCCTTCGCCGTTCCCGGCTGGGGAAAAGGAATCGTCGGGGCGGACAGCCACGAGCATGACGAGGTGGGGCACGTATACGAGGACTTCGACCTCAGGGTACGGATGCAGGACAAGCGGATGCGGAAGTTCGACGGGATGACGGCCCGGGCTCTTCCTCCGAAACTGATCGGCCCCGAATCCTTCTCGAACCTCGTGGTCTGCTGGGGGTCCACCCTGCCCATCGTCCGGGAAGCCCTCAGGGTTCTCGGACGGGACGATACGGCACTCCTGGCCTTCGAGCAGGTGTGGCCGCTCGCGCCGTCGGCCCATGAACTTCTGGAAAAAGCCTCCTTCACCGCCGTGGTGGAGGGGAACAGCACGGGCCAGTTCGCCGGTCTGCTTCGAAAAACCTTCGGTACAGCAGTTGACAGGAAGGTGCTCAAATACAACGGGCTTCAGTTCTCGGTGGAAGAAGTTGCGGAAAAGCTCGCGGAAATTCTTCCCGGCAAAGGAGGCGGCAGATGATGGACTCCACGGTGTTCGATCTTCCGGGCATTGACCTTTCGTGGTGCCCCGGCTGCGGGGACTTCAAAATCCTCGACTCCATAAAGAAGGCCCTTGCGGAACTGGAACTCGGTCCCCTGGACGTGGTCATCGTCTCCGGCATCGGCCAGGCAGCCAAGACTCCCCACTACATGAAAGCCCATTTCTTCAACGGCCTTCACGGCAGGGCTCTCTCCAACGCCACGGCAATCAAGGCGGCCAATCCGGCCCTCGAAGTCATCGCCGTGGGCGGAGACGGCGACATGTACGGCGAGGGAGGGAACCATTTCACCCATACCATAAGGCGGAACCCCGGGATCACCAACCTCGTGTTCAACAACATGGTCTACGGCCTCACCAAGGGGCAGGCTTCGCCCACGAGCCCCAGGGGATTCCGTACCTCCGTCCAGGTGGACGGTGTCCACGCCCAGCCCTTCAACCCCCTCGCGGCAGCCCTGGTCCAGGGCGCGACCTTCGTGGCACGGGCCTTCGCGGGGGACGGAGAGCAGACGAAGGAGATCATCAAGAGGGCCATCCTCCACAAGGGATATGCCCTGGTGGATATTTTCCAGCCCTGCGTCTCCTTCAACAGCGTAAATACCTACAAGTGGTTTATGGACAACACCTACACCCTGGAGGGGCACGACGAGGAAAACTTCGACAGGGCTCTGGAGCTGGCCCTCCTCTCCGACGGGCCGTTCCCCCTGGGGATTCTCTACAGGAAGGAAGGCGTGCCCGTCTTCGAGGAAACCCTTGCGGCCTACCGGAAGGACAGCCGCCCCCTCTTCCGGCGGGAGGCGCCCCGGAAGGCCGTAAAGGAGCTGCTGGCCTCTCTGGCCGAATAAGGAAGGGAGGAAAAGGACATGAAAGAAGGAGATCTGCTGCCCCCGTTCAGCCTGTCCGACGGCTTCGGGAAAGAGTGGACAGCCGGAGATTTTTCAACGAAATGGCTCGTCCTCTTTTTCTACAGCAAGGACAATACCTCGGGCTGAACCAGCGAAGTGAAAGACTTTGCGGACAGGCTGTCCGCATTTGAAGCGCTGTCCTGCGCTGTGGCCGGAGTGAGTCCCGACTCGCCGGAGAGCCACCGGAAGTTTGCCGGGAAGCTGGGTATTTCCTTTCCCCTTCTGAGCGACCCGGACCACGGGTTTATCGAAGCCTGCGGATTCTGGGCGGCCAAGAAAATGTACGGCAAAGAGTACATGGGGGTAGAGCGTTCCACGGTCATCGCGGATCCCGGCGGGAAGATTCTGAAGATCTTCAGGAAGGTGAAGGTGGCGGGGCACGCGGAGGAGGTTCTCGGAGCCCTGAAGGAACTGGCAGGCTGAAGTGGAGAACGGATGGGCAAAACACAGGAGGCGGAGAATTTTCTCCGCCTCCTGTGTCTGTTCTGCCGTATCAGAGTTCGCAGATCCGGAGGATACCCTCCGTTTCGCCGGGCGGAAGGGCACGGGCCATTTCTCCCGCGGTGAGTCCCGTTTCAGGATGCTTCCACTCCGGTGCCGCCTGGGCCAGGGGGAGGAGCACAAAGGCCCTCCCGGAAAGTTCCCTGTGGGGAACGGTCAGCGTGGGCGAGCGAAGAACAATTCCGTCGTAAAAAAGAATGTCCATGTCGATGACCCGGGGCCCCCATCGTTTTTCAGGGGTTCTTCCCAGGGTGGTTTCCATGTGCTTCAGCAGTCCGAGGAGCTCTTCCGGAGAGAGTTCCGTTTCGACGAGAATGCAGGCGTTAAGGAAGCGGGGCTGGTCTTCCACACCCCAGGGGGGCGTTTCGAACACATCGCTGGAAGCGAGCAGGGCAAGCCCGGCGCTCCCGAGGAGGGAGACGGCTTTCCGGAGCGATTGCAGCCGGTCTCCCAGGTTGCTTCCGAGGGAAAGGGCCACGGTGGTCATTCCAGGCACTCCCTGACGGCTCCGAGCATGGAGAGAACGCGCCCGTTTGCCTCCACGTCGTGAACCCGGACGAGAGCGATATTCCTCAGAGCGCAGAGCGATGTGACCGCCAGGGTTCCCTCGAGTCGGTCCGCAGGGTCCGGGAGACCGAGGGCCGTCCCGATGAACCCTTTTCTTGAATGGCCGATGAGCAGAGGCCTCCCGAAAATACGAAATGCCTCCAGGTTCCGCAGGATTCTGAGGTTATCCTCATACCGTTTGCCGAAGCCCAGTCCGGGGTCGAGGATAATCCTCTCCGCCGGGATTCCCGACTGTTCCGCCAGGCAGAGGCGCTCCTCGAAATAGCGGAGGATGTCCCCCACGGTGTCATCGTACCTGGGATCTTTCTGCATGTCCCTGGGTGTTCCCTGGATGTGGGAAAGGACGAGGACCGCCCCAGATTCCGCCACGGCTCCCGGGAGATCAGGGTCGAATCCGAGGCCGGAGATGTCGTTGACCATGTCCGCACCTGCCCGGACGGCTTCGGCGGCTGTCTTCGCCTTCCATGTGTCAGCGGAAATGACCGTGTCGGGAAAGGCCTCCCTGACTGCCCGTATGGCGGGAGCGAGCCGTTCAGTTTCCTCGGATTCCTGCAGAGGTTCCGAGCCCGGGCGGGTGGACTCCGCTCCGAGGTCGAGGACGGCGGCTCCTGCTTCGACCATGGACCGCGCCCGGGAGATGAGGTCGTCTCCGGGCAGGATCCGGCTCTTTTCATAAAAAGAGTCTGAGGTCAGGTTCAGGATGCCCATGACGGCGGTCCGCCTTCCAAGGGAGAGGGATCTTCCTTCCCGGAAAGAGAAAGTCCATTCGGACCTGTCGAGACCCCCAAGGGTCCGGGACAGTCCCTCCCGGATTTCGGGAAGGCCCCAGCAGGGAAGGGCGCCCAGCTTCTCCGCCAGGGACCTGAGCTGGCCGGGTGTTCCCAGGAGGAGCACGGCGCTTTCGGAGGCCTCGCAGGAGATGACCCCCCGGTTCACCACGGCGTCCCCCCCGCGGGCGAGCAGTTCCTGTTTCAGGAACGCAGCCGCACGGAAGTCGGCTTTTGGAATATACAGGGAGAGACGTTCCCTTTTGGGTTCGAAGTACGCGATGGAGCGAAGATCCGCGCCGATGCGGCGCAGCGCCGCGAGGAGTTCTTCACGGCTTTGTGCAGGAAGCGGGTAAACGATCACGGCGGGGGCTCCTTCCCGGGAATGTTGAATATGCTGTTCCGATGATATAGTGTCCTTTCCGGGCGGTCAAGGGCGCAGTGCTCCGTCTCTCACACCCATTCGGTGGTGAAGCCGGAAAGGTGGTCCGTCCTGTTCAGGGCAAAGAGGGAATAGCCGTGGAGGTCGTCGTGGACCAGGATGGAATAGGATCCCGTGTCCATGTGGACCTTCCAGAAATAAGGAGACGGTATGCCGAGGCACCCGGCGACAAGGGGCTTAATGACCGTCCTGTGGGTTACCGCGGCGAAGGTCTTCCCCCGGTATTTCGCCACCGCGCGGCCGAGGGCCTCCATGGAGCGCTTCAGAACGTCGTCAAGGGATTCCGATCCTTCCACGGCGAGACGCTCGGGATTTTCCAGCCAGATTTTCCACTGGTCGGGGAAGCGCTCCGCAATGTCCGTTTTCGGCTGTCCTTCCCAGATGCCGAGGGAGATATTGTTGAACCCTTCGTCTTCCTCGACAGTGACCGAACATGCTGCCGCGACGGCCTCGGCGGTGTGCTTCGCCCGGAGCAGGGGGCTCGTCACCACGGCCTCCGGGCGGAAGGTGCGAAGGGCGGCTCCAAGCTCAGCGGCCTGCCGGAGGCCCTGTTCGTTCAGGGGAAAGTCCACTCTGCCCCGAAAAAGTCCTTCTATGTTTCCCCGGCATTCCCCGTGCCGTGCCAGAAGTATGGTGGTCCGGCTGCCCTCGTTCATTTGTTCCGTCCTCCTCAATGTCCCGGCCCGGAAGATGCCGGAAAATGCAAAAATCCGTCTGACCAGTCTTGACAATAATATCATGGATTGTTACTCTACCTATC
>CAZJAR010000112.1:0-6711 GCA_964543785.1 uncultured Synergistaceae bacterium | reverse complement strand
GGATCGGCTACGGGCTTCCCGGCCATCACCCTCCCCGCCGGTTTCTCCCGGCCGTCGGCAAACGCGCCGATAGGAGTTCCCATCGGCCTTGAGATATTGGGACGTCCCTGGAGCGAGGGAACACTTATCTCGATTGCCTTCGCTTTTGAACAGATCACCGGTTTTCGGAAACCGCCCTTCAGCACTCCACCGCTTTCCTGAGGTACAATAGGGGACGGACCGGGGGGAGACCTTGAGGTCTCCTCCCTTTCACTTTTTTGGGCGGTCACAGCCGGAGACGGCTCCCCGCCTGCAGGGAGGGAATCGGATGAAAACCTATGCCATAGGGCTCGTGCCGGGCCCCGTGTCGGTGCCGGAGGAGTTCCTGAGAGCCTATCTCGAAAATTACGGCAGCGCCGACCTCGAGGAGGAGTTCTTTTTCCTCTATGAAGAGGCTGAAGGCCTGCTGCAGCAGCTTCTGAAGACACGAAATCCGGTGACCATCCAGAGCGGCGAGGCCATGTCCGTCCTCTGGGGCGCTCTGAAAAGCTGTCTTCTGCCGGGAGACAAACTGCTGGCCGTCTCCAACGGCGTCTTCGGCCGGGGATTCGGCGAGATGGGGCAGGCCCTCGGCATGGAAACCCGGATCGTGGAGGCACCAGGGGGCGACTTTCCCGATCCGGACGTCATCAGGAGGGAAGCCGTGGCCTTCCGGCCCCGGATGATCACTGCCGTCCACTGCGAAACGCCCGGCGGCCTATTGAACCCCGTCGCCCCCCTGGGCGGGATCGCTGACGAAGCGGGAGCCCTTCTCTGCGTGGACTACGTGGCCAGCGCCGGCGGTGCTGATGTACGCACCGACGGGTGGGGCATAGACATCGGCCTTCTGGGAAGCCAGAAAGTCCTCTCCCTTCTCCCCGACCTCTCCATGGCGGCGGTGAGCCCGAAAGCCTGGAAGGCCATGGAGCGGGTGAACTACCAGGGATACGACGCCCTCCTCCCCTGGAGGGACGGGGTGAGGAACCGGTATCTTCCCTATACCTTCAACTGGCATGCCCTGAGCGCCCTCAGGCTTTCACTGCTCCGGCTGCTCGGGGAGGGCCTGGAAGCCTCCTTCAGCCGCCATGAACGGACAGCCCGGTACTGCAGGGAGAGGCTGGCGGCCATGGACGTGTCCCTCTACCCGAAGCGGGAGGAACTCTGCTCCCCCACGGTTACCGCCGCCCTCGTGCCGGACGGATGGACCTGGAAGAAGCTGGACTGCGCCCTCAGGGAACGGGGCATGGCCGTGGGAGGCAGCTACGGCCCCCTGGCGGAAAAAGTGTTCCGCATAGGGCACATGGGATCCCAGGCTGACATGGAGCTGGTGAAAAACGGTATGGACATCCTGGAGGACGTCCTCGGCGGAAGGTAAAAAATCGAGCGTTCTGCTCGGCAAGAAAGGAGTACGGCCATGAAAATCCTGCGGAAAAGCATCCTTGCGTTCCTGGCGGTCCTGGTTCTCGCTGCGGCGGCTTTCGCCTCCGGCGGCAGGGTCACCCTGCTGTCGCTGAACGACATCCACGGCCACATCTACCCCGAGGACGGCGAAGGCGGCCTCGCCAAGGCCGCCACTGTGATCGAACGGGTCCGGGAAGAAAACCCCGGGAACACCTTCCTTTTCGAAATCGGCGACGTGAACGAAGGCCCCCTGTTCTTCTACTTCCACGGCCACGCCGAAATGAGGGGGCTTTCCCTGCTCGGCACCGACGGGGGAACTCTCGGCAACCACGAGTTCGACCTCGGCGAGGACGTGCTGTTCGAAACGGTGTCCCGGGCACGGTTTCCCGTGGTGGTCTCCAACCTGAGGTACAGGGACGGCCGTCCGGCCCCCTTCCCCACCCATGGCATCAAAAAGACCGCCGACGGTCTGACCCTGGGCTTTTTCGGCCTCGTCACCCCCGAACTGGGAGCCATGACCTCGGGAAGGGGCAATTTCCGCGCCGGCCAGGATCTTCCCTCCGAGGCGGAGCGGATGGTGAACCTCCTCCGCGGGGAGGGGTGCGACGCCGTGGTGCTTCTCAGCCACTGCGGCCTCGACGTGGACCGGATGATCGCCCGGTCCGTGGCGGGGATTTCCGCCATCCTGGGGGGCCACAGCCACACCCTCATGGAGCGGGAAGAATTCGTGGAGGGCCCCGGCGGATGGGTGACCGTCATAGGCCAGGCGGGATCCTACGCAAGACATCTTGGGAGGATGGACCTTGTCCTTGCGGAAGGCATGGCGGACAGGGAGGGAACATCCTGGAGGGCGATCCCCCTGGGGAAGGAGATCCCAGAGGATCTCCGCGTCGCCCTGCTGATCGAGCCCTTCCGGGAGCGGCTGAAGGAGAAGCTGGACATCCCCCTCGCTCCCCAGCCGGAAGACTTCGACGCACGGAGGGAGACCCTGCGGACGGGAGAAGCCCCCCTGGGGAATTTCCTTTCCGACGCCTTCCGGTGGAAGGCCGGAGCCGACGTGGCCTTTCTCGCCGGGGGCAGCATCCGGGGGGACCGGATCTACCCGGCAGGATCGGCCACCTACGCCACCCTCACGAACATGATGCCCTTCGGGGGTTCCCTGTGGAAGGGGTCCCTCTCCGGCAGCGACCTGCTCCTGGTGCTTGAAGCGTCCGCTTCGGGCTACGCCCTGGGAGAAGAGAATTACGACGCGGCCATGAGGGTTCCCACCGGGGGCTTTCTCCAGGTCTCCGGGCTGAGGTTCACCATCGACCCGAAAAGGCAGCCCCTGCTCATCGACAACAACGGCGTGGTCCGCACCCGGGGGTCAAGGCTCGTGAAGGCCGAGGTCCAGCAGCCTGACGGATCGTGGGCTCCCGTGGACCCGGGAAAAATCTACACCGTGGCCACCACCGACTGGACTGCGGGGGGCGGTGACAAGCACTACATCCTGAAGAAAAACGGCACCGCCTTCTCCTCCATGGAACAGATGTACCTCGAGGCGGCGGCGGACTACATCCGTTTCCTGAAAGAAATGCGCGGGAAAGCGGAAGGCAGAATCACCATTCTTCGATGACGGGGGTGGATTTCATGGAACGAACGACGGTCGCATATGAAAAACTGAAAAACTACGTGGCGGACATGCTGGAGAAGGGTCTCGGCTATTCCAGGGAGACGGCGGAGACAGGAGCCTGGGTCCTCGTGGAGGCCGACGCCCGGGGACACGCGTCCCACGGTACGGCCCGGGTCGAACTGTATCATAATCTTATCGCCAAAGGAAAGGCCGACCCCCACGGTCAGCCGGACATCGTATTTGAAACCCCCGTTTCGCTCGTCGTGAGCGGCAACAACGGCTCCGGGTTCTCCGCGGCGAAAATGGCCATGGAGAGGACCATCGAAAAGGCCCGGCAGAGCGGCACCTGCATGACCACCGTCAGGGATTCCGGCCACTTCGGCATGGCAGGGGTCTGGGCTGAGATGGCCGCCGATGCGGGTATGATGGGGATTGCCCTCACCAACACCATCCGGGCGGCCATTCCGCTCTTCGGCCGGGAGCGCCTGCTGGGGACCAACCCCATCTGCGTGGCCATTCCCCGGGGGAAAAAGCCCCACTTCATGCTCGACATGGCCACCACCACCGTGGCCATGGGCAAGGTGGAAGTGGCGGCCCGCCGGGGCGGAACCATGCCGGGGGGGTGGTTCGTGGACGAAAACGGAAAAGACCTGTGCGACGCAGAGAGAGCCCTTGAGATCGCGCGCCTTGGAGCGAGCCCCTACGGGGGAATCGTCTTTCTCGGCGGAAGCGGGGAGACCCAGGGAGGACACAAGGGGTACGGCCTCGGCCTTCTCGTGGAACTGCTCACCGCCGGCATTTCCCTTGGCGCCCCCACCTTCGACGCTTACTCGGACCGCTGCGGCATCTGCCATTATTTTCAGGCCACCCGCCTGGACCTCTTCGGCGACAGCGGGGCCATCCAGGACCACGTGGAGTACATCCTCGAAAAACTCCGCAGCAGCCCGAAGGCCGAAGGTCACGAGAGGATCTACATCCACGGGGAAAAGGAATACGAACGGCGGCTGAAGTCACTGGAAGAGGGCGTGTATCTCGACCCCGCCACATGGAAAAAGCTGGACGGCTACGCGGCTCTCTTCGGGATGCCCCGCCTGGAACCCTGAAAGGGCGACGGCAGATATGGACGCCTATCTGGGACTGGACATCGGCACCACCAACATCAAGATGATCCTGGCCGACGGGGAGGGAAGCGTGGTCGAAAGCAGCTCCCACCCCCTCGGCATCTCCTCCGCAGGACACGGCTGGGCAGAGCAGGACCCGGAGGACTGGTGGACGGGAGTGACAGAACTGCTCTCTTCCGTGCCCCGGAATGTCCGGGTGGCGGGAATCGGCCTTTCCGGGCAAATGCACACCCTCGTCCCTGTGGACCGCGACGGAAACGTGCTGCGGAAGGCAATCCTCTGGTGCGACCAGCGCACCGCAGCGGAGTGCTCCGAAGCAGAAGCGGTCCTCGGAGGGGAGTCCCGGGTTGTGGAGATGACGGGAAACCTCATCTACCCGGGGTTCACTCTTCCGAAAATCCTCTGGATACGGAAGCACGAACCGGAGGTCTACAGAAAGATAGCCACCTGCTACATTGCAAAGGATTACATCGGGTGGCGCCTCACGGGGGAACGGGCAACGGAGTGGTCCGACGCTTCGGGAAGCGCCTGCTATGACGTCTCCGCAAGGAAATGGAGGAGCGACCTTCTCGAAGCCCTTGGTGTGGACGAGGACTGGCTCCCGCCTGTAAAGGGATCGGCGGAAATCCGTGGGACCCTCAGGCCCGAACTGGCCCGGCGGCTCGGCTGGGGGGAAACGAACGTTGTCTGCGGCGGGGCGGACAACGCCGTATCGGCCTTCGGCCTCGGCGTGGTCTCCCCCGGGGACTGCATGATCTCCATCGGCACCTCCGGTACAGTACTCGCCGCAACGGAATCTGTCTCTCCGGACCCGACGGGAAGGCTTCATTTTTTCAATTCAGTCCTTCCCGGCCAGTCATATTACATGGGGTGCATGCTGTCTGCCGGCTCATCGCTGAACTGGTTCCGTGAGACCATGGGAAGGGACCTCACCTGGGATGACATAGGCCAGGCGGTGGAGGAGATTCCTCCGGGAGCGGAAGGCATGCTCTGGCTCCCCTACCTCAACGGCGAGCGCACCCCCCACAGGAACCCCAACGCCAGGGGCGTTCTCTATGGTCTTTCTTCCATGAGCGACCGGCGCCACGTCTTCCGGGCGGTTATGGAGGGAATCACTTTCGGGCTGCGGGATTCCTTTGAGCTGGTTCGGGCCGCCACCCCGGTGAAGCGGATCATCATGGCCGGAGGAGGAGCCCGGAGCGCCGCCTGGCGCAGAATGACATCCTCGGTGATCGGATGTCCCGTTTCGCTCCCGGAGAGTGACGAAGGAGGGGCCTACGGAGCCGCCATGCTCGCCGCCCTGGGCTGCGGCATTCCGGAGGAACAGGTGAAAGGGTGGCCGAAGATCCGTGAAACGATGAATCCCAACCCGTTGGACAGGGAAGCGTACGACAGGGGATACGTTCAGTTCCGGGCCCTTTACCGGGACCTCAGGGAACGGTTCGACGCAACGGCGGAAACCGTGAACGTATGAAGAAGGCGGGCCCGGGCCCGCCTTCTTCATACGTTCAGTCATCTCCGTCGGGGATGTTCGCCAGGTCCTCCTCCCACGGGGCGGAGCTGCCGTCGCTCGGGGCCCGGTAGTCTCCCCGGGGGGAAAGGGAACCCCCCGAACCGACCTTGGGTCCGTCGGGAACACATGAGCGCTTGTACTGGCTCATTGTGAAAAACCGGCGGAGAAAGACGGAAAGCCAGTGCTTTATTTCGGGAAGGGTGTACTCCGTCCGCCGTCCTGGGAGGATGTCGGGCCATGTTCCCGTTGCAGCGTCCCGCCAGGCGGATTCCGCCAGGAAAGCCACCTTGGACGGGAGATAGCCGTACCTCAGGATGTAGAACAGGTTGAAGTCCTGCAGCTCATAGGGTCCGATGACGGCCTGGGTGCTCTGGGATGGGCCGTCCTTTTTCGTTCCGGGAACAAGTTCCGGACTGATCTCCGTCCCGAGGACGGCTTCCAGCACCGGGGACACGTCCTTCCCGAGGACTCCGCTTGCGGCAGCCCACCGGACGAGATACTGGATGAGGGTCTTGGGGAGGCTCGCGTTCACGTTATAGTGGGACATGTGGTCCCCCACGCCGTAGGTGCACCACCCCAGGGCGAGTTCGCTGAGGTCTCCGGTGCCCACCACCATGGCACTCCGGGCGTTGGCGATCCGGAAGAGGAGCGACGTCCTCTGCCCCGCCTGGACGTTCTCGAAGGCCACGTCATAGACCGCCTTCCCTTCCGCGAAGGGATGTCCCATGTCCTTGAGCATCTGCAGGCAGCCAGGGCGGATGTCGATCTCCCCCGCCTCAACCCCCAGGGATTCCATGAGTTTCCGGGCGCTGGCGGCGGTCTTTTCCGAGGTGGCAAAGCCGGGGAGTGAGTAGGCCTTGATGTTCGTCCTCGGCAGCCCCAGGAGGTCCATGGTCCTGGCGCAGACGATCAGGGCCTGGGTTGAGTCGAGACCTCCCGACACCCCCAGGACGAGGTTCCGTATCCCCGTCGATTCCATCCGTGTGGCGAGCCCCTGGACCTGGATGCTGTAAATCTCGCGGCATCGCTGCTCCCGGAGGGACGGG
>CAZJAR010000111.1:750-7012 GCA_964543785.1 uncultured Synergistaceae bacterium | reverse complement strand
GCCGTGAATTCCATCAGCATCGGTGCCCGGGAATGCTCAGCCGCGGCAAACGTCTACCATGCCTGCATCACGGGAACGGAGGAGTATACGGGCGACCATCCCGCCATCTTCCCCATCATGCCCTCCAACGAGCGGACCACATGCGCCCATCTCGGGTGGGATCCCGAACGGAACTACGCCCCGGGTGACCTCGTTCTTCTTGAGCTCTGCGGGGTCCGGTTCAGGTACCACTGTCCCCTCTCCCGGACGGTCTACATCGGCACGCCGCCGGAGAAGCTCCGCAAGGTGGCCGACACGGTGCTGAAGGGTGTTGAGGAGACCCTGGCCTTCATCCGGCCCGGAGTCACCGCCGAGGAGGTGGAAGCCCGGTGGCGGAAGGCCATCGAGGGCTCCGGTGTGGTGAAGCCCTCCCGGCTGGGGTATTCCATCGGCGCAAACTATGTTCCCGACTGGGGAGAGCACACCCTGAGCCTCCGCCCCGGGGACAAGACGGTGCTGGAACCCGGAATGACCATCCACCTCATGCCGGGGATCTGGGAGGACGATTTCGGCTTCGAAAACAGCGAGCCCTTCCTCGTCACCGACACGGGATGCGAGCCCTTCTGCTCCTTCCCGAGAAAAATCCTCACCCGCTGAGGGATTCCCATGGCGAACCTGAGCCCTGAAACGCGGGAACTCGCCGGGGAACTCGTCACCCTTCGGAGGGAATTTCACGCCCGCCCGGAGCCGGGCTTCGGTGAACGGTGGACTGCGGGGAGAATCGCCGCCTTCCTCCGGGACCTGGGCCTGGAGGTCCGGGAAAGGGTGGCCGAAACGGGCGTGACGGCCCTGATCAGGGGAACCGGCGGAGGAAAGACCCTTCTTCTCCGGGCCGACATGGACGCCCTGCCCCTGGAGGAACAGACCGGTCTGCCCTTTGCCTCCCGGAATCCGGGGATGATGCACGCCTGCGGCCACGACGCCCACATGGCGATCCTGCTGACGGCGGCGAAGATTCTCTCCTCCATGAAGGACCGCTTTTCAGGGACCGTCCGGCTCGTCTTCCAGCCCAACGAGGAGATCGCCGGGGCACGGAGGATGATCGGCGAGGGGCGGCTTCTCTCCGACCCCCCGGTGGACGGCGCCATGGCCCTTCACGTCTGGAGCGGCATCCCGTCGGGAAAGATCTCGGTCCAGCCCGGCCCCGTCATGGCGGCCATGGACGAGTTCCGGGCCGTCATCCGGGGGAAGGGCGGCCACACGGGCGCCCCCCACAAGGCGGCCGATCCCGTCCTGGCGGCGGCGAACTTCATCTCCGCAGCCCAGATGATCCAGACCAGGGAGATCGACGTCTTCTCCCCAACCCTCGTCATGTTCGGTTCGGTCCACGCCGGGGGACAGGCCTCCAACATCATTCCGGAGGAGGTTTCCCTGGCGGGAACGGTGCGCTATCTCTATTCCGGTGGCCCCGACAGCCCCGAGCGGCCCCTTCAGCGGTTCGAGCGGGTGCTCGCCGGAATATGCGCCGCGTCGGGGATGGACTATTCCCTGGAATGGATTCCCAGCAACCCCTGCCTGGTGAACGATCCCGGAATGGCGGCCCTGGTGAGGGACGCAGCGTCGGCGGTGGTGGGGGCTGAAAACCTTGTCCCCTACACCTGCACCGCCGGGGAGGATTTCGCCGAATTCGCCCGGGAAGTCCCCTCGGTCTTCTTCTTCGTGGGGACGGGCAGCAGGGAGAAAGAGACCGACTACCCCCATCACCACCCGAAATTCGACATCGACGAAGAGGCCCTTCCCGCGGCTGCGGAGATCCTGGTTCGCTCCGCCCTGGCATTCCTCGGTACGTGAGCGGGACACTTCGGTTCTTCGAAAGGAGGAAATGAGCGCCATGAGAAAATGCCCCGTCCATCCGGCATCCTCCCCCGTTCCGGCGGGGGCCTACACTCCGGGGCTTGTCGCAGGCGGCTTCGTTTTCGTGAGCGGCCAGACGCCTGAAAAGCCGGGAAGCAGCGAGCTGGTCGAGGGAAACGTGAAGATCCAGACCCGGCAGGTTCTGGAGAACATCCGGGGCATCCTTGAGGCCGCCGGCTGCACTCTGGACGACGTGGTGAAGGTGACGGCCCACCTTGCCGACGTGGGGGACTTCGACGGGTACAATGAAGTCTACCGGCAGTTCTTCAGCGTTCCCTTCCCGGTGAGAACCACCGTCCAGAGCGTCATTCCGGGCGGGTCCCTCGTGGAGATCGACGTGATCGCTCTTTCCCCGGAAAAGGCGGGCCGGTGATGGATATTTCAGGGGAAGGCCATGTCGGCCTGCCGGAGGCCCGGCACGTCTGGGAGGCCCGCAGACGCATCGCCCCCTACATTCTCCGGACGCCCCTGGTTTTTTCCCCTTACCTCTCCGGCCGTCTCGGCGGTGAGATTTACCTGAAGCTGGAAAACCTCCAGGAAGTGGGAGCCTTCAAGATCCGCGGGGCAGCCAACAGAATACTGAGTCTCTCTGACGATGAGAGAAAGCGGGGTGTCACCACCTACTCCACCGGGAACCACGCACAGGCGGTGGCCTGCATGGCAAGGAAGGTTGGGATAGAAGCCGTGGTCTGCGTCTCCGACAGGGTTCCGTCGGAGAAGGTGGAAGCCATCCGCCGGTGGGGGGGGGACGTCCGCATCGCCGGCACGAGCCAGGATGACGCGGAAGAATTCTGCAGGGAACTGGCCCGGAGAGATGGCATGGCCATCGTGGACCCCTTTGACGACCCCTTCGTCATAGCGGGACAGGGAACCATCGGCCTTGAAATCCTGGAAGACCTTCCCGCAGTGGATACAGTCGTGGTTCCCACGTCGGGAGGCGGGCTCGTCTCCGGCATTGCCCTGGCGGTGAAAGCGAACAATCCCGGGATCAGGGTCACCGGGGTCTCCATGGAGAAGGGAGCCGTGATGTACGAGAGCCTCAAGGCCGGAAAACCCGTGGTCCTCGAGGAATCGGACACTCTTGCGGACAGCCTGCTCGGCGGGATCGGCCTTGAAAACCGCTATACCTTTCCCCTCGTCCGGCGGCTTGTGAACGAAATTGTCCTCGTTTCCGAGAAAGACATCGCCGGGGGGATGGCCTTTCTGCTCAGAAAGCATAAAATAATGGTGGAGGGAGCGGCGGCCACGGGCCCCGGAGCGCTCCTCCGGGGGATCGTCTCCCCGGGAGCCAGAACAGCGGTGGTCATCACCGGCTGCAACGTCAGCGCGGATTCTTTCCTGGAAACGGTGAACGCCGTCCGGGACTTCTAAATTCACACCCCCTCTGCGGGGAAAGGAGAATGAGCAATGGCAAAGAAAAAAGGGCGTCTCGATTTTGTGAACATGAAGAAAAACGGCGAACAGGTCACGTGGGTCACGGCCTACGACTTCCCCATGGCCAGCTTCGCTGAGGCAGCCGGCATCGACATGATTCTTGTTGGAGACTCACTTGGCATGATCACCCTCGGCTACCAGGGAACCATTCCCGTGACCATGGAGGACTGCATCAGCCACTGCAAGGCCGTGCGCCGGGGTGCGCCGAACACCTTCGTCATGGGCGACATGCCCTTCGGTTCCTACCAGGTCTCCGATGAGGACGCCGTTTATAACGCTGTGCGCTTCCTGAAGGAGGCGGACATGGACGCCGTGAAGCTCGAAGGCGGAGTCAGGGTGAAATCGAGAATCCGTGCCATTGCGGATGCCGGGGTTCTTGTCTGCGGGCATATAGGGCTCACGCCCCAGAGTTCGGGCCCTCTTGGAGGTTTCAAGGCCCAGGGGCTCGATCCGCAGTCCGCGCGGTACGTCATCGAAGACGCACTTGCGGTTGAGGAAGCAGGAGCCTACGCCCTCCTGGTGGAAGCCGTGCCGCCGGAACTGACCCGGTTCATCGCGAAGAAGCTGACAATCCCCGTGTACTCCATCGGGGCGGGCGGTCCCTGCGACGGGCAGCTTCTCATCTGCGGCGACATGATAGGCCTGTTCCAGGCATTCACGCCAAAATTCGTAAAAGTCTACGCCAACGTGGCGGAGACCATCACCAACGCTTTCAAGGAATACGTGGAGGACGTACAGACGGGCAAATTCCCCGGAGACGAGCACTGCTACCACGTCCGGAAGGGCATGGAGGAAGAGTACGCCGCCATGCTGAAGGAATACGAGTAGAGAGGACATTCCCCGCCCGCACCCCGGGAGGGTGCGGGCATTTTTCTTCCCCCTGCGGGGAAGAGCCGCGAGAAAAGGAGAGGGTAGCATGAAATTCGCAGAACGGTACGCGGGGCTGCAGCCCTCCGGCATGCTGAAGATATTCCAGGCGGCGGCCGCAGACCCTGACATGGTCAATTTCGGAGAGGGAGAACCGGATTTCGACACTGAGCACGACATTATCGACGCCGCCGCGAAGGCGGCGAAGGAAGGATATACCCACTACGGCCCCATCATGGGGTTCGAGGATGTCCGCCGGTCGGTGTGCGGCTACTGGGACAGGCGGTACGGCCTGAAATCCTCCCCCGGCGAGGTGATGATCATGGCGGGAGGAGTCCAGTCGGTCCACCTGGCCCTCCAGGCCCTCCTCGACCCGGGCGATGAGGTGATCACGGCGGAGCCGTGCTTCGCTCCCTATTTCGAGCAGATTTACCAGCACAGGGGAACGGCGGTCCACCTTCCGACGACGGAGGAGGACGGCTTCGTCCCCACGGCGGAGGCCATTGAAGAGGCAATCACCCCGAAGTCGAGGGTGCTCATGATCTGCTCCCCCAGCAACCCAACCGGGAGAGTCATGACCCGGCGGCAGATGGAGGACATCGCCTCGGTGGCGGAACGGCACGACCTCACGGTACTCTCCGACGAAATTTACGACTCCCTGGTCTACAAGGGCCGGCACGTGCCCTTCGCCACGATCCCCGGCATGAAGGAGAGGACCCTGACCATGGGAGGGCTCTCAAAGAGCCACTGCATGACGGGCTGGCGCATCGGCTACGCCATCGGCCCGGCGCCCCTGATCCGGCTCATGTCTCTTATCGGGGCGAACCAGACCTACGGAGTCAACGTCCCGACCCAGATGGCATCGAAGTACGCCCTGGACAATCATGACCACAAGCTGGAGGAGCGGGCGAAGATCTTCCGGCAGAGGCTCACCTTCGTGGCGGAACGGCTCAACGCCATGCCCGGCGTCCGGTGCTCCGAGCCCGAGGGGGCCTTCTACCTCTTCCCGGACATCCGGGGCACGGGGCTTTCGAGCGAGGAATTCGCCTGGGGGCTCCTGGAGAAGGGAAAGGTGGCCACCCTTCCGGGATCGGCCTTCGGCGCCTGCGGCGAGGGTTACGTCCGCCTGGCCTGCACCCGGTCCCTCGAGGTGCTTGCCGAAGGAATGGACCGCATGGAGGCCTTCGTGAAGTCTCTGAAGGGATAGAAGCTCTTCTTCAGGAAAGAACATGAGCGGGGCGCTCTCGTGTTAACACAATCCCGAATACAGAAGGGGGAGTGCACCAGTGCTCGCTTGGGCCGCCGGCGCACATTGTCGTCCCTGACAACTGCGCCTGAAACCGACATCCATGTCGGTTTCTCGGCCCGGGCGCTGCCCCCCAGGGGGTCATCTCTTCGCCCCTGGGGGGCGAATTCACCTTATGCCTGGCGACACTCCCCCTGCAGGAGAATTGATTATTACATTCTTTTTACTCGAAGGTCCCCCGGACGGTGACTTCGCCCTCCTCCATAAGGAGCCGCCCCTTCGCGGCCACGAACAGGGGCCTGAAGTTTCCGTCGAGGACAAGCACGTCCCCGTCGCACCCCGGGCGGACTCTTCCCTTGCGGGACAGCTTGAGATGGTCCGCCGGATTCGACGTCACCAGGGAGATCACCGTCTCCCTGGATATCTCACCTTCCCGGAGCATCTCCGCCACAGACTCCAGGACCGATTCCAGGGGGCCAACCTTCAGCCCCGTCATCTCGCCCTTCTCGTTGAAGGAGGGCATGGACCCGTTGCCGTCGGAGCTCAGGGTGATGTTCCCGGCAGGCACGCCCCTCTCCAGGAGAGTGGCAACCACCGACGCCGTGGCGAGGCCGAACAGGGGGTTTTTCCCCGGGGCGGCGGTGATGTCCAGGTACCCGCCCCGCAGCCCGAAGGCCGCGGACTGCTCCACCAGGGCCTCGCACCTGGAGATGTGGGTGGGGGCGAACTGGGTGATGGGGATGTCCGTTCCCTCCATGGCCTCGAGAAGAGGCGTCAGCCCCGAGGCCTCGCTCCCCATGTGGACGCAGAGACAGCCCGCCT
>CAZJAR010000111.1:0-740 GCA_964543785.1 uncultured Synergistaceae bacterium | reverse complement strand
GGAGAGGATGCCCCCCACCCGGACGTTGGAGGCGGACCGCCGGATCTCCTCCACCGAGGGGTGGGAACTCCTGTGGTCAGATACGGCCAGCTTGAGGCCGATCACCTTGTCGATGAGGCAGAGGTCTCTCGCCACGGAACCCGTGAGGGTAGGCGAGGGAAGGCCATAGCTCCCCGTGAGGATCCACGTGGAAATGCCCTCCTCCTCGAGCCCCTTTGCCTTCATCAGGAGCTCCTCCAGGGCGCGGCAGGTACCGTCGGTCCCCAGCATCCCCACGGCGGAGGTGACCCCTGCCCGGACGAAGGAGGAAAGCTGGAGGGGCGGGGTCCTGTTGGCCGGTCCCCCTTCGCCCCCGGCACCGTTGAAGTGGACGTGCCTGTCGAGGATACCCGGCATGGTGAGATTTCCCCCGGCGTCCACCGTCCTGAAATCCGCGGAAAGGCCTGACAGGGCCCCAGGGTCCGCCGTTCCGGCGGGATATACGGACAAAATGCGGCCGGCGGCCATAAGAATGTCGCACAGCCCCTTGTGTTCAGGGTCATACAGTTCAGCGTTCCGAATCAGAAGCATGCAATGGGTTCTCCTTTCCTCCGTCCCGCCTTGGCGGGGGAAGACAAAACTTTTCTTCTCGGGTCAGTGTACCGGAAGGTGCGGGGAAGGGCAACGGTCCCCGGGGAGCCGGGTTTGCCTGGAAAACAGGGCAGCGGGGAGCGTCACCGGTGCTCGCTTGGGCCGCCGGC
>CAZJAR010000110.1:0-7050 GCA_964543785.1 uncultured Synergistaceae bacterium | reverse complement strand
GAAGGGATAATTATCCCTTCCCCCTCTCCAGACCAAATCTACTTTTTCAGTGCCGCCAGGACCTTCTCGGGATAGGCGGGAAGCTTCGTGATCCTCACGCCGCAGGCGTTGTAGATGCCGTTGATGATGGAGGCATGGGGGCTCGTGAGAGGAAGTTCGCCGATGCCGGCCGCGCCGTGGGGGCCGTCGGCCCTGTGCTCCTCGAAGTAGATGACCTCGATGTCGTCGGGGATATCCTTGATGTAGGGGAACCCGGCGCCGGGCATGGTGGAGTGCTTCTCGATGTCCTCAAAGTCCTCGGAGAGGGCGAGGCCGATGCCCTGGGCGAGGCCGCCGTAGTTCTGTCCGTCCACCACGAGGCGGTTGTTGATCTTCCCGCAGTCGCACATGAGGGTCATGCGGTCCACGACAGTCTTGCCCGTTTCCGTGTCCACCGTCACCTCGGCCATGAATACGCCGTACATGTAGATCACGAAGGGTTTCCCCTGGCTGTTTTCATCGCACGCGGTCCCATCGACGGCGGACCATTTTCCGGCGAAGGAGGTCGGCTTTCCTGCGGTGACCAGTTCGTCATAGGTCATATATCCTCCGTCCTTCTTAAAGAAGCCGCTTTTTGGTTTCGCGGTCTCCTTGAGCAGGGTCTCGCAGGCCACCCTGATGGCGTTGCCCGTCATGACCTGGGACCGGGATCCGCCGGCAGGGCCGGAATTGGGGCATTTCGCCGTATTGGGCCACGTGAAGCGGAGCTTGTCGGGGGCGATCCCCAGGGGCCGGAGTGCCTCGTGGGCGGTGCCGATGGCGCCGATGTCGGCTCCCTGCCCGTGATCCTCCCAGGCGGTGCAGATGGTGATGGTCCCGTCAGGGTTCATGTCAACCCGGGCCTCGGAGCCGTCGGGACCGTCGAGCCCGCAGCCGTACACGCCCACCGAAAGACCGACGCCTTTTTTGTAGCGGGCCGTGGAGCCCTCGGCGGCTCTCTTCTTCGCCTGCTCGTACTTCGGACGGAGAGCTTCGAGCATCTTCGGCAGGGAGTACGACTCCGGGGCCTGACCGGTGGGATTCGTGCTGCCCGGCCGGTAGGCGTTCTTCAGGCGGATCTCCAGGGGGTCCATGCCGAGCTTCTCGGCCAGTTCATCCATAAGGACCTCGGAGGAGAAGAGGGACTGGGGGGAACCGTAGGCCCGGAAGGCCGATCCCCATGCATGGTTGGTGCATACTGTCCGCCCCTCGCCCTGTATGTTGGGAATGTCATATCCCGCGCCCATGAACTGGGTGCCCCTCAGGGTGACCAGGTCGCCGAACTCGGAATAGGGGCCGTGGTCCACGGAGAAGTCGGTCTCCATGGCCAGCAGCTTGCCCTCCCTGTCGGCGGCGAACTTCATGTTCACGAAGAAGGGGGAGCGCTTTCCGGTGTACTGCTGCTGCTGCTTCCAGGTATAGTTCAGCGCCACGGGGTGCCCCGTGGCCAGTGCGGCGGCACCCACAAGGGCTTCCATGGTGGGGCTGAACTTGTAGCCGAAGGTGCCTCCTGCAGGGTTGGTGACGAGGACCAGCTTTTCAGGCTCGACGCCGAGTCCCGGTGCGATCATGGCCAGGTGAAGATGGACGCCGATGGACTTGGAGTGGATTACCAGCCGTCCCTCGTGGTCCGTGTAGGCGAATCCCACGTCGGGCTCGATGGGCATGTGGGGCTGCCTGCCCACGTAGAAGTCGTCCTCGACGGTGACCACGTCTGACCGGCCGAAGATTGGGGCCGTGTCCTCCCCTTTCTTTATCTTCTGGGTGTAGTACACGTTGGGGGTGCCGGGATGGATTTCGATGGCGTCCTCCGCCATGGCGGCAGGAGCGCTCATGTAGGCCGGAAGAACCTCGAGATCGAGCTTCACCTTCTCCGCCGCTGCGGCGGCGTTCTTGTAGCTGTCGGCGCAGACGATGGCCACGGCATCGCCGTACTGGAAGACCTTCTCGTCGCACAGGATGGGGCGGTCCCATCCGTCACCCTTGTTCGTGGGGAAGGTGATGAGGCCTGTGATCCTGTTTTTCCCCCTGATGTCCTTATGGGTGACGATCTTGTAGACGCCGGGCATCTTCTCCGCCTCGGAGGTGTCGATGCCTTTGATATTGGCGTGGGAAACCTTCGCCTGCACGAGCGCCGCATGAAGGGTTTTCTTCGGCATCTTGAGGATGAGATCGGCGCCGTAATCCAGGGTTCCGGTGACTTTGGCCACGGCGGTTGGACGGGGATACTTGCTGCCCCAGATCCGCCCGTCCCCGGGAAGGACGAATTCCAGCTCCTTTTCGTCCATCTCGCCCCTGAGCACCTTGGCGGCATCCATGACGGCATCGACTATGGGAATGTACCCCGTGCAGCGGCAGGCGTTCCTGTTGACCTGGAACCAGTCACGGACTTCTTCCCGGGTCGGTTTGGGATTGGTGTCGAGAAGGGCTTTTGTTGAGACGATGAATCCGGGTGTGCAGAAGCCGCACTGGGCCGCTCCGTGCTTGATCCATGCCTTCTGGATCGGGTGGAGACATTCGGGTGTCCCGATTCCCTCGATGGTGGTGACTCTGGCTCCTTCAGGAAGCCGTGACATCTTGTACACGCATGAACGGGTATACGCACCGTCGATGATGACGCCGCATGAGCCGCAGTGTCCCTGGTTGCATCCCACCTTTGTTCCCGTCAGGCCGAGCTGCTCCCTGAGCACCGCTGCCAGCGTGCTGTCATCTTCCACTATGATGTTCCGCTCAATGCCGTTGACAAAAAAGACTTTCTGAATCATCCTGTTCCCAGCTCCTTCCGTTTGTCGGCAGGGGGCAGGGCGGCAAACTCCGGACCTGTGCGCTGCCAGGCGATGCGGACCGGAATCGCCGCCCCTTTCCTATTCAATAAACTCTTCACGCGGGAATCTCCGCCAGTTTTCCGCTGAACCGACCCCTCCTTCCACCGTGTGCTGAAAACAAAAAAAGCCGCCCTCGCACCATGAGGACGGCTTCACCGTTTACGGAAAAACGTCCTCCTTGCCAAAAGGGGAGGCATGCCTGTTTCCGGGCACACCCTAACGGTCGCTGTCCATGGGATCTCTCCGTTAGGGCATGCGACTCGGAGGAAAAGATTGATATTTTCAGAAGTAAATTTCAAAAAAACACTAACTAGTTTGAGTCATTTTATACCAGGAAGACTTTCCGGGCAAGCCTATTCCCAGTTGGTAATATCCTTCCCCGGTCCGTCCCCGCCTTCCTCGCCGTCGGCTCCGGGGGAGAAGAGGTCGTATTCCCCGTGGTCGCCGGGGCACCGGTAGACGAAGGGGCTTCCCCAGGGATCAACGGGGAGCTTCCGCAGGTAGCCTCCCTCCCTGTACTTCCTCGGTTCGGGAGGAATGGAAGGCTTTGCCACCAGGGCTTCCAGCCCCTGGGCCGTGGAGGGGTACAGGCTGCTGTCCAGCCTGTACATCTCAAGGGCCTGTTCGATCTCCCGGATCTGCACGGCTGCGGCGGTCCTCTTTGCTTCTTCGCCCCTGCCGACAACCCGGGGCACCACGAGCCCTGCCAGGAGACCGAGAATGACCACCACCACGAGCACTTCAACCAGCGTAAAACCGCTCCGCTTCTGCTGCTGTTTCTTCATTGAAAAACCTCCGTTTCAGTCCCGGGCCCGGGGTCACCCCGCGAGGCTGGACAGGTCGAATATGGGAAGCAGGATGGCGATGACCACGAAACCTACAGCTATTCCCAGAAACAGCACCAGGAGCGGTTCAGCGAGGGTGGCTGCCTTCTCCATGCCGTCCCGGGCTTCTTCCCAGTTCATCTCCGCCACCTGCCCGATGGCTCCCGGCAGATCGCCGCCGAGCTCACCGATTCTGAGAATGTACACCGCCTCCTCCGGGAAGGTTCCCAGCTTTTCCAGGGCCCTGTCGAACCGGAAGCCCTCTTTCACAAGCCGGGCGGCCTCAATCCATCGCTCCGGACGGGAGTCCATGGAAGAGGCCATGCCGAGAGCCTGGACCAGGGGGATTCCCGCCGACAGCAGGGTCTCCAGGTGGGACATCACCAGGGAAAGGGCGATGTTCTCCCGTATGCGCCGAAAAAAGGGAAGATTCACGGACCATTTTCTCTTCCGGGCCAGGAAGAAGAGCCCGAGCAGGGCAAGGAGCAGCGCCGGCCACCACTCCCGAAGCATTGCGGCCGTTCCCAGGAGAATCCTCGTTGGCAGGGGCAGGGCCTGCCCCATGTCGGCGAACAGGTCGGCAAGCCGGGGAACAACATACACCAGGAGGAAGAGAACCACAACACTGCCAATGACCATCATGGCGAGCGGATAGGTAAGGGCGGACCGTATTTTCCGCCGCTGTCCTTCCTGCATGGAATACAGCGCCGCGGCCTTCTCCAGCACGCCTGGAAGCGCCGAGGTTTTCTCTCCCGATTCCACGATCCTGACGAGGTCCTCCCGGAAGAGTCCCGTCTCCTCCAGGACGGCGGAGAGGCGCTTTCCTCCCTGAACTCCTTCGTGGAGATGAAGGCAGGCATCCGCCACACGCCGGTCCGATGAATGGCGGCTCAGGAATTTGAGCGCCTCAGCCAGCGGGACCCCCCGTTTCAGGTAGGAGGAGAGCCCCCGGCAGAACAGGGCATGGTAGGAGAGCCCGAAACGTTTTCTCCAACGGGACTTCTCCGGGGGTCCCTCTGCGATGTCAACAGCGGTGAGACCCTGGGCGGCGAGCAATTCTCCCGCCCTGACGGAAGACAGGGCATCCACCGTGCCCTTACGGAGTGTGCCGGATTCGTCGTAAGCCGTATATCGAAAAGCCGGCACGGGCTATCCCTCTTCTCCTGGAGGTCCGAATTCTCCGGCTGAGACCACCCGGAGCAGCTCCTCGGGGGAGGTCCGCCCCTGCCGCAGGGCATCGATGCCCAGTTCCCAGAGGGTGCGGAATCCTTTCGCCCGTGCTGCCGCGCGGATTTTCGCCGGAGTTCCCCCGGACGCCACCATTTCACGGAGTACGTCGTCGGGAATAAACTGTTCATAGAGCCCCACCCGTCCCCGGTACCCGGTGCCCATGCAGGAGTCGCATCCCCTGCCCCGGAAGACCTCCGCAAGCCCCTCTCTCCGGAAGAGGGCCGGTGCTTCGGCCCTGTACGAGCACCGGGGGCAGAGGGTCCGGACAAGGCGCTGGGCCACGGCTCCGAGCAGGGACCCGGCCGCGAGGTAGGGCTCCACCCCCATGTCGGTGAGGCGGATTACCGCCGAGACGGAGTCGTTGGTGTGGAGTGTCGAGAGGACAAGGTGCCCGGTAAGTGACGCCTGGACGCCTATGTGGGCGGTCTCGTAGTCCCGCATTTCGCCTATCATGATGATGTCCGGGTCCTGCCTGAGGATGGACCGGAGGGCAGAGGGGAAGGTGACCCCCGCCTTTTCGTTCACCTGGATCTGTCCCACTCCTTCCAGGTCGTATTCGATGGGGTCCTCCACGGTGATGATGTTCACAGACGGTTTCGCAAGGGCCTGGAGGATGGCGTAGAGCGTCGTGGTCTTTCCCGAGCCCGTGGGGCCCGTGAAGAGAATGAGACCGTGGGGGGTTCCGATGAGGGCGTTCATGGTCTCCCTGGAGGAAGAATCCATGCCGAGCTCCTCCAGGCTGAGAAGGCCTGAGCCCTTGTCCAGCAGCCGGAGGGCGAGACGTTCGCCGTGCTGCACCGGAACGGAGCTGACCCTGATGTCCACCGCCCTGTTCCCCACGGTGATGCCGATCCTTCCGTCCTGGGGAGCGAGGCGTTCGGCGATGTCCATCCTCGCCATGACCTTTACCCTGCTCGTCAGGGGCGCCTGGAGGTTCCGCGGAAGACGGAGCCGGTCGTGGAGCACCCCGTCCACCCTGAACCGCACGAGCATTTCACTCTCGAAGGGCTCCACGTGGATGTCCGTGGCCCGCACCTTCAGGGCCTCCCGGAGAAGGCCGTTCACCAGCCTGATGACGGGAACATCCACGGAGTCGCTCTGCACGTCCTCACGGAAAAGCCCGTCGCCGTCATCTATGCCCGCCACCGCGGTGAGCGTGTCGTCACCGATGCCCCCCCTCAGGTCGTACAGCGTCCCGAAAAGGCGCTCCAGCTCCTCCCTGCGGTGGAACTCCCATGCCGCCTCCCGGCCGAAGGACGCCGCCAGCACCTGGGCGGCGGGAAAACACTCCGGCGAAGCAAGCGCAATGACCAGCCTCTTCCCGTCGTCACGCAGGGGCAGGATGCCCGCGTTTTTGAGGGCGTCGAGGCTGACCTTCCCCCGGATGAGGGGGGCGATTTCTTCCAGATCGGGAAGCCGTGGGGACATTCTTTCGTCTCCTCCCGTCATTTCGACTGCTGCTTCACCGATTCCCGGTATTCTTTCTCGAGGCGTTTCCAGAGTTTCTCTTCCGGGGGGTTCATGCCGTGGTCTCCCGAGACGATCTCCCTGGTGATCTGCTCCGCCTCGCCGGGAGTCTCCAGGATATAGGGGGTCAGGAAGATCATGAGCTCGATCTTCTCACGCTGCTTCACGGTCCTGGTGAAGAGCCCTCCGATAAGGGGAATGTAGGAGAGCCCGGGGACCCTGCTGCGCAGGTTCTTCTCCACTTCCTTTATGAGGCCGCCCAGGATCACCGTGTTGCCTGAACTCACCATGACGCTGGTCTTGATCTTCCGCTTGCCCGTCACGGGCATCTCGGCGGTCATGGCGGTGAGGACATCCTCCACCACCTGCTCCACGTCGAGGGCCACGAGGTTGCCGCTCCGGATGGAAGGGGTGACGTTGAGGATGAGCCCCGTGTCCTTGTACTCGTAGCTGCTCTGCACGGCGTTCGGATTGGATATGTCGGAGAGCTTGCCCTTGAGCTGGGGGATCACCTGCCCGACCTGGAGTTCACTGGGATGATTGTCGGTGCACATTATCCGGGGCATGGAGAGCACGTTCACCGCGTCGAACTTTTTCAGCAGGTCGAGGTAGGCGTAGACGAGCCCCATACCCCGGTAGTTCGTCCTCGTCCCGTAGGTTCCGTCATCCCTCCTGTACTCCTCCTC
>CAZJAR010000109.1:0-7180 GCA_964543785.1 uncultured Synergistaceae bacterium | reverse complement strand
GTCTGCACCGCAGTGGAGCAGAAATACCGTTTCCAGAGGTCCCGGATCTCCCGCTCTTTTCCCGACAGAGACAGGGACCCTCCGGGACGGAAATCGGTCACCCGCCAGGTACCTTCCTGGAATACGGCAGCACGGTTTCTTCCCGTGTCGTGGATGACCCACCGCTCTCCGCCGAGCCTTCGGGCGAAATGGCCGGCGACGAGTGAAAGGATGTCCCCCTCGGGCTCGAAGGGGGCGTAGAGAACCCCCCGGAGTTCTGTAAACCGGAGGAGGCCAAGAAATCTGTGCCGTTCTCTCGAGACGGCCCATCCTGCTTCATGCACGGTCCGGACTCTTTCATCCGCGAGGAAGCCCGCGGCACGGGGGCCGATTTTCCACGCGAGGTCGAAATACCTGTAGACTGCCATCTCTCTTCCCGCCATGGGACTGAGAAATGCGTAATAGCCCATGGTGAGAACTTTGCGGGAAAATCGTGCGGAAAGGGTGTTCCGGACTGCTGCGGCGAGCTGTTCATTCGTGGCAGCCCGCCTTGGTTCGAAAAGGAGGGACTGGTTTTCCAGGGGGGGACCCAATACGCCTTCCGGACGTTCCCCCCTTTTCGCCGAATCGTGGATCAGGCAGAGAAACCCGTTGAATGTTCCGTCGTAGGACCAGACGGCCATGGTCAGAACTCCAGCCTGAGCTGACGGAGGCCGCCGGCCTGCGGCCGGGCCGAGAGGATGTTCCGAAGATCTCCGCCTGCGGGGGAAGCGGGGAACGCCGGGTTTCTGCAGGAGATGAAGAACCGCGCCCGCTTCATCACCACGCCGATCCGTGCAAGATCGTCTCCGTCAAGAAGATGTCCCTTCCTGGCGGCGAGAATCCTCTTTGCCGATGTGACGCCGATCCCGGGAACCCGGAGGATTTCCTCCCAGGACGCCCTGTTGACGTTTACGGGGAAAAAGTTTGGATTGGCGAGTGCCCAGGCTGTTTTCGGATCGAGGCTTTCGTCCAGATGGGGCTGCTGCGGACTGAGCACCTCCTCGGCACGGAACCCGTAGAATCGAAGCAGCCAGTCCGCCTGGTAGAGCCGGTGCTCCCTGAGCAGGGGAGGAGCTGTGACCCGGGCGGGGAGAAGGGGATTGTCCGAGACGGGAATGTAGGCGGAGTAGTAGACCCGTTTGAGGCCGAAGCTCCGGTAGAGCCCCTCGGAGAGCCGCAGAATGGTGAAATCGCTCTCCGGGGAGGCTCCAACCATGAGCTGGGTGCTCTGTCCGGCAGGAACAAAAACCGGAGCCGAGCGGCCGGAACGCTTCCATTTTTTCCGCTCTTCGATGGTCCCGCCGATGAAGGCCATGGGGCGGAGGATGGATTCCCGGCTTTTCTGGGGAGCCAGTGCCCGAAGGCTCGGCTCGGAGGGAAGCTCGATGTTCACACTCATCCTGTCGGCAAGGAGACCGAGGGATGAGAGAAGGGAAGGCGAAGCCCCGGGAATGGCCTTGGCGTGTATGTAGCCTCCGAACCGGTGCTCCTCCCGGAGGATTTTCGCCGTGCGGATGAGCTGCACCATGGTGTCGTCCGGGGAACGGACAACCGCCGAACTGAGGAAGAGCCCCTCGATGTAGTTCCGCCGGTACATCTGGAGGGTGAGGTCCGCGAGTTCCCTGGGAGTGAATGTGGCCCGGGGAACGTCGGCGCTCCTCCTGTTCACGCAGTAGGCGCAGTCAAAGACGCAGTCGTTGGAGAAGAGAACCTTGAGAAGCGATATGCACCGCCCGTCGTCGGACCAGCTGTGGCAGATGCCGCCGAGGGAGGTGCTGCCCACGCTTCCCCGGCGTCCGGCGCTTCCGCTGGACGAGCACGACACGTCGTATTTCGCTCCTTCCGCGAGGACCGCAAGTTTTCCCAGGGTCTCCATGGCTGCCTCCATTCTTCTGATGATAACAAAATGTTATCATTTGCCGGGCGAAAAGAAAAGAGGGGACAGAGGGATGTACAAAAGAGCATGGAGGGGCTTTTTTGATATAATGTACCGGATATGCCTATACGACAGAATCAGGAGAACGGGGTCTTGAGGCCAATGAACAGCCGATCCTCCCTTCCTGCGCGGAAGGGTCGCTTTGATCCATTCAGACGGATTGTCGCATGTGTCCTCCTTCTGGCCGCAGGCGTTCTTGCCGTGCTGTATTTTCTTGACTCCAGGGCAGTCATCCGGCAGGAGGAGGCCATAAACGACCAGCAGTTCATTTCCGCGACCCTCGCACGGCTTGCCGCCGAGGACCGTTTTGCCTCCGTCGACGCCTCAGCCCGTTTCCTCCTGAACCACGTGTTTTCCCGCACAGCCGGGGGGACCATGACGGCGGCGGATGCACAGAACTTTCTCCAGCCCATGGTGTACAACATGCCCGAGGTGCTCGGCTTCTGCTTTGTTTCCCTTCTTCCCGGCGAGGACCGGCCCTCCGTATCGGCCTTCCGGTCAACGCCCGCCGGAAATGAAGGAAGGGTTTTTGCCCTGGAGACTGCGGCCCGCATGGGTCCCGGGCCTCTTCCCCCTGAGAGTGCGGCCGTTTTCTCCGGTTCGGTGAAGATCACCGGCCAGAGGCAGATGGCCCTTTTTTCCGACGTCCTCATGTCGGGGGGAATTCTTCGGGGGGTCCTCTTCACCGTGGTGGATCTCTCTCCTGTCCTTTCCCGGTACGTCATCCCCATGGTCCGGGACAAAAACGGCATTTCAATGGTCCTTCACGAGGACGGCACCGTGGTCTGGCTCGGGAATCCTTCCAGGTCGGGCGAAGGAGTCGTTTCCGGAGAGGAGTCCCCTGAGGTGAAGGGCATCAGGGGCCTTGTTGAAGGAGCCCTGTCAGGCAAAAGTTCCCTGGACATTCATGAAGAAGGGGCGGACAGGAGCCTGCTCGTCGCATGGAACACCCTCCGGATGGGAGGAAAGCGCCTCTCCTTCGTTCTGGCTTCACCACGGGACCAGGTCGACGATGCCCTCAGCGGCCTGAGGATCCAGAGAAATCTCCTGGTGGGAGCCCTCATTCTCCTGGTTTCCCTGGGAACATTCTTTTTCTCCGGTAAAAAACGGGAGGAAGAGATCCGGAGGAGCGAGGCAACTTTCAGGGCAGTCTTTGACAATGCATCCTCCGGTATTGCCATCCTTGACAGGGGCGGCAAATTTCTTTCGTGCAACGCAACATGGGAGGCCATGACGGCACTGTCCGGGGAACGCCTGCGGCAGAAGTCCCTTTTTGACCTGGCTGCCCCCGGTGCCGGGCAGGGAGCGGATGTTCTCCAGGAAGCCCTTCGGATGAGCGGGGGAACCCGCAGGGCCGAGGTGAGGTTCGCCCGGGCTGACGGCCTCAGCTTCTGGGGGGATGTCTCCCTCACGTCCATGGCGGCCGACCCGTCCTTTCCATCGGGGACAACTCTGGCCCTCATCACCGACATCTCCGGGATGAAGCGTGCCGAGGACCTTTTGAAGCAGAACACCGCCGCCCTGGAGGCCCAGAAGACGGAGCTGGAAAAACTGGCCTCCGACCAGGGGATGCTCCTCGAGCTTTTTACGCTCTTCGCCGAGGCTGAAAAACCGGAGGAAATCCACAGGGCCCTCTTTGACTCGCTGCCCGCGATCATCTCCTTCAGAAATCTCTTCCTGTGCGTGCGGAACCCGGGCCACGAAGAACGGTTCACCACCCTTGACGCCATGGGGGAGGTCGAAAAGTCAGGCCAGGCAGATTTAGGATCGGAAGGGAAGGGAATCGTCGGGCACGTTCTCAAAACGGGAAAACCTCACATTGCCGGTGACCTGGCCATGGATCCGTGGTACATTTCCCATTCCGAGGAGGCAAAGTCTCTCGTGGCCGTTCCCGCATCCTACAAGGGAAGGGACTGGGGAGTGATCTGCCTTGACAGCGCAGAGAAATTCGCCTTCGGCATAAGAGAGAGGGATCTCCTCGCCCTTGTCGGGTTTTACGTGGCGCTCCATCTCGAAGAGGTGGAAGCCAGGGCGGAGCTTGACAATAAAGCGAAGCAGCTCGGTTTCCTGCACAGGGTCGTCCAGCATCTGGCGGCGGAACGGACGAACGAAGACCTCTCCAGGAAGATTGTGGACATACTCGGCAAGGAGCTGGACTTTCCCCTGGTGGGCATTTTTGTTCCCGGCGGGAAGAAAGGTCAGCAACTCAGCCTGCTGGCGGGTTTTCCCGAAGGCGAAGGCACGACGGAAGACTTTCCCTGCCTCCTCTCCGAAACAGCCGCTGCCCTCAGCACGGGGCGGCCGGCGGAACGGGGAGGGACGGACGGCCCCACAGCTCTCGCCGTTCCGCTGTCCTTCAACGGCGATGTGTTCGCGGTCCTTGCGGCATGCGACGAAAGGGGGTTTTCCCCTTCGGAGAGAGAGCTTCTTGAAATAACCGCCGAACACGGGTCCACCTTCTGGGTGCTGAACAACATGCTGGCCGAAAGGCGGCACGAGGCTCTCATCGATCCTCTTACCCAGGTGTGGAACCGCAGGTACATCATGGGGCGCCTCGAGGAGGAGAGTTCGAGAATAGCCAGGAGCGGGGGAAGGGGAACGGTGGTGCTGGTCGACCTCGGTGACTTCAAGAGCATCAACGACCGCTTCGGCCACGTGGCCGGCGACGAGGTGCTGAAAGAAACCGCCGCCCTCATGAGCGCAAACCTCAGATCCTGCGATATGATAGGGCGGTACGGCGGAGACGAGTTCCTTCTGTATCTTCCCGACGTTTCAGTAGACCAGGCTGCGGCGGCCATGCTGCGGATGGAGGAGCGCGCCGCGGAACTGAGAATTCCGAAGGTGGACGCGGCTGTGGTGCTGGACTACGGCATAGCCTCCTGTCCGGGCGACGGGGACGACCTCGTGTCCGTGATCGGCATCGCCGACGCCAGGATGTACGAGTACAAGGCACGACGAAAGGCGGAAAAAGCATGATCCTGTCGCTGCATCACCCGAGCTTTACGGTGGAGAACCTGGAGCGGTCCGTGGCGTTCTACAGGGATGTCCTCGGCCTCACGCTCGAAGGAGTCTGGGAGCGGGACCCCGCCTATTCCGAGGGAGTCACCGGCGTTGCCGGGGCTCATCTGAAGGTCGCCTACTTCACCCTGCCCAACGCGTCCTTCGAACTCGTGGAATACATGGGCGGAAAGGGCGTCAAAATCGACACGTCCACGAACAATACGGGCAGCGCCCACGTATGTTTTGTCGCGGATGATTTCGATGCGCTGACGGACCGCCTGCGCACGGCGGGCGCTGTCTTCGCCGGCAAGGTCAACATCGTCCCCGGCGGATCCAACAGGGGAAAGAAAATCGTCTACGTGGAGGATCCTGACGGCAACACCCTGGAGATCATCGCCTCCAGGGCTGCCGGCTAGAAAGAATCCCCGGGACAGGGAGCTTTTACGCCTCCCTGTCCCGCTTCAGCAGCCGGATGAGCGTCCCGGTCCGGGCTTCCTCGAAGCGTCGCCGCTTCTCCTCCGTCCATGCATACAGCCCTTCTCCCGTCTTCGCGCCGAGAAGACCGCGTTTCACCCTGTCCGCAAGGATCGCAGGCGTCCCGGACGCGGCGGAGAGATCGGCGAAGAGATAGGCCGTGATGGAGGAAAATACGTCCAGCCCTCCGAGATCCGCCGTTTCGAAGGGCCCGGTGTCGGCGAGCCGTCTGCCGAGGCTTGCTTTCGTTGCTTCGTCCACCTCTTCCATGGAGGCGATTCCCGATTCCACGATGTGGACTGCCTCCCGGAGAAGGGCGAACTGAAGACGGTTCACGATGAAACCGTGGGCTTCCTTTGCGAGAACCACCGGTTTTTTCCCGGCGGAGAGAAGGAACTCTTTCGCCCTTGTGGTGGTTTCCTGCGAGGTCTTCCGCCCCGGGCAGACTTCCACCAGGGGCATGAGGTGGGCAGGGTTCCAGAAGTGGGTGACGAGGAAGCGGTCGGGCCGTTCCAGAGGGGCGGCGATGTCAGACGGAAGCAGCCCCGAGGTGTTGCTGGCGAGAATGGCGTCCTCCCGGCAGTATTTTTCGGCCTCCAGAAGGACAGAGTGTTTCGCCGGCAGGTTTTCCGGGACCGATTCGAGGATGAAGTACGACGAAGCCGCGGCTTCGGCGAAGTCCTGGACGGGGATGATCCGTGAAAGGGCCTCTTTCTGAGTGCAGTCGAGCAGGCCGTTCTCCCCGAGAGCGGAAAGTGCCTTCGCGGCTGACGCGAGCCCCCTGGCGACACTCTCGCCGGACCGTCCCCACAGGGCCACCGAAAGTCCGGCGGCCGCCAGGGCGGCGGACGATGTGGAACCCATCACGCCCGTTCCGAGGGAACAGGCGGCATAACGGAAATCCTTCATGGCTGCAGCTCCTTTGCATGGCCCGGGATGATCTTCGAGAAGAAAATTGTACCAGAAAAACGGCACAGCCGCAGAAGGAGGAAGGAACATGCTCGGAGAATACTATCTGGCAACAGGCATCGGCGCCTTTTCGCTCCTGGTCGTTGCGGTGATTACCGGTCTTTTCGGGAAAGCCCTCAGAAAAGTGCTTCCGGGGCCGAAGGTGCTTCTGGCCCACAAGGCGTCAGCCCTCGGAGGGGCATCCCTGGCACTGCTTCACATTCTCGGCGTTCACGGATTCTAGAAGACGCCTCCCTCCGGGGAGTTCATCCCCGGAAGCAACGGGGGGAGAATTCTCTTTCCTCAGGCAGCGGACACAGCCGGGGGCAAAAATCCGGCTGTGTTTTTTGAAAGAAAAGGCTTTCCCATCGAGAGATGGAGGGGTATAATCCCTCGTAACCCATCGACAGGAGGCTACGCAATGAACCCGAAATTCGCCCGGCGGATGATCCGCTTCCAGGAGTCCGACCTCACGCCCATTCTCCGTCTTGCCGCCAACCCCGAGGTGATTTCCTTCGCCGGCGGCCTGCCGGCCCCGGAACTTTTCCCCGTGGAGCCCATGAAGAAAATTGCAGTCAGCGTCCTGGACGAACATGGAAAACGGGCCCTCCAGTATTCCACCACGGAGGGTCATCTTCCCCTCCGGGAGAAGATCGCCGCGAGAACCAACAGAAATCTGAAAACCTCCCTCGGGGCGGAGAACATCGTGATCACCACGGGATCCCAGCAGTCCCTGGACATTCTCGCCAAGATGTATATCGACGACGGCGACTGCATCCTCTGCGAAAGCCCCACCTACCT
>CAZJAR010000108.1:0-7242 GCA_964543785.1 uncultured Synergistaceae bacterium | reverse complement strand
GCACCGGGGTCTACGGCTACCCGATCGAACAGGCCGCCCGGATCGCCGTGACCACGGTGGGGGAGGAACTCGTCAAATATCCGGGGATAGAAGAAATTCTTTTCTGCTGCTTCTCCGAAGGGGACCGTGCGGTCTACGAAAAACTGCTCGCGTAAAATTTACCATGGTATGGAGGCGTTATGATGAAAAGACCGGTCCTGATACTCGGCGATCCTCTTCTGCGGCGGAAATGCGCCGCCGTGGAGGATTTTTCCGATCCCCAGCTCAACGAAGAGATGGAGGACCTCATGGAGGCCCTGGAACTGTTCCGGAAGGAACACGGTTTCGGCCGGGGGATCGCCGCGCCCCAGATAGGCATCCCGAAGCGGCTCATTGCCCTGAACCTTGGGAAGGGATCCTTCGTCATCGCGAACCCGGAGGTCATCTCCAGGAGCCCGGAAACTTTCACCCTCTGGGACGACTGCATGTCCTTTCCGGACCTGATGGTGCGGGTTCGCCGGAACCGGTCCGTCGGCATACGGTACCGGGACGAAAAGGGCGTCCCGCAGGAATGGGCGGACCTCGGGATTGCCGAATCGGAGCTGCTGCAGCACGAAATGGACCATCTGGACGGCGTGCTCGCCGTTGACAGGGCCATCGGAACGGGGGATATTGTCTACATGGCGGAATACCGGAAGCACAGGGAACTCTACGACGGCCGGTGCGACTATTCCATTGTCCCCACCATAGGGGGATAAATCTTTCCCTCGGGGACAGCCGTCCTGACCCGCGAAAGGAGAGAGTGAAATGAAGTCGACTGACGAACTGAGAAACGAGCACAGGGGCATCGAGGTCATGCTGGACATCCTCGACGGTGCGGCGGAGAAGCTGCGCGGCGGAGCGCCCGCCGACTACGGCCATCTTGACGGGATGATGGAGTTCCTTTCCGTCTTCGCCGACACCTGCCATCACGGCAAGGAGGAGGACTTTCTCTTTCCAAGTCTTGAGGCCGCGGGCATCCCCAACGAAGGAGGCCCCATCGGCGTGATGCTCGGCGAACACCGGAAGGGACGGGAGTGCATCGCCGCCATGAAGCGGGGCATCGAGGCCATGAAGGCCGGGGACAGGGGAGGAGTCTCACTGTTCGCGGAGAATGCCGCCGGATATACTGCCCTGCTCCGGCAGCACATCCAGAAGGAGGACAACGTCCTCTTCGTCATGGCCGAACAGCGCCTCGACGCCGCCAGGGACGAGGAACTCTTCCGGGAGTTTGAAAAACTCGAAGAGGAGCGGATTGGCAAGGGAAAGCACGAAGAATTCCACGCCCTCCTGGACCGCCTGCGGGAGATCTACACCGGCTGAGCCGAAGGGGGAGACCGGAAAAACCGGAGCTCTCCCTCGGATAAATGGTTCACCTATTTTGAATTGACAATACACTTTCCCCTTGCTAAGATGACCGCGGGTGCTTCAGGCTGAAATCAGGGGAGGTGCGGGGATGAATATTCATCTGGAGACAGAAGAGATCGAGGAACTGAAAAGCCTCATGGCGGAAGACGATTGGACTGGCACTGCTGAAGGCTACGCCAGGGAGATGCTTTTGGAAGGCATGTCCTACCACAAGGCGCGGCAGGCCGGGGGATACCTTCACCCGGAGGAAAAATGACGGGGGTGCCGCAAAAAAGAAGGAGCCCCGGGGCGTTCTGACAGGTCCCGGGCTTCATTTTTCCCCCCAGGGGATTCGATCCCCGGATTTTCCGATGGTGTCTTCCAAAAGGAACGCGACGGGACGAATGTTTTTCAATTTCCCTGTAGTGCCGTCATTGCACGTGTATGAGGAATCAGAGAAAATCAGGGAAGGAACAATGAAAACACTTCGCTCCGAAACCATTCCCCGGGAGGGCCTTGATGGACATCTTTGAGATGTACTCTTTTTTTCTTTACGGCGTGTTCGCTGTGTATCTTCTCATGTTCTTTCTGTCCATCAAATATTCAGACGGACCGCTGTCCTCGGTCTTTGCCCTTATTTGCCTTGCAAGTGCACTGTTTGTCCTCGGTGCCGCACTGCAGTTCAATTCAAAGACCCTGGAAGAAATACTTTTTTTCCAGAAACTGAAATACTTCGGAGCCCCCTTTGTCCCGGGACTCTGGGTCATCTTTGCCCATAGAGTGTATTTCCGAAGAAAAATGAGCCTGGTCTTGACCCTGGTTATTCTGCTGATCCCGGCACTTCTCATTTTTTGGGTGTCGACGAACGAATATCACGGCCTCTACTACGCGGGGATTGACGTCTTTCAGACCGGAGAGTACCTGTTCAGCAGGAGGAAGACCGGCCCTCTGTATCTTCTCAATGTGGTGTACGCATACTTTGCCGCCGGCTTTTGCCTCTTCTCCTTTTCCTCTGTGTGGGTCAAGAGCCGCTTTCGGCTGAACAATCCCTATTTTCTGCTTCTTGCCGGTCAGCTTCTTTCGGCGGTATTGTTCGGGCTGTACCTGGCTGGAATGACGCCGTTCTGGGTGGACATGCTGCCTGTCGGCTATTTTGTGCTTGCCGTATTTTGCGCCGTTGCCATCTTTAAATATGATATTTTGGAAATAAAAGAAATCCACAATAAAGAAATTTTTTCTGAAATCAAAGAGGGACTTATGCTCGTTTCCTGCGACGGGCTTTTAATCGACTATAACGAGTCTGCGCAGACAGTCTTCGGATGGCTCAATGAAAAAAACAGGGGAACTCCCATGCATTCTCTGGATTCGCGGTTTAACGTCGCTACGGGGGCCAAAAATTTCAATATCGGCGTCGGCAGCGGGAATGAAGAGCGGATTTACGAGTTTCGGCTCACGGAATTGAAAGAAGGAAGAAAGACAGCGGGTTTCCTCTATATTTTTCTCGACGTCACGGAGAAAATGCGCCTGATCGACAAGCTGCGGTATATGGCTGATCATGATTCTCTTACGGGGATATTCAACAGGGGCAGGATTCTGTCTGAAATTACAAAGCTTCTTTCAGCGCGCAAACTGGAAGGCCGCAGTTTTTCGCTCTGCATGATCGACGTCGACCATTTCAAAACGATAAATGACAGCTACGGGCATATCGCCGGAAACAGGATGCTCTGTGAATTCACAGATATCTGCAGGCAGGTTTTGGGAGAGCGCGGAATCCTCGGGCGCTATGGAGGAGAAGAGTTCCTTGCCCTTCTTCCCGATGCCGGTGCCGAAGAGGCCGCTGAAATTGCCGAAAAGCTGCGGGCCGGGATTGAAGAGGCGAGGGTGGATTTCGAGGGGAACTCTCTTCATGTTACGGTCAGCATTGGTGTCACGACAGCGGGTTTGAGTCATGAAACGATTGACGTCCTTGTCAGCCGCGCGGACCGGGCCTTGTACCGGGCGAAAAACAGCGGCAGGAACCGCGTCAGCTTTTCCGGGGAAGACGGCCTGTGACCTCTTGCCGGTTCGCTGAAAAAAACGGAAGGCCCGGGGCGTTCGATAAGCCCCGGGCCTTTTTGAGTGTCTTTGCAGGTTCGGATGCACGGGACGACTGGCCGGCGGCTTTTTACCCCCGGATGCAGACCGAGTCCAGGTCCCTCGGGAAGTGGTTCAGCGCTTCCCCCGTTCCGTCGGCCCTGACCGCCACGATGTTTTCGATCCTGACCCCGAACTTGCCCGGCAGGTAGATGCCCGGTTCCACGCTGAAGACATTTCCCGGCTCCAGGGGCTTGTCGTTGCCCTCGATCATGTAGGGGGATTCATGGACCGCAAGGCCGATCCCGTGGCCGACCCGGTTGAAGAAGTATTCGCCGTACCCGGCGTCGATGATGACCTGCCGGGCAGCCCTGTCCACGTCCTGCCCCGTGGCGCCGGGCTTCACGGCGGCTTCTCCCGCTGCCTGGGCCTGCCTGACGATCTCGTACACCTTCCTCTGCTCCCCGGTGGGGGTGCCCGTGAAGAAGGTCCGGGTAGTGTCCGAGCAGTAGGATTTGTACCGTCCGCCGAGGTCGAGGATGATCACGTCGTTTTCTTCGATGACCCTCCGGTCGCCGCCGTAGTGGGGCATGGAGCCGTTGGGCCCGCTGGCCACGATGGGAGAGAAGGATATTTCGTTGGAGCCCGCTTCCTCGAAGAATTCCGGAATCTTTTTGGCGATCTGCCGTTCCGTCATGCCCGGCCGGATGAAATCCAGCAGCTTGCCCACAACTGCATCAACAATGCGGGACGCCTCCCGCATGACGGCCAGTTCATCCTCGTCCTTCCGGGAGCGGAGAGGGTCGAGGATGCCTGCCCCGTTGCACATCCGGAGATCCATGGTGTCCCGTACGGCGAGCATGTCCACTGCCCTGACGCCGTCGTTGAAGGCGATCTTCCCCCCGACGATGCCAAGATGCTCGCAGCCCCGCCTGAAGGCCCTGGTGAATCCCTCGTGGTCGTTCCATTCGGCGTAGAAAGGAACGTCTCCGAAGGCGTTGACCATCTCCTCCTTATACAGCAGGGGCGTCATGGCGAAACACCGGCCGTCCTTCGACACCATGAGCCCCCTGACCCTTTCGTCGGGGTGGGTGTCCAGCCCGCTGATGTACTCCAGGTCCGTGGAAGGGCCGAGGTACATGGCGTCGAGCCCCAGTTTCTTCAGTTCTTCTGCAAGCGCTTCCATTCGCTTCCGATTGATCATGGATATCCTCCTGAAGTGGTTTTGCCCGCAGTAAGCCCATTCCCTGCCTGCGGAACGGAATTTCCGGAACGGTATGATTTGCCCCCGTCCGTTTTTTCTCTTGCTATAATAATACTTCTCATATTCATAATCCATACGAAAGACATACCACCCTATGGATAGAACGGGTGCGGGATCGGCTGGAATTTTAAAAATCCTTTATTGTATGCCATGAATTATATCTATTTCTTTATTTATTTTAAAGATATATGAATGACGGTATGCTTTATGGGAAATTCCAGTAGTGTTGACGAAAGAATGGGTCAGGAATATGATTGCAGCACTGCCGGTTATTTCTGCAGAAACAGCCGGAACTTTTGCATGTGAAAGGGAGGGAAATGAATGAAGAAGGTATTTGGTTTGCTGCTGGTTGCAGTCATGCTCTTCGGTCTTTGCGCACCCGTTCTTGCCGGGCCCGGTAAGGTTGCCATCGTGACCAACACTGTTTCGCAGAACGAGGAAGAGTACCGCTCCGCCCAGGAGATGGTCACGAAATACGGCGACAGGGTCGTCCACGTGACGTGGCCCGACAACTTCATGGCGGAGCAGGAGCAGATGGTCAGCGTTGTGGCCAAGCTCGCCTACGATCCGGACGTCAAGGCCCTGATCATCAACCAGGCTGTTCCGGGAACGAACGCTGCGGTGGACAAGCTCCTTGAGACGAGGGACGATGTCTTTATCGTCTACTGCACTCCCCAGGAGAACCCCCCCGATGTGGCGGCCCGCGCGCAGCTCATCATGATGCCCGACGAACTTGCCATGGGCGACGCGATTCCCGTCCAGGCAAAGAAACTCGGCGCGAAGGTCTTTGTTCACTATTCCTTCCCCAGGCACATGTCCCAGGTGCTTCTTTCCTCCCGCAGGGAGCTCATGAAGAAGAAATGCGCCGAGATCGGCCTCCAGTTTGTTGACGCAACCGCTCCGGACCCCACCGGTGACTCCGGTCTTCCCGGCGCCCAGCAGTTCATCCTCGAGGATGTGCCGAAGATGGTGCAGAAATACGGCAAGGATACGGCGTTCTTCTCCACGAACTGCGCCATGCAGATCCCCCTCATCAAGGCAGTTGTCGATACCGGGGCCATCTATCCCCAGCCCTGCTGCCCGTCACCCTACCACGGCTTTCCGACGGCTCTCGGCATTGAGTCCGACCTTTCCAAGCAGGACAACATCAAGCACGTCATCGACGAAACCCGCAGAATCCTGAAGGAGAAAGGGATGAGCGGCAGACTCTCCACCTGGCCTGTGCCGGTTGCGATGATGGGTACCGTCTCCGGAACGGAGTATGCCTTCAAGGTCATCAGCGGCGAAGTTCCCTTCGACAAGCTCGACATCAAGGTTCTTGAGCAGTGCATGGCCGATTACGCGAAGGTAGCGGTGAAATCGAATCCCTATGTTGACGAAGCTGGAAAGAAATACGAGAACTTCCTGTTCGTCCTGATGGACTTCCTGACCTACTAGGGAAAGGCCGGTACATATAAGGCTGTACCGCGAAATCTTTTGGAAACAGGCTGCAGCACAGGCACTGTCCGGGGACGAATGGATCCTTCAACGAAGCGGGGGCTTGGGCGTGTTCCTTTCCGGAACGCTCCCGGGCCGGCCCGCAGGGGTTGAGTCCATTCGCCCCCCCTTTTTTGCGGCCATCATCCTGATTTTTGATGTACAGGGGGTAATACGTTGAGCGACAGCCTTCTCCAGTTCAGGAACATATCCAAGAGCTACTATGGAAACAGCGTTCTGACGGACATCAATTTCGATGTCAAAAAGGGAGAGATCCACGCCCTCATCGGAGAGAACGGCGCCGGAAAATCAACTCTGATGAACATTCTCTTCGGCATGTCCGTCATCACGAGCACCGGCGGCTATGAGGGCGACGTCCTGATAGACGGAGAAAAAATCAGCTTCAAGTCGCCCCACGAGGCTATGTATGCGGGGATAGGAATGGTCCACCAGGAATTCATGCTCATCCCCGGCTACTCTATTACCGAAAACATCAAGATCAACAGGGAAATCACCACTCCGAACCCTGTCTCCCGGATCTTCGGCAAACGGCTTGAAACCCTTGACATGGCCTCCATGAACGCCGACGCCCGAAAGGCCCTGGACACGCTCGACATGGGTATTGAGGAGTTTACGATGGTTGCGGGGCTTCCCGTGGGGCACATGCAGTTCGTTGAAATTGCACGGGAGATCGACAAAACTGGCATCAAAATTCTCGTCTTCGATGAGCCCACGGCGGTGCTCACCGAAACGGAAGCCCAAAATCTTCTTGCGGCCGTCAAGAGGCTTGCCGCCAAGGGCATCGGCATCGTCTTCATCAGCCACAGGCTCGACGAAATCATCAATGTTGCCGACAGGGTCACCATCCTCCGTGACGGGGAACTTGTCGCCACAAAGAACATCGGTGACACCAGCGCCGTGGAGATCGCCGCCCTGATGATCGGGCGCAAGGTGGCCATCGACAGGGTCCAGTCCGAGGGACGGAGGGTTTCCGATGAAGTTATCCTGGGCATAAAGAACCTGCACGTGGGCATGCCCGGCGAGAAGGTACGGGGCATCGACCT
>CAZJAR010000107.1:0-7387 GCA_964543785.1 uncultured Synergistaceae bacterium | reverse complement strand
CCTCACGTCGCCGATCAGCCCGGCCCGGGCCAGGGGGTACAGGCCGAGGATGGAGCAGGATGCGTTGCACCCCACACCGCTGGCCAGGTCCGCTCCCTTCAGCTTGTCCCGGTACAGTTCCGGAAGACCGTAGACCGCCCTCTCCAGCAGTTCGGGAAAGAGGGGAGCCGAACCGTACCATTTTTCGAAATCCGCCGGATTCCTGAGGCGAACGTCCCCGGAAAGGTCGGCCACTTTCATCCCCCTGTCGAGGCATTCCCGGATCAGGGGGGCGGAGGCCCCGTGGGGGAGAGCCAGGAAGGCGATGTCCGCAGCTATTGTCTTTCCTTCTTCGGGACTGCAGAAAGCCAGTTCCGGAAAACTTCCCCGGAGATGGGGGTGGGTATGCCAGACCGGCTGTCCGGAACGGCTCCGGGAAACTGCCGCTTCCACTTGTATGGAGGGGTGTCCCGCGAGAATCCTCAGGACCTCTCCTCCCGCCATGCCGTTGGCTCCCCAGATGATTGCCCGGACCGCGGAACTCATTCTTTTGCCCCGCCCGTGCCGGACGCGAGGGACCAGACGTGTTCCACGAGCCGCCCCGCGATATCGACGCCAGTGAGCTCGCCGTCGGAGCTGCGGAACTCGGGCTGTCCGTTCACTTCATTCACCATCCAGCCGCCTTCCGGTTTCTCGAAGAGGTCGACCGCGAGGACCTCGCCGCCGATGGCATTCTGTACCCTGCCCAGAAGCGCCCTGATCTCCGGGGACAGAGGGTATTTCCCGGGGGTCGCGCCCCGCGCGGTGTTCGTGATCCAGTGGTCGCTGCATCGCTTGATGACAGTGAGAACCTCTCCTCCGAGAAGGGTCGCCCGGAGGTCAAACCCCTTCTTCTCGACGTACTGCTGCAGAAAGAGGACAGAGTGGGCGGCGCCCATGTGAGCCTTGTGTTCGGCGACTGCCTCAAGGGCATCCCGGTCATTGATCTTCGCCAGGAGTCTCCCCCAGCTGCCTGTGGCGGGCTTGATCACAAGCGGGAAGCCGAGGCGCTTCGCCCCTTCGGCCGCACCCTCGGGAGAGAAGGCCACCGCGTACTCCGGCTGTGGTATTCCTGCGGCCGAGAGCTTCGCAGCGGTGACGATCTTGTCAGCGCAGAGAGCCATTACGCCGGAAGAGTTCACCGTGAGAACGCCGCGCGACTCCAGCAGAACCGCGAGAGCTGAGTTTTGCGTCTGGCTCACGCACCTGCAGAGCGCGACGTCGCCCCTGTCCCCGGGGAGATCCGGCCACATTCCGTCGCTGACGTTCACCGCGGAGAAGGGAATGCCCCGTTCCCCGGCGGCTTTGAACAGCAGTTTCTCTTCGGTGCGGAGACGGGTGTAGAAGATGAAGAAGTGTGCCATCTACTCTCCCCAGTCCTCCTGGACTTCGGGGGCCTCGGCGACGGTGACCGGGTTCAGGGAAATGATCTCCAGCTCCGTGCCGCAGTCCGGGCATGTCAGAAGCTCGCCCTCCAGAACTTCGGCGGGAAGAATGACGTCCCCTTCGCAGACAACGCATTGAACTTTAGTTGACATAAATGATCCCTCCAAAATAAAAATTTACAATGGGGGGATTGTAAACCTGTGTTCTTTTTCCGTCAAGTAGGGAAATAATGTTTCTTTTTTCTGTATGTTTCATACGGAAGGACGGCAGGAATTCCTGTCGCTGGTTGATTTTGGTGTGCTAGTGGAAGAAGAGGCGAATTAATGCCGCCCGTGACTTCGGATGGAAGTAATCAAAAAAAAGCCGGAGGTACCGCGCGACAGGTGCGGTACCTCCGGTGTGGTCTTTATTATTCCGGAAAAATCCTCCCCGAAATCACCCTGTGCACAGGATCCGCGGGAGGAACGTCATCCGGAGGCGGGAAGCGGTTATACTTTAAACTGACCGAGCTGGCGCTCCATCTCCTCCATGCCTTCAAGGAGTGTCCTCGATTGTTCCGTGACCGATTCGAACGCTTCACGTGCAGACTGGGTTGAATTCCTGATCCCCTCGAGCCGTTCAACGATATTGGATGTTCCCTGCGCGATGTTGTCCACGGCCCCTGCAATTTCAATATTCGACTGTGACTGGTCGCGGGCCAGTTCAGAGACCTTGTTCAGCTCTGCGTCCATCGAGGAGAGTTCATCCATGCTTGCCTTCAGTGTCTGCTGGAGAACACCCGCCTTTTCGACCACGGTGCGCAGAGTTTCCTCTTCCTCCTCGGTGGCCTTGATGGATTCTCCCGCGTATCCGGAAAGTGAGTTCATGAGGTTGGAAATTTCGCTCGCGGCCCGGTTGGATTCTTCGGCGAGCTTCCGAACCTCGTCTGCAACAACCGCGAAGCCGCGTCCTGCCTCCCCGGCTCTTGCCGCCTCGATGGCGGCGTTCAGTGCAAGCAGGTTCGTCTGGTCCGCAAATCCCGTTATGGCGCCCACAAAACCAGCGATCGAATCGACCGCCTCCGCCAGGGCGGACATCTTCGCCCTGTTTTCCTGGGAACGCGTGCTGACCGCCTCGATATCAGAGACAACCTCCTCCAGCTTGCGGGCCACGTCTTTCGTAAATCCGGTCGTCTTCGCCGAGGATTCCACGCACTGTCCTGCCGCCTTTGCAACGGAGACTGATGTTGCAGACATCTCCGCAACTCCGGCGTTTGTCTGTTCGACTGCGGCTGCATTGGATTCAGAGAGTGAAACTATTTCCTCAACCCCGCCGTTGACCAGCTCGATGGATTCCATGGATTTCCCGGAGAGAGCGGAAAGCCTGCGCGATTCGTCGCCGAGACGCCTTGATATGCCGATCACGTCGACAACAAGGCAGGAGAGCTTTTCGATGAACTGGTTCATGGAAGAACCCAGCCGTCCCACTTCATCCTCCGTCCTGACCGCGATGGAGACCGTGAGATCTCCCTCCCCCTCGCCGAGGTCACGGACCACGTCGGTCATGCGGCGCAGCGGAGCGACAACCCGAAGAAGGCCGATAACGTTGAGGAGCAATACCAGCGTCACAATCCCAAGGGCGAAGAGGAGAATTTTACGTACAACAGCTGCCTCCGCTTCGGCTGCCTGGACCGAGAATGAGGCGATGAGCTGATCCCTGGTCTTTTCGCTGGCCCGTGTGAGTTCCGTGAGATATGCCGTATCGAGTCCTATCTCAACCGATCCTATCTTCTTTCCTTCCCGCAGGATTTCGGCTGTGAAGGGCCGGGCAGCCGCTCCCTCCTTCTTTTCACCTGCCATTTTCGAACCGTCCTGAGCGTAGATGACGGCGTATGCCACATTCGGCACATTGAGCATGTCCTTCGCGTAGTCCTTCAGCGATTCCTCGTTGTAATCCCACAAGGGAGTGGCGGAAATGGTCGCGAGGTAACCGGACATGGCTTCGCCGTACGCCTGGGCGCTCCGTTCGTCGTTGGCGTTCTTGTTCTGGATGTCCTCGTTGAGCATCTGTTCAGCGACGCGCTCGACAGAGGAAGACATCTGGTCCACTCCTCTCTGGGCCATAAATGCCAGCGAACCCGCAAGGAGAATCATGCTGAAAGCCACAAGTAATCCGAGTTTTGCAACGATGCTTTTCGACACGTGCAATACCCCCTCATTGATATGATGCCGCGGATGATGTCCCCAAATACTGAGTTAATTTTACAGAGGAGCGCAATTGTACGAAAAATGTTTCCTGGTAAGAAAGCGGGTTTGGCTGATCCGGTAATTATTTTGGAAAATCTGATGAAATAATGAACTATTCCTTAATGAAGGATAGCCCGAAAAAAGGTTTATTGCAAGATACTTTACGGACAATGATTTACGGACAGTGACAGGATCATTAAAATGCAGCAGTGAACGTAAACTTCGGATCTTCGGAAACCGGTCCGGAAGAATCTTCTTGACTTCCTTCGAAGGTTTGATATATTGCTAAACGACATAGAGTATAATTTATAGAAAAAGATGTTTTTTTACTCAAAATAGTGTTCCATTTATTTGTGTGCAATATAGGGAGAACAGTCTGGCGACAAACAAAGGAGGACGAGATGATGAAGTGTTTGAAAGCAGTTCTTGTGCTGATGTTCTGCCTGGTTTCGGCAGGCGCCTGGGCTTTGACGGCCGATGATATTGTGTATATGACAGAGGAGTACCCCCCCTTCAACATGGCGGGGCCCGACGGGGTGGCAACAGGAGCCTCGGTTGAAGTAATGGCGGCTATTTTCGAGAGAGTGGGTGCCTCGAAAACGGCGAAGGATATCCAGGTTCTTCCGTGGGCGCGGGGATATAAGGAAGTCCAGGATACGCCCAACACCTGCCTCTTCCTCATGACCATGACGGACGAGCGCAAGCCGATGTTCAAGTGGGTCGGCCCGGTGGCCCCGACCAACGTCGGCGTAATGGCGCTCAAGAGCAAGGGATTGAAAATAGCATCCGTCAGCGACCTGGTGAACCTGAAAGCAGGCGTTATCCGTGAAGATATCGGAGACACGCTTGCCCAGCAGGCGGGAATAAAGCACATCGAGCGGGTTCCCACCAACGAGCAGAACATCAAGAAGATCAGTGAAGGGCGCATCGATATCTGGGTCTTTGAAGAGAGCGTCGCCAACTGGCAGATAAAGGGATTCGGGTTCAACCCTGACGATTTTGAAAGCATCTGGCGCCTGAGCGAAAGCGACCTCCACTTCGCCTTCCACAAGGATACGGACGATGCGCTGATAGCAGCGATGCAGAAAGCTCTCGACGATATGAAGGCCGATGGCGCCTACGATGCCATCATGAAAAAGTACGCCATCAACTGACCGTCCACAGCTTATCCATAACGGCTTGTGCCGAGGCCGCCCCTTCAGGGGCGGCCTTTTCTCGTGCCCACGGTGGCGGAACCTCGTGGCGCGTGATGGTGCTGTCCGTCGCGGTTTATCGGGAAGTACGGTTTTACCGGCCATTTATTCGTGCCGCTTGACAGCGAGGGGCGAGACGCTTAAGATAGTAATCGATTACTATCTTTAGAAAAAAGAAGAAGGTGCAGCCCAATGGCAGTAAACGGAAAATACCTTCCGGCGGAAGAGCGGCGGGCCGTTATCGTGGAAACCGTCCTCACCCTTGCCGCGGAAGGAAATCCCTCGGAGATAACCACCGCAGCCATCGCGGAGCGCATGAGCCTGACCCAGGGAGCCCTCTTCCGTCATTTCGCGAACAAGGATGCCATCTGGGAAGCTGTCATGGCATGGGCGGCCCGGGAACTGGCGTCGAGGCTGGATGCGGCGGCGACGGCTGCCCCGACGCCGCTTGATGCCCTGGAGGCTGTCTTTTTCGCCCATATCGGCTTCATCGCCGAATACCCCGGCGTGCCGGGAATCTTCTTCGGTGAGCTGCAGCGCCCCGGGGGCAGCCCGGCCCGGGAGCGGGCAAGAGAACTGTTGGAAGGGTACGGAACACGCCTCCGGTCCCTCCTCCGGGAGGGCCAGGCCGCAGGGCAGCTTTCACCGGCTTTCGACTCCGATGCTGCGGCGAGTCTTTTCGTTGGTATCATCCAGGGGCTGGTGCTCCAGTCGTTCCTCTCCGGATCCCGGGAGACCATTTCGAGAAATGCCCCGGCGGCTTTCGCGTTCCTGCGGCGGGGCATTGAAGAGGGGGATGCTCCATGAAAAGAGTCTGGCGGACGGTTCTCCTTCTTGCGGCTATTCTGTCCCTTGCCGTTATCTTTCTGTACGTGATGATGCGTTCGGGTCCCCTGGCCCCGGTGCCGGTGACGGAGACGGTCGTGGAAAACCGGTCCATAGCCCCGGCACTCTATGGTATAGGGGTTGTGGAATCGGGAGCGGTGTTCCGTGTTGGTCCCACCTCCCCCGGAAGAGTCCGGGAGGTTTTTGTCCATGTGGGCGACATGGTTCAACCGGGCCAGAAAGTTGCTGTCATAGACCCGGTGGACCTTGACCAGCGGATGGCCGCCCAGAAAGCGTCCATAGCACGGCTCGAGGCATTCATGCGGGCCGCCGCCGCCAGGACGTCGGAGACCGGGGCAAAGAAGGACTACGCAGAAGCCCAGTCGAAGCGGTACGACAACCTTCTGAAGCCGGGGGCGGTGAGCGTGGACGCGGCGGAGGCAAAGCGCCAGGAGCGCCTGGTGTCTGCAGCCGCCTGGGCATCGTCGAAGGCGGACCTTCAGGCAGCCCGGGCGGAACTGGAGCGGGCGAAGGCTGACCTGAACGCCATTGTGTCCCAGAAGAGCAATCTCGAGCTGACGGCTCCGGCTGCGGGGCTTGTCTCTTTCAGGGGGGCCGAACCGGGGACGACGGTGGTGGCTGGCCAGACAGTGGTGGAAATTATCGACATAGAGAGTATCAGGGTCTCGGTCAGATTTGACCAGGCAATGGCCTCGGGGCTCCGGGCCGGTCTTTCGGCTGATATAGTTCTCCGGTCCCGGAACGGCCGGGTGCTGCCCGGGAGTATCCTTCGGGTGGAGCCTCTTGCAGACCAGGTGACCGAGGAGATGCTTGCCAAGGCTGTCTTCGACGTGCTCCCCGAAGTCATTCCTCCCCTGGGGGAGCTGGCGGAGGTGACCGTGGATCTTCCGCCCCTGCCCGAGACACCGGCAGTTCCCGATGGAGCGCTGCAGCGATATGGCGGCAGGCTTGGCGTATGGGTCATCGAAAACGGATCCATAGCTTTCAGGCCTGTTACGACCGGAAGAAGGGACCTTGAAGGAAGAGTTCAGATCCTGGAAGGACTTGAAGCCGGAGAGCGGGTTGTTGTCTACAGCGTCAAGGCTCTGACGCAGAGGAGCAGGGTGAAGGTCTTTGAATCACTCGAGGGGATAAATCCATGATCAACCTCGCGGGCCGGGATATTCTCCACGGATGGGGAAAGTTTGCTCTCACCGGCCTCGGACTGGGTCTCCTCATCGGAGTGACGCTCACCATGGGGGGGGTCTACCGTGGCATGGTGGATGACGCCATGGTGCTCCTCGACAACAGCGGAGCCGATCTCTGGGTTGTCCAGCAGGAGACCCTGGGTCCCTATGCCGAATCCTCGAGCATTTATGACGACACCTGGAGGAGTGTGGCCGGAATGCCGGGCGTGGAGGCGGCCTCCAGCGTCACCTACCTCACGACCCAGGTCCGCAGGGGTGACGAAGATGTGAGGGCAATGGTGGTGGGAGTGGATCCAGGAATGCCCGGATCGCCGGGGCAGCCCGGCTACCTTGCCGCCGGAAGGCACATTGCCCGCAGCCATTACGAGGCAGTGGCGGATGCCGCTGCGGGATTCCGCCTTGGTGACGAGATTCGTATCAGGAGGAATACCTATACCGTGGTGGGCGTTACCCGCCGCATGGTCTCCTCGGGAGGGGATCCCATGATCTTCATCCCGCTGAAGGACGCCCAGGAGGCCCAGTTCCTGAAGGA
>CAZJAR010000106.1:0-7545 GCA_964543785.1 uncultured Synergistaceae bacterium | reverse complement strand
GCGCCTCCTCAAGCTTTTCGGCAACAGGGGGATCAAGTGGGCCCACGTGACCGTCGGCGCCGAACAGGAATACTTCCTCGTGGACAACTCTGTGGCGAAGGACCGCCTGGACATACGGTACTGCGGCAGGACCATCCTTGGCTGCCCTCCTCCCAAGGGACAGCAGATGGAGGACCATTACTTCGGATCCATCCCCTCCAGGGTACTCTCCTTCATGGAGGACGTGGAGCGCGACCTCTACCGGCTGGGTGTTGTCATCACCACCCGCCACAACGAAGTCGCCCCCTGCCAGTTCGAGTTTGCCCCCCAGTTTGCGGATGCCAACCTCGCCTGCGACCAGAACCAGCAGATCATGGACGTCATGCGGAAAATGGCAAAGCGGCATGACTTCCAGCTTCTGCTCCACGAGAAGCCCTTCGCCGGGCTGAACGGAAGCGGAAAGCACGTGAATTTTTCCGTTATGGACAGCGAGGGCCGGAACCTTCTGAAACCGTCGTCGAACCACCGGAAGAACATCCAGTTCCTGACGTTTATGAGCGCCCTGCTTCTCGGCGTATCGAAATATCACAGCCTGCTCAGGGCCGCCATCGCCTCCCCGGGAAACATGCACAGGCTCGGCGGGAACGAGGCGCCTCCCGCCATCATGAGCGCCTACCTCGGCTCCACTCTGACCGGCATTCTCGACGCCGTGGAAAAAGGGCTTCCAGACGATATGCCCGCCCAGGCCCTCATCGACCTCGGCATGAACAAGCTCCCCTCCGTCATGGCGGACAACTCGGACAGGAACAGAACGTCTCCCCTTGCGTTCACGGGCAACAAGTTCGAGTTCCGTGCCCCCGGCGCTCCCCAGTCCATCGCCGGTCCGCTGACCATGCTTCTCGCCGCGTGGGCATGGGGGCTGGAAAAGGTTGGGGACATGATCGAGAGCAGGGTCGGAGAAGTGGATGCACTCGATGCAGCACTCGAGGCCATCAAGTTCGCCGCAGCGGAGAGCAGGGCCTTCCGCTTCGAGGGGAACGCCTACAGCCCCCAGTGGCACGAGGAGGCGAAGAAGCGGGGACTCACCATCGTCAACTCCACTCCGGAGGCGCTGGCCCTCTTCCTCCTGCCGGAGAACAGGGAGCTTCTCTCCAGGCTCCACATCATGACTGACAGGGAAGTGATCGCCTACTACGAAATCCGGCTCGAGCAGTACGTCAAGACGGTGGAAATCGAGATGGGGGTTCTCCGTACCATGATCTGGGAGGGTATTCTTCCCGCCCTGTCGAAGCAGATTCTTCTGGAAAGTTCAGCCCTGTCGGTTCTCCCTGAGGACATCAGGAAAGAAGCGTGCTCATGGAGCGCCTGCATTGCAAGGCTGGGTTCTCTCAAGTCGAACCTCGTTTCCGCCTCCGAAAAGCTCGACGCCCTCAGGGAGAAGGTGACTTCCCTCGAGCTGGAGGACCGTGCGGCCGCCATCACAGCGGAAGGTCTGCCCCTCTACCGGCACATACGGCAGATCTGCGACACCGCGGAATCACTTGTTGCCGGCGATATCTGGCCCTACCCCACCTACACGAAACTGCTCAGCATTTCCTGAAAAACCCCAAAGGAAGAGCGCGGGGCCCTTTGCCCCGCGCTCTTCCTTAACCTTCTATTTTTCCGCCGGCTGACCCGACACGGGGCCGCCGTAGGAGGAAAACTCCTCGAACAGGGGGCCATTTTCCAGCCTCCTGCTCCACTCCTTGAGGTAGGTAAGCTCGCGGACATGGGGCTGCTTGCCGAAGAACACCATAAGTCCGTTCAGCCCCTCGGATACGATTTCCGGATCCTTGCGGTTCTGCCCCAGCGAAACGAGGAAATAGGCCCTCTCCTTCTCAGCCAGGTCCCGCACCATGAGGCTCGAAGAAGCGCCGGCAAGATATCGCTCCCTCACGGCAGGATCCTTTGTGTCCGACGCAAGGCGGAGCATCCGGTCCCCACGGACTCCCAATCCGAAATAGACAAGCCCGATGAGGCAGACCGCAGCCGTCACAACGCCTATGAGACGCCCGCCCTTGCCGAAATCCTCAGGGGGAGGAGCGTCGAAAAGGGGCAGGAGCATCTCCCTGTTGGCGACAGCAAAGGCCAGCGAAAGCCAGAGGACGTTCTCTATGCGGTGGAACGGCCTGGTCCAGAGTGCGTTGAAGAGAAAGAGAGCGACGACGGCGCTCCCCCAGTAGGCCCCGGGGGAATGGCTTTTTTTTCGGAGAAAGGCGGAAAAAGCCGAAACCGCCCACCACCCCCACAGAAAGAGCATGAGCAGCCCTCCGGCGGTCCCGGTTTCGGCGAACCACTGGAGAAACTCGTTGTGGGCCCAATGGGTGTACTGCCACTTCATCCCCGGCCACCGCTTCAGCATTTCCCTCTGGGCGTCAAGGTAGTGCCATTTGTACTGCCCCAGCCCCACTCCACGAAGGGGGCGTTCGGCGTACATGGTCCAGGAGGTGGCCCAGATGCTGTCCCGGTTGGCTATGGAAAGAGGGTTTTCCAGCACGTCCTCCATCTTGTACATCAGGATTCCCCATCGCCCTTCATTGAGAAACAGGTTCAGGCCAAAAACAGCACAGAAGAGGAGGGCCACGGCAAGAACCTTCCGCAGGTTTTTCCTGCCGAGGTTCCTGAGATAGTAGCAGGAGAGGACGGAGAAGCCGGTTATGAAGGCGAGTATCCCCGAGCGGCTCGTAGTGGAGATCAGCCCCCAGAAGGTGATTCCGAGGAGGAGCACCAGGAGGGCGCGGAGAAGTTTTCCCCCTGTCCGGGAGGAAAAGAGGAGAAATGAACCGTTGAGGCCGCCGAGAGCGAGCCAGAGGGCAAGCATGTTCTGCTGTCCCGTGTTGGCGATGTAGTGCCCAGGAGTGGGAAGAATGAAAAAAGGCAGCCCCTGGAGATCACGCACCTGGAGTTCGGCGAAGACCACGCTCACCGCACAGTTGACGAGGCATCCCCAGAGAAGGGCCCTGAGCAGCCTGCCCCCGGCGAGGCGGGAGGCAAGGATGTAGACGAGCCAGAGAGATGCGAAAAAGAACCACTCCTGGAAGAAGGTCTCCGGGGAGCGGAGCCCCGACCAGAAGGGCTGGGCAGTCACGTAGAGGAGCAGCAGAAGCCAGATTACCGCGAAGCCGTCGATGGTGAAGGACGTGCGGACCGTTCCCCTTGCGGCGACTGATACACCCGCCAGCAGGCCGCAGAGCGCAACGGGAACCAGGGCGGCCCCCCATTTCAGAAGGTGGAGAGTGGAATAGAACCAGGGGCCTGAAAAGATGAGATTCGGAAAGACGAGGGAGAGAAAGAAAAAAAGGGCGAAAACGCCCCCGGGAAGAAGAAGAGAGTCCGGATCCTCTGGAAGCAGCCGGTCCTTTGTTTTCAGCGCGTCATCCATGCAATGTCACTCCTCTGCCTGCTCCAGAGTACCCTTGAGGTCCACCACAAGTTCAACCACAAGCTCCCGCTGGGCAAGTTCCTTGACTTTCCAGACCACCGGAATGCCCTTTTTCCTGTTCATTTCCACCAGAGCGGCCACGTCCCGGAGTATCTCTCCGGTGGGGCCGTCCGGACCGGCGAAGGAGAGGGGAGATTTTTTCGTTCTCTTCTTTCGGGTCTTCGAGGGCTCGGGGGCACGGTCCCTTGCCCTCTGCTCCACTTCGCTGGCCCCCATGTTCTCCGCGGCGGCTTCGGAAGCGAGGGCTACCTGATCCTCCGGGAGGAGGGAGAGAAGAGCCCGGGCCTGACGTTCACCCAGTTTCCCCTCCATGACGAGGCGCTGCACTGGTTCTTCGAGCTTGAGGAGGCGGAGCTTGTTCGCCACTGAGGACTGGGAGCGGCCAAGCTTTCCTGCGAGTTCCGTCTGTGTCCACCCCGAACGCTCCATGATCGCCTGAAGACTGGCTGCTTCTTCGATCGCGGAAAGATTGCTCCTGTGGATGTTCTCCACGAGGGCGAGAATCTGCTGTTTTCCCGGGTCTGCCTCCGTAACAATAGCCGGGATGGTGGCAAGTCCGGCCTTTTTTGCCGCCCGAAGCCTCCGCTCCCCTACAACAAGCTCGTAGCCCGATTCCACCGCGAGCACCACCACCGGCTGGATGATACCCACTTCGGAAATGGATGCGGCAAGATCATCGAGCTCGCCTTCGTCGAAATGCCGCCGTGGCTGGGTCGGGTTGGGGCTGATCAGGTCGACCGGTATTTCGGCGAGCCGCCTGGACGGCACATCGTCCGGAATCGTTTTTCCGGCTTCTTTTTCCATTCCCTTGTCACTCCTCAGAAAATTCAGGACTCCCGCCATATCGTTCCTCCGGTTTCCTAAACGTAAGCGAAAAAAGGCTTCACCTGCATTCTACTCCAGTGCATGCCGACCGATCAAGGAAAAATCAATAGGAGCGGTCTGCGTTGACAAAACGGGTGTATTCCCTCAGGAACACGAGAGTGATGTCTCCCGTGGGGCCGTTCCTGTGTTTCGCCAGGTTGATGAAGGCACGGTTGTCGTCCTCCTCCCCGGGTGCTCCCGCCTCGTAGTAGCCTGGACGGTAGAGAAGCATGACCGTATCGGCATCCTGTTCGATGGCGCCGCTGTCCCGAAGGTCGGAAAGCTGGGGTTTCTTCTCCGTACGCTGCTCCACGGCCCGGGAAAGCTGGGACAGGGCGATGACCGGAACTTCAAGTTCCCTGGCCACGCCTTTCAGCCCGCGGGAAATTTCCGCCACCTCCTGCTGCTTGTTCTCAATGCGCCTTGATGAACTCATGAGCTGAAGGTAGTCCACCACGACGAGACCGAGGTCCTTGTGCCTCGACTTGAAGCGCCGGCATCGCGCCCGGAGCTCGAGGGTGGAGAGCATGGAGCTGTCGTCTATGTAGATGGGTGCCTCTGCGAGCCTTCCGGCTGCTTCTGCCAGGGTTTCCCATGAAGACTTGGGGAAGGAGCCGTTCCGGAGATCGTGAATGTTGATCCGGGCCTCGGCGCCGAGCATTCTCTGAACGAGCTGCTCAGCTCCCATTTCCAGGCTGAAGATGAGCACGGGACGGCTCATTCCCTGGCCGCCGAACTGGGCGATGTTTATGGCCAAGGCCGTTTTTCCCATGGAAGGACGGGCCGCAACGATATTCAGGCTTCCCGGCTGGAATCCCCCCATGAGCCTGTCGAGCTCGTAGAATCCCGAATTGAAGCCGGCCACGTCCTGGTCCGAACGGTTGTACTGCTCTTCGATCTGGAGGAATGTCTTTCCAAGGACCTCGCCCACGTGGCGGAAATTGGTGGTGTTCCTTTTCTGGGCGATCTCAAAGACTGCCCTCTCGGCCTCCTCGAGAACTTCATCCACGTCCAGCTCCTCGGAATACCCGAGTTTGACGATGGTGTTCCCTGCGGAGATGAGCCGCCGGTGAATGGCCTTGTCCCGCACGATGCCGGCATGGTACTCCACGTTCGCCGTTGTGGGGACACTGTCGATGAGGGAGGCGACAAAGGACTGCCCCCCCAGGCGTTCGCTCTTTCCCTGGCGGGCAAGTTCTTCGAGGAAGGTCAGCGGGTCCACCGGCTTGTCCCTCTGGGCCATCTCGTAGATGACCTCAAAGGCAGCCCTGTGGTTCAGGTCGTAAAAATCCTCAGGCTGCAGTATTTCAAGAACGATATTGAGCGCCTCCCGGTCCATGAGACACGCGCCGACAGCGGCGCGCTCCGCCTCGGGAGAGACAGGGGGCGTTCTGTCCCAGGACGACGGGAGGGCAGCCATCATTCGCCTTCGACGGAAAGGGTCATTTCCGCCTCGATGCCGGGGTACAGGCGGACCGTAAAGGAATAGTTTCCCGTCTGTTTCACTGTTTCCGGCATCCTGATGTCCCGTTTGTCCACGGAGGCGGAATGCTGTGCCGCCAGGTTTTCAGCCACAGCCGCAGCAGTGACGCTGCCAAAGAGCTTGCCGCTCTCCCCGGTGCTCGCCTTCACCCGAACGACTTTTCCGGAGAGGCGCTTCTGGAGTTCCCGGGCCTCATTTTTCAGTTTTTCATCCTTTTTCATCTTTGCGGCCTGGCGCTCTTTCCACTCTTTCAGCCGCTCCGGCGTCGCTTCCTCGGCAAGCCCCTTCGGAAAGAGAAAGTTCCTGGCGTAGCCGTCAGAAGTCTCGATCAGTTCTCCTGCGGTGCCTATCTTGTTCACGTCCTGCTTCAATATGACTTTCATCGTTCGTCATTCCTCCTGAACCTGGTTCGAAAATCAAGCCACATGTCCCCTATGCCCACCATGACGGTGGCCGTTGAGAGTATGGGGATGAGAACCGCAAGTATTATAGCAACGGTTCGTACAAAACGCCCGGCTCCCCTGTGCGGACTGTCTCCTCCTCCAAGGTAATACCAGTAGAGGGAGAGCCCCTGGAAGAGGAAAAGGAAGTTCACAAGCATCCGGACGTTGGTTCCGATGCGCATCGCAAGGTTCCATTCGCCCCCGGAAGATCCGAACAGGGAGAGAAGAACGGACGCAAGGAGAGCGCCGAAAACGCTCTTCGGGAACCTCCACCGCGAAAAGGACGGCAGGGGAGGAAGCACAGTCCCGCCGATTCTCTTCAGGACGAAACCGCTCACCCTGTAGCTGAGATAGCAGTCCAGGGCCGCCGCCATGGTGAGGATAGTGGGGAAGATGACCGGGAGAATCCCGATGGCCTGGGAGAACTGCTGCTTCACCGCAGAAAGGGATTCACGGGACATTCCGGCCGATTCGTAAAACCCAAAGATCCTGTCCACCATGGCCTGCATTTCCGCTCCGTCGAGCTGGAAGGGATTGATCCCCGTAACACGGGCCGCGATGACCATGAGAAGAAGTTTGCTGCACAGGGAGAGGAGGATGCCGAAAAGCATCACCTCGACGCCCGAGGAGCAGCGCCTGGCCAGATACCCCAGACCAATGCCGAGGACACCGAATCCGAGGAGAAAGAAAAGGGACGAAAGAGGACCGAGGAATACGGCGGTGAGCAGAGTGGCTATTCCAAGGCCGAGGACGGCCTTTTTCAGGTCATGGCGCAGACCCAGTATCACGAGGGGGGCGGGAGCGAGCAAAGAGAACGCCGCCCCGACGAAGGGGAGAAACTGGGCCGCAAGGAAGAGGATCACGGCAAGGCCAGCGAGGAGGGACGATTCCACCAGGCTTCTTGTTGGGGTCACCTTTTGGCCTCCTTTTCAACCGCCCTGAACCCGAGATCCGGTTCCGGCGGAAGCATAAAAATATCGGAGGAGAAGCTGGGCTCCTCCCCCGAAAAGGACGTCGTTCCGCTGCGAAGCCTTACTCCAAGGAGAAGGGGAGAAGGGCCATGTACCGTGCCCGCTTGATCGCCTCCGTCAGCTGCCTCTGGTGCTTCGCGCAGTTGCCGGTTACGCGGCGGGGCATAATCTTTCCCCGCTCGCTGACATATTTGCGGAGTTTTTCCACATCTTTATAATCCACGTGCTCTATTTTGTCCACGCAGAAGAAACATACCTTCGGCCGACGCTTTCCGCCTCTCCGGCCGCCTCGGCCTCCCGGGCCGCCGGGTCCTCTGCCTTCGC
>CAZJAR010000105.1:0-7603 GCA_964543785.1 uncultured Synergistaceae bacterium | reverse complement strand
CTCGGCAGCCTGGTGGAGTTCGAGTCGACGGAGAGTATCCGGCGAAAGTATCCGGGAGGCCTGCGGGAACTGGCCGACGGCGGCACCTTCAACACCATCGCCGGGCAGCCCACCGATGACTCGGAGATGGCCCTCATGCTGGCCCGGACGCTGGTTGAACGAAAAACCTACGATGCGGAGGCGACCCTCGAAGCCTACAAATACTGGTTTAACTCCCACCCTTTCGACTACGGCGGAACCGTAGCCGCAGCCCTCGGAGGACACAAAAATCATGAAAGCCAGGCCAACGGAGCCTTGATGCGCATAAGCCCCCTGGGAATCTTCGGGGCCCGCCATCCCCTGGAAACGGTGGCCGGATGGGCCATGCAGGATGCGGACCTGACCCATCCCCACAAGGTCTGCCGGGACGCGAACGCCCTGTTCGCCAAGGCCATCGCCTTCGCCGTCAAGACCGGCCCAGACCCCCGGTCCCTTTACCAGGCCGTCAGCGGCTGGGCGTCGGAGCTCGGGGTGGAACCATCGCTCATGGAGACCGTGCTGAGTGCGGCATCCGAACCTCCGGCTGACTATGTCACAAAGAGAGGCTGGGTCCTCATAGCCTTCCAGAATGCCCTGTGGCAGCTTCTTTCTGCCCCGAACCTGGAAGAGGGCGTTGTGGACACGGTCATGCGGGGCGGGGACACCGACACCAACGCCGCCATCTGCGGGGCCCTCCTGGGGGCCGTCTACGGGCTGAAAGCAATACCGGCCCAATGGCAGGACAGCATTCTGAAGTGCCGTCCCGAAAAGGGAAACCCCAGGGTGCGCCATCCCCGGCCGGAGTGCTTCTGGCCTGCGGACGGGCTGGAACTGGCGAAGGTACTGGTGTCGTGAAAGGTGTTCCTGGAAGGGGTAAATGAGAACCGGTAAAAGAAAGTAACGAATACAAAATGGTTTATGTTTCTGGGGCTAAGTCCATATCAGAGTATGCTAAGATTATGAGATAATTCTCTTAAAGAACAATTATATAGTCAACCACTACCTGCAGATCGACTGCGAAGTATAGCCGGAAAATAACACCAATACTCCGAAAACTAGTCAGCCGAATATCAGGAGGTCCTCAAATGCTTCGCGACGCGGCGTTCGCTCAACCTAAAAAAAATAACACCCCATTTAGGATGATATGCAGGAACATCGGTACCAAGAGAAATTTCCATCCTTCCCCTGGGTTTTTCCCAAACTTTTTAGTCCCTATCCAAGACTCCTTAGGGAATATGGGCAACTGGAAAAAACGATTTCGAGAATTAAGAGTGGATTCGCTTGTGATCGGCCGGGTATTTTCCCTTCTGCCCGATGATTGGTGTCCTGTGTACTCATAAGGCTGAAAAGGGATCGCTTATTTTGTTTCAGGCGGAGGTAAAAATGAACAAACGTCCTTTTTCCAACGGAATAAAGGCATTAGCGCTTTCTCTTGTCTTCATTAGTTTGCTATCCTTGAAAGCTGGAGCCGTGTCCGGCGGAGGAGAGATATTTTTGAACGATCTGTTCGGAATATCAGATGCCTCTTCTTTAAGGCGAATAAGGCCATTATGGAATGAACTGGTAAAAATGGTGGATGATTATCCCATTGACTTCATTGTGCGCAATCCAGACCTGAGTTGGTTTGATATGAAGTCATTCGAGAGAGAGCGGTTGTTCCACTGGGGATTTCTGACGGAAGTAAAAAGAATTGCACCCGGTAAAATGGAAACTTCACTGAAAAGAATCGTAAACAGGTGTAAAGATTTACGATTAAAAGAAATGGAAAAGCAAAAGAGCACCCTGAAAGATAAATCAAAATTTTTAAATGAATCAGAAAGGTTGCTTTATGGAGCTATTGCAAAAGAACAAGAAAAAAGAAGGCAGATCTTCAATAGTAGGGTACGGTCTGTTACCGGCATAAAAGCGGCTGAATCGGAGCAGATTGCTCTTATAATGTATAACTGTTACATAATTAACAAGTATGGAAGGTCGGAGATATTGTCCGATAAAGCAGTATTGAAGCAAATTGTCACTGAAACGATAGATTCTGGATTTAAAAAGTTAATGTCTCGCGGCTATAGCAAAAGTGATAACAGTATTCTGGCTGAGAGAGAAGCTATATTGACAGCTTTGAGAAGTTCCATAATTGGCGTAGGGTCAGTGGAAACTACACGGGATAATTTTCTCCGCCGTGTTCGGGAGGTCTGGCCTGTAGTAATGAATAAGTGCTTTCCCTTTCTCTGCAATACGATCAGATTCGGCCAATAAAAAATCTTTCAGCTTCCGGAGGTGCTGAAAATGTGCCCAAAGACTAAGGTTGCGCTTTTTTTGTGCTTTTTTTCCCTTGTCCCTTTTCTAACGTTACCTGAAGCTGCTGCAGAAGAATATGATCCGCTGAACACCATAATGGCCCTGAATGCGGCGGTCGTGTCGGTCCATTCGGTCGTAACAACTGAAGACCGCATCGTGTTGGACCAGGAGTACAAGAATATCATTAACAACCTGAAGCTTGGGGAAATCGAAAGTGATTATTCCATTGTCGACCTGTACCGTCAGCTCATGGATTCAATAACTTCAAGCACATTGCGGGATGAGGAAGCAAAAAGATTTAAGGAACAATATGATTCCCTTCAGAAAAGATCGCTGGTACGTTCGATGATGGGGGTAAGGGCTTACGGCGGGAGCCTGTCGAGTTTCCTGGGCAGCCTCCTGGTATCTGGAGTCAGCGCGTACTTCGGCTACCAGGAACAAAAAACAGAAATCAGGTCGCAGCTTGATGAAAGTCTTTGGCGGCTTGAGAAAGATAAAATCGAAGATTTTAACCGGCTTCAAAAAGAGTTGCTGAATGCATCATGGACGCTCCTTCGAAAATACAGCCTCCCTGATGAATACCGCATTACACAGGATAACCTGCGAAACTATACAAAAGCTCTTCAAATGGAAGACAAGGCCCAGGCTGTTCGGATGTTCAAACGGCTTGAACGCTCCTTCAAGATGTACCCGCCTTTTTGGTATTACTATGGAACAGCGGCGTATGCCAGCGGAAATGAAAAGCTGGCCGAGGAGTGCTTTGACGAGTTCGAAAAAATCTGGCTTCCTATTCTGAGGCAGGACCCCTATTTGGTTGCGGTAATCAAGCACAGGATCGTTATGGGCGGAGATAGTCTGAGTAATGAGAAAATGTCGGAATATCTGGATGTCCTTCAGGAAAATGTGGGAGTTAATGACTGGATCAATAATATCTTCATAGCTGTCACGGCATTCCAGCGCGGAGAAAAGGATGTTGCAGTCGAACTTCTGGAGGCCAACATCTTTTTTGGTGTGGAAGAAGACATATCCAATGCTCTTCTTCAGGCTGTAAATTCAGGAAAGATGGACGTCGAGGCTTTCTCTGAGGAATTGCGGCAATATTTGATGATGCCGTCAAATGATTCTGCTTCCCCGGAGGTAACGACAAAACCTCAGGAAAAGGTTCTTTTGATGGAACCTGTGCCAGCCCCTGACACTGCGAATATCTTCACATCCGTCAAAAACCTTGACAGAGAAGACCAAAGTGAATTACTGAAAATCTTCAACAGGGTCTCAATCAGCAGCGATTCTCTTGGGGTAGGAAAAACAATCGATAAGGAAAAGCTGGAGAATGCAGCTGAATCCATGGAAATACGCAATCCATCGGAAATTTATGTTCTTTACGATTCAACTGTGCTGGGCAGCAATTCTGATGGAATGGCTTTAGCAAAAAGTGCTATTTTTTCAAAACAGTTTTTATCCGATCCCGTCTATTGTTCATGGAGCAGGCTTGTCACATTTTCAATAGGTTTTTTTGAAGGCAGCATGTACTTGGGTCCCTTTAATTTTGGGTCCATTAAAAGTGATCATATTGCTTTTGTAACTGCCCTTGAAGATTTTCGAAACTATCTGAGAAATAAATACAATCATGCTTATGAAAAAGACGAGCAATATGCCAGGCTACTTGTTGAAAACTGCATTGTTTCCTGGGTGAACGGCAATGACGAAGCCGCAATTGGTTTTGCGAAAAAATACATTGAAGAGGGAAGAGATAACCTTCTGCCTGCCTTTATTGTTTCAGTCATCAATGACAGCGGCAGAAAGGCTGACGTTTCCTTTTTGCGCAAGGCAGAAAGCATTAACCTTCTAATGTATGGCTCAACCTCTTTTTCCCAGGGGTTTTCAGGTGGTCTTTTTGATGAAATTCTACCCGCTCTTGAAAGCGCCGCAACAAACAACACAAGGGCACAATTTGTATTGGGGTGGATCAGGCATACCCAGGGCAGACTAAAAGAGTCACAGGAGTGGTTTTTGAAGGCGGTTCAAAACCAGCCTGCCCTACAGAATTTCCTTGGAGCAATGTTTGATAAGGGCCTTTATATTCAAACTGATGTTACAAAAGCCCTTTTTTGGTATCGCATGGCACTGGAAGGCAAGGAATACGAGGCAAAAACCGGTCTGAGGGCTATGTATGAAGTCGGCCGGGGTAATTCGGAGAGTGAAAAGGAAGCTGTGGAGCAGTACAAGAGGCAGATAGCGCAGGGAAGCGTTGATGCCACCGACGAACTGGGCCTGATGTACCTGTTCGGAAGAGGCGTCGAAAAGAGCCCCATAAAGGCCATTGAATGGTTCAAAAAGGCTGCGGCAAGAGGCTATGTCCCGTCTCAGTATAATCTGGGGATGGTATACGGTTATTCAGAGGATTATCCTACAGATTATGAGGAATCGTACAAATGGTTTTATCTAGCTGCCATGAACGGTCATGCAGGAGCCAAGGAAAAAGTTGAAGACCTGGAAGGCGTTGGAATGTTCAGCAGGGAGAAAGTATCTCCCGAAGCCCAGGCAAGGGCGAAGGCAATTGCCCGGGCATTGTATGACGAATATAAAAGCCAAAAGTAAAATACAGCTCTTGTTTCATGGGGTGAATTTGGACATTTTTTTAACCAATAAGTGTTCGGGAGAAAACAGTTTAGAGGAGCTTTTTGAAAGAAGACAGCAACATTACACTGGAACGCAGGATTATGAAAGGGGCCGGGTTTGCATGAGTTCAGGCTCAATGGAAGCGCACCAGGGAAATGACGATCAGAGCAGGGGCGACCTTCTTGTGTACCGGTCCGAGGACGGCAGGATAAAGCTCGAGGTGCGCCTGCAGGATGAAACCGTCTGGCTGACGCAGCCCTTGATGGCCACCCTGTTTCAAACTACGCAGCAAAATATCAGCAAGCATATTCGGAATATTTATGAAGAGAGTGAATTGTTTCAGGAGACAACTCACAAAGAAAATTTGTCAGTTCGCCATGAAGGGAATCGCACTGTACAGCAGAGGCCAGATCGGTGAAGGCTTTGACCATCCCCCGCTCGATACGCTGATGCTGGCGCTGCCGGTCCCATGGAAAGGAACCTGCAGCAATACGCTGGGCGCCTGCACCGGGAGCATGCAGGCATGTATGATGTCCGCGTCTACGATTATGCCGAGACGAATCATCTTCAGCTGGCCCGTATGTGGGAAAAGCGACAGTGGGGATACCTGTCGATGGGGTAAAAAATAAAAAGCCGTGGAGAGGGATAGACCTGAAAGCGGTCGGAAGTGTATTTTTTGCGCCCGGGCCCGATCTTTCACAAATGAAGAGGTACGGCTAGTGTCGCAGCTAGAGTACGGCTAGAGTCGGAAAATAGCTTTTATCAACTATAAAGGAATCCTTTACAGTTCGCCGCGAGCAGAAGGAAGCCCGGGGCGAGTCCGATTATCTCAGGCAGCTGGAGGGTGCGGCAAAAATGCTTCCGGCGAAGAAACGGAAGGGAAAATCCCTGCCGTCCGGCGGGGAGGATGAAGGCTGATCTTCATCTCTTGAGTATTCTTTTTCTGCGTTGCCTAACCCTTCGCAGCGGCGGCCAGCTTTTCTCCCAGCTCGAACGCCCGCCGGCAGTCATCGGGAAAGACGTCCTCGCGGCGCTTTTTCTTCGCCCCGGCGTCAAAGCAGGTGGAAAGATATTCCGAATAGTCGCTGAACTGGTATGTGTCCGTGGACAGCAGAAGCTCACAGTTCCCGAAAATCCGGCTCAGGGCTCCCTGGGTCGCGGCGAAGGTTTTGTCGTAGCCGAAGGCCGGCAGAAACTGTTCGGGGCTGTTCATGGTATAGACCAGCCCGATCTGCAGCCTGCCGGGGAAAATGGAAGCGTAGTCGGGAGTGTAGGTGAGAAAGGGAAAGAGAAGACGCTCCAAAAAGCACCTCATTTCACCGGTTTCGGAGCCGAAGTACACCGGGGTTCCCAGGAGAAGGATGTCTGCCCCGGCGGCTTTTTCCAGGATGGGGGCCAGCCCGTCGTTGACGGCGCACCGGCCGTAACTTTTGCCGCCGATTTTTTTGCAGGCGAAGCAGCTGACGCACCCTTTGAAGTCGTGGTCGTAGAGGTGTACCAGCTCGGTTTCGGCGCCGTTTGTTGCGGTCCCTGCCAGGGCGTGCTCAAGCAGTTTTGCCGTATTCCATGTTTTTCTGGGGCTGCCGTTGACTGCGATCGCTTTCATGTTGTGCGCTCCTTTATGTACAGGTAAAAACGGGGATCTTCCGAACGCTCCTGTATTTGTTCAATCGCTTTGTTTGCTGATTATACCGCTAAGGAGGAAACGAGGTCCTTCCCCTCCGGGGATGCTCCCTCCGCTTCGCTCTGGATGCTGCACGACCGCGATCGCTTCGCTCAGGACGACAAGGCAATTGTCATCCTGAGGGCAGCATCACGCCCGAAGGATCTCGCTTTTATGCCCCTCAAAGGAAAGGCAACACCTATCCTTCCCCACCGGGGATGCTCCCTCCGCTTCACTCTGGATGCTGCGCGACCGCGATCGCTTCGCTCATTCGGGATGACAAGCAGGGGCAACACCAGATCCTTCGTCGCTCTGCTCCTCAGGACGACAAGGCAATTGTCATCCTGAGGGCTGTTTCATCGCCCGAAGGATCTCGCTTTTATGCCCCTCAAAGGAAAGGCAACACCTATCCTTCCCCACCGGGGATGCTCCCTCCGCTTCACTCTGGATGCTGCGCGACCGCGATCGCTTCGCTCATTCGGGATGACAAGCAGGGGCAACACCAGATCCTTCGTCGCTCTGCTCCTCAGGATGACAATCAATAGAAAGCGAATCAATAGAAAACGACTCTCTTGTCGCTTCGCTCCTCAGGACGACAGAGCGCTGTCATACCAAGGCCAGTTCCAAGGCCGAGGGATCTCGTTCTTGAGGCAGTCCGGAACCAAAGGCGAGGTTCCTCGCCCCCTCCGGGGACGCGATCGCTGCGCTCGCTCGGAACGACAACCAACTCATCCCCCGATAGCTTCCCTGATGTATTGCACCGCATACAACGGCAGGTTCACGAGCCAGTCCTCCTTTTTCCATGGCGCCATGGACGTCCGCACTGATATTTTCGGCCTGTACTTCTCACGGAAAGCCTTCAGGCTTTTTGCCTGAAGGTTCACCTCGGCCTTCACTTCCAGGGGAACGATGTCCCCGCCGGCTTCGAAAAGAAAATCCACTTCCGCAGTACCCTTTTCGCTTGACCAGTAGAAAACGGCCATACCTTCAGCGGCTTTCAGCTGCTGGAGG
>CAZJAR010000104.1:0-7668 GCA_964543785.1 uncultured Synergistaceae bacterium | reverse complement strand
CCCTCTCTGTCATCCTGAGGCCGGCTCTTTGGCCGAAGGATCTCGGGTTGATTCTGAAGGCCCTAAGACCAGATCCTTCACTTCGTTCAGGATGACAACCAAGGAACCTTCGCTCCGCTCAGGATGACACCCTCTCTGTCATCCTGAGGCCCGCTCTTTGGCCGAAGGATCTCGGGTTGATTCTGAAGGCCCTAAGACCAGATCCTTCACTTCGTTCAGGATGACAACCAAGGAACCTTCGCTCCGCTCAGGATGACACCCTCTCTGTCATCCTGAGGCCGGCTCTTTGGCCGAAGGATCTCGGGTTGATTCTTCCAGAGACAAAAGCAGATCCCTCGTCGCTGCGCTCACTCGGAATGACAATCAACTACAAATCCCCTCTACCCCTTCAACAGATTATCTCTCATTTCTCTTGCCTTGGCGAGAATTTTTTCAGCGTCCGCCCCGGGGAATTGCCCGTCCCGGTACAGCCATTTTCCGGCGACCATGGTTCCCGCCACATCTGCCGTGCTGCCGGCGTAAATGAAGAAATGGGCCGCATTGTCCTCGTCGATCCCCACGTACTCCGGCCTGTCCAGGTCCACCATCACAAAGTCTGCTGCCCAGCCTTCCCGGATCATGCCTTTCTTTTCAAATCCAAGGGCTTCCGCTCCCTCGAAGGTGCCCATCCGCAGCACATCTCTGGCGGGAACAGCGGTGGGGTCCTTCGCAATCCCCTTGGAGACAAGCGCCGCAGACCGCATCTCGCCCCAGATGTCAAGGCGGTTGTTGCTCGCGGCGCCGTCGGTGCCCAGGGCGATTTTCCGGGTTTTTTCCATCATGCCCGGCAGGTCCATCATGCCGCTTCCCAGTTTCTGGTTGCTGTTCGGATTGTGAGCGATGGTGACGCGGGACAAATCGACCTCGTCAAAAACCTTCGGGTCGAGCCACACGCAGTGGGCCAGCACCGACTGCCTGACATCCGGAATTCCGGACTCCATGAGATACTCGGCAGGGTTCATTTTCATCTCGTCTCTCAGGTAGCCGGTCTCCCATTCCGCCTCGAGGAAATGGAAATGGATCCCCAGATCCCGGTCTTTCGCCGCCGCCACGATCTCCTTGAGAAAGGGCAAAGGCACCGTGTATGGAGCATGGGGGGCAAGCTGCACGGTGACGAAATCCTCCCTGCCCTTCCGGGCATCGGCAAGCTGCAGGCCTTCATCCAGCTTCACCTGTTCCGGCCCCACGATGCCCCGGCTCACTGCACACTTCATGCCCATCTCGAGCGAAGCCTCCACCACGGCGTCCATGAAGAAATACATGTCGCCGAAAGCCGTTATTCCGTTCGCCGCCATCTCAAGCAGCGCGAGCCGGGTTCCCCAATAGACGTGCTCACGCCCGAGCTTCGCCTCGGCAGGCCATATTTTCTCCTTCAGCCACTCCATGAGAGGGGCCTCTTCGCCGATTCCACGCAGAAGACTCATGGCGGCATGGGTGTGAGCATTCACGAAGCCCGGAAGAAGGGCCTTCTTTCCCCTGCCGTCCACAGTCCCGTCGGCGGAAGGAGCCCAGTCCGGAGACCCGATCGAGGCGATCTTCCCGTCCTCGACCAGCACCGATCCGCAGCGGGCTTTCTCCATTCCCCCATCGCAGAGCAGGAAATTCTTCAGCAGGAGGGACATGTCATTCCACCCAGCTTTTCATGTATTCTTCCTGTTCGGGAGTCATCCTGTCCAGCCGGATGTTCAGAGAGGCAAGCTTCGCCTCCATGACAGCCCTGTCGATGGCCTGGGGCACATCGTACAGGCCCGCCTTGAGCGTGTTCTTCGCCAGGAAGACGGCCGACTCGAGCTGGAGCGCGAAGCTCAGATCCATTATTTCGATGGGGTGACCGTCGGCGCAGGCCAGGTTCACGAGGCGTCCCTCCCCGAGGAGGTGGATGCGCCGTCCGTCCTTCAGGGTATAGGTCTCCACGCCGGGGCGGGTCTCCTCCACCGAGGACGAAAGATCCACGAGGTCCGGCTTGCAGATTTCAACGTCGAAATGACCGGCGTTCCCGAGGAGCACACCGTCCTTCATCTTCTCGAAGTGTTCCCGGCGGAGAACCCTGGTGTTGCCGGTGAGGGTGAGGAATATGTCCCCGCGGGAAGCGGCGTCGTCCATGGAGGCCACTTCGTAGCCGTCCATGAGGGCTTCGAAGGCCCGGTGGGGGTCGATCTCCGTCACGATCACCCGGGCGCCCAGTGCTGAGGCCCGCATGGCGACTCCCCTGCCGCACCAGCCGTATCCCGCGATCACCACGTTCTTACCCGCAATCAGCATGTTCGTTGTGCGGAGGACACCGTCCATCACCGACTGTCCCGTGCCGTACCGGTTATCGAAGAGATACTTGCTGTGGGCGTCGTTCACCGAAATCATGGGGAAAGCCAGCACCCCTTCGTTGGCCATGGACTTCAGGCGCTTCACACCGGATGTGGTCTCCTCTGACCCGCCCCGGATTCCCGGCAGCAGATCCCGCATCTCGCTGTGCACCGCTGCCACAAGGTCGGCTCCGTCGTCCACGATGATGTTCGGTTTCACGGCGAGGGTGGAACGGATATTCTCGAAATATTCATCAGTGGTCATGCCGTGGTGGCTGTACACCGACACGCCGTTCTCCACAAGGGCGGCGCAGACATCGTCCTGGGTGGAAAGGGGGTTGCTCCCTGCGGCCGTCACCTTCGCGCCGAGATCCTTCAGAAGGATCAGCAGGCAGGCCGTCTTCGCCTCCAGGTGAAGGCACGCCGAAATCACCGTCCCGGCCAGGGGCTGTTCTTTGCGGTACTTCTCTTCCAGCAGCCGAAGAACGGGCATGTACTGCTTCGCCCACATGATCTTTTTTTGACCGGAAGGGGCAAGACCCAGGTCCGCGATTCTATAGTCCATAATTGTTTTCCTCCTTGAAAAGAGCGTGAATGGCAGGTCCGAAGGGGGGCCGGAGCACACCCTTCTCGGTAATGATGGCGGAAATGAGATCCCCGTCCGTCACGTCGAAGGCCGGGTTCCATACCCTGTAGTCGTCGGGAAGCATTCCGCCTCCCGGAAGGCGCTTCACTTCAACGGCCTTCCGCTCCTCGATGGGGATGTCCCGTCCCGAGGAAAGGCCGGGATCGATGGTGGACAGAGGCGCGGCCACGTAGAAGGGAATGCCGTGATGACGGGCAAGCACCGCCAGGGGATAGGTGCCGATCTTGTTCGCCGTGTCGCCGTTGGCCGCAATCCTGTCGGCTCCAACGATCACGGCGTCAATCCCGCCCTTCTTCATCAGGCTGCCGGCCATGTTGTCACAGATAAGCGTCACGTCGAAACCGTCCTCCATGAGCTCCCAGACGGTAAGCCTGGCTCCCTGCAGAACGGGGCGGGTCTCGCAGGAAAAGACCTTCACGTCCTTCCCCGCCTCCCGGGCGGATCGTATGACCCCCAGGGCCGTTCCGTGGCCGCCCGTGGCCAGGGCCCCGGCATTGCAGTGGGTGATCACAGTACATGCCGGCGGCAGCAGTTCAGCCCCCGCACTTCCCATGGCCCGGTTGCATTCCAGGTCGCCGGCAAGGATCATCCCCGCTTCGGCGAGCAGGTTCTCGAAAAGGTTTTCGTCGGGAAGAGAGGCCATCTTTTCCTCCATCCTTCGAAGAGCCCAGAAGAGGTTCACCGCCGTGGGGCGGGTTCGTACAAGGCGCCTTGACGCGTCAAGGGCGGCTGCCCGCCCGTCGTGTGCTGCCATGGCCACGCCAAAGGCGGCGGCAATGCCGATAGCAGGCGCCCCACGCACCGCAAGGGTCTCAATGGCCACGGCCACGTCTTCGGCGGTGGTGCATTCGAGGAACATCACCGCGCCGGGAAGCACCCGCTGGTCAAGAATATAAAGCCGATTGTTTTTCCAGTACAAAACCGGAGGAACCATGAAAAACCTCCTTGTGAGAACTGATTTTTTTCTTGTCTTCCTGAGGAGCGTTTTTTCTGTCATCCCGACGGAGCGAAGCGATCGCGCAGCATCCCCGAAGGGGGCGAGGGATCTCGGGTTGAGGGCTTTTCAGAATCAAGAGCAGATCCCTCACATTCGCTCGGGATGACAGGGCCCTTCGCTCGGGATGGCAGAGACATTCGCTCGGAATGACAGATCAGGGAATCCGAAGCTTTATCCCGGCTTTCGCGAGGAAACCCGTGAAACGACAGCCCCGGCATCACCGTCGGAGAACCGCAGGGTGACGCCGTCGCCCTTCTCAAGCGAACCGGCGGACGTGACGGGAATCCCATCCTTCTCGCAGAGGCTGTACCCGCGGTCAAAAACCTTCAGCGGCGAGAGACTGTTCAGTGATGCCCCGAAGGCAGCGAGGCGCTCTCCCGCAGAAGCGAGAGCCCGGTCACTCCCCGATCCCAGCCGGGAAAGCAGGAGTTCGGCAGAGGAAACCCCGAGGGCGATTTCCCGCTCCGCCACAGTCCTTCCCCTGTCCAGACAGGAGGCAAGGTCTTTTTCAAAGGACCGGATCTCCCTGTCCATGGCCGACCGGAGAATGCGATGCTTCTGGGCGAGAGAGGACAGGATATCCGCCGAATCGGGGAATACCCGTTCCGCCGCCGCAGAGGGGGTCGCCGCACGGACATCCGCCGCCTTGTCGGCCAGGGTCTCGTCAATTTCATGGCCGATACCGGCGACAACGGGCAGGGGACAGTTCCGGACAGCCCGGACTACCCGCTCGTCATCAAAGGGAGTGAGGTCATCCCGGCTGCCGCCTCCCCGAACCAGGAGGACACACTCCGCATCCTCCACCCCGCCGGCTTTCGCCAGCCCGGAGCAGATCTCTTCCGGTGCCTCGTACCCCTGCACCTGGGCCGGAATAACGACAAGAGCGCAGGAAGGCATCCGTTTCCCGGCAACCGCCACCACATCCCGGAGTGCTGCGCCGGTCCGCGAGGTCACCACCGCCACTTTTTCGGGAAAAAGAGGAAGAGAACGCTTCAGCCGGACGTCGAAAAGGCCTTCCTTTTCCAGACGCTGCTCCAGCTCGATACGGGCACGCTCCGCCGCTCCCTGACCGAGGGGAACGATACGCCGGACGATAAGCTGGTACGATCCCCGGGGGGGATACAATGAAACGGCCCCTTCGGCGAGCACCTCATCGCCGTTTCGGGGCCATTGGGGGACATAGGGAAGATAATTCCGGAAGAGAGCGCAGGAGATACGGCTCTCCGAGCCAAGAAGAGTGAAGTAGACATGGCCGCTCGAGTGTTTCTTCAGTTCCGCCACTTCCCCCCTCACCACCGCCGACTGGAGCGCCGGGTCCTGGAGAAGGAGGGATGAAATCCGGAACGTCAGCTCGTCAACTGTCAGCTGGTGGAGTTTCCGTTCCGCCATGGGGCAGCTCCTGTTCCTTCGGTTCCTCCCGGACTTCGGCACTCCCGGGTGCAAGAGCCCGGACAATCCGCCCCAGGACGCCGTTGACGAATTTTCCGGATTCTTCCTCCCCGAAGGTCTTCGCAAGTTCGACTGCCTCGGAGATAGCCACGGGAACCGGTGTCATCCGGGTGATGACCGCTTCGAAAATAGCCATCCTCAGCGCGGCCCTGTCGACCGCCAGCATCCGCTCCGGACGCCATCCGGTAACGTGTTCCCGGATGAGATCATCGATCTCTCTCCGCCGTTCCCACGCGCCGCATGTCAAAATTCGTGCATATTCCTGAATCTCCGGGTCTTCGTCCGCGGGATAAAGCTCCAGCGCCTGTTCCGGGGTCTGGCCCCTGCGCAGATCCAGCGAATACAACAGCTGAAGCGCCATCTCCCGGGACCGATGACGCTTCTGCGGCAAAAACGTGCGAATCAAACCATTACCTCCCAGCAATACCCTTCAGTTTCTTCAGAATCCGCTCGCCTTTCTCGGACAGCAGAAAAACAGTAGCAAAATAAAAAGCCGCACCCCAGACAAGGGTCCAGAAGAAGGGCCCGAATCCAACCATAAACAGCACACCGAGCGCTGCGCCGAGCAGAGCCCAAGTCAGCGGCTTCCTGACAAGGGAGGCAAGGTCACCGAAGGGTTCGAAGGGAGTTTTTTCCACCTCGACCCAGGAAATTCTCACGGAGAAGCCCAGTTTCTCCAGGGCATTTCGTATTCTTTCCTCGGCCTCGCCCATGCCGGGAGAGGTCTGCCCCTTGGGATGGGAAAGCATGATAAATAAGCAATCCTCACCGGCGGGAAGAGACACAAGATCGCATCCAAAAGGCTTCGTCAAATAATGCCTGACGAAACTCCGGATTCCCGCCGAAGATACCGACACGTCGCCGAGGGTATTCCGCTTCCAGAATAGATACATATCCACCACCCCTATAAGGAGAAGGGCCGGTCGTACAAAAAGAGAGGGCCGGCCCTCTCAAGGTCCTTCGCTAAAGCTGTTCCACCTCGGGCGGAATTGGTTTCTCGACTGTTTCGGCTTCCTCTTCGACCTCAGCATCGTCGGCATCGACAAAAGGAGCGGATGCATTTGCAGGAGCCTCGTAGGGAGCGGCCTTTTCTTCCTCAACCGGTTCGGGAGCAGGAGCCGCTGCGGGCTTTTCCTTGAAGTAAATCCCCTGGACGTTTATGTTCACTGCCTTCACGTCATAGCCGGTATACTGCTCGAGGGTCTTCTTGATCGCTTCCTGAACATCCCAAGCGGCATCGGGAATGCGAAGGCCGAACTTCACCATGATGTAAACATCGACGGTCACCACGGGCGGGAACTTGTCCTCCACGGAAACGCGGATGCCGTCGCTGGCCTTTCTTCCTATGCCGAGCTTGGAAGCTATTCCGGGACTGGCCGGCTGCACTCCGGGGATCGTCGTCAGGGTTTTCTTGGCCAGCTCCATAATCACTTCCTCGCTGATATGGATGCTGCCGTTCACAGAAGAAATCTCGTCGGGACCTTCCTGTTCAGCCATCTCGCTCAGTCCGCCTTCCGGCTTTGCGACTTCGTCCATTTCCGGTTCCTGCGATTTGTACATCTCACTCATTGCGAGACCTCCCTTCCTGAATTGCGTGGTAATTTAACGGTTCTGCTGCGGGAATTCCTTTCCGCAGCCTGGGCACTGAAGGGGTTCGTCCACTTCGTATTCATCGGGCTGGTAATAGAAGACATACTCGCAGGACGGACAGGTCACCGAAACATAACTCTCGTCGAAAGCGTCCTCGTCATCCTCATCTTCGTCCTCGTCGTCATCGTCGTCGTCAAAATCCTCGCCGCTGCACTCGGCAAAGGCCTTTTCCAGCGCGTCGAGATCCTCGTCGAGAAGGGCGCAGTCATCCGCAAGGTCCTCATAGAGCTCACGCTGCTCCTCCATGAGCTCACCCTGGTCGGCGACTTCCTGAGAAAGCGCGTCGAGAGCATCGACCATAGCCCCAAAAATCTTGTTCTGTCCCTCATCCTTCGCGGGCCCCAAACCATCAAGCAGTCCCTTGAGATAGGCTATTTTCTCCCGTGCGCTCATCTTCATTACCTCCCTTTGCCTGTCTTATTTTTTTGCCCGCTCGACATACTGTCCGGTGCGGGTATCCACAATTATTGTATCATCCACGTTAATGAACAGGGGAACCGTGATGGTAATCCCCGTCTCGAGCTTCGCCGGCTTGCCGCTGCTTGAAACCGTGTCGCCCTTGAACCCGGGAGGCGTGTCAATGACCT